>JBCCNJ010000080.1:0-20210 GCA_039025905.1 Pseudomonadota bacterium | reverse complement strand
TATCAACGTCGTTCAGCTGCCCACCAAATGCCTGCATTGCCGTGCCAGGCACTCCGTTTATTCCGATATCCAGGTGCCCTGGAACTTCGCCGGTGGCGATAGGGCTATCCTTAATGGCGGTTCCCAGCCCACCTTCACCGCCAGCTCCATGACAGGCGAGACAGTTGCGCGTGTAGACGGCTTCTCCACGCTCCATCAATTCATCCATAGTGAAGGTCTGGGCCATGAGCTCTTTGATCTCCGCAGCCTCTAGCTGCTTGGTGCCAAGCCACTCATCGTATTCGTCCTGGGTGACCACATTCACCACGATCGGCATAAAGCCATGATCTTTCCCGCAGAGCTCCGCACATTGACCACGGTAGATCCCTACCTCTTCGGCCTTCGTCCACGTTTCGTTAATGAATCCCGGTATCGCATCACGCTTCACCGCCAATTGCGGCACCCACCAGGAATGTATGACATCGTTACCGGTTATCAAAAACCGTACTTTCGTATCTACCGGAATCACCATCGGCTCATCGACTTCTAGCAAGTAGTGTTGGCCTTTCGGTGCGGTGTTGTAGATTTCGTTCTGCGGGGTACGCAAGTTACTGAAAAAACTGACGTTATCCCCCGTGTCATCAAGGTACTCGTATTTCCATTTCCACTGATACCCCGTAATCAGAATATCCAACTCGGCGTCATCGGTATCGTAGATCTCCATAAGCGTTGAGGTCGCTGGAAAGGCCATACCGACCAGAATGACGAACGGTACGATCGTCCATGCAATTTCGACCTTAGTGCTCTCATGAAAGGTTGCCGGTTTAACACCTTTGGATTTTCGGTGGTGATATATCGACCAGAACATCACGCCGAATACAAGCACACCAATGACCACACAGATCCAAAAGATCAGCATATGAAGATCGTAAATATTGCTGCCGACGTCGGTTACTCCGCGTGGCATATTGATCGAGCTAATCTCTTGTTCAGAAGATTGTGCGGAAAGGCTCGTGATCATTAGCACAGGACCAAGGGCGAGCCATAGCAGGCGCTTCGCGTCAAAACACATTTCCTGTGTCTCCGTATTCAATAGGAATCATTATCAACCCCTCAGCTGACCGGCCTGATTTCCCCCCAGACCATGCATATTCATAGATTGTGTTTGATACGAACTTCGGAACACCTTTAGTGGGTGGGGCGAACGTGGCGTCAACACTGTCTGAACATGCCAGCTGATATTACCTCATGTAGGGTGCGACACCACGTCGCACCAACAAGGCGGCCGAATTATAACGAATCTAAATTGCATTGCACACCGGTCCAATTCCTCGCAAGTCTCGCCGCACTCAATACTGGCAAGCACGTGGGCGCCGCCAATAAGCCCTTGGAAGCACCTCACAGCATTGCGATAAAGTCACCTCAAGGATAGGAAAGCCCGGCCCCCACGCATCAACAAGAGCAACGCGTTCAAATTTCATTCTTCTGACAGAACTCATGCCAAAAGCAGAGCATGAATTTACATCGCATGCGAGCTTATGCCCATAGATTTAGGTCAAGAGGTAGCGAATTAGTCAGGATGTACTAGCCTGAACTCTACCGCTCTAAAAACACCAGAACTTCAGGCGGCTTATGGTCACAGCGCTCATCAGAGAGAAAATTGTCGCCGCAGTGCAAGGGGAATCTAAGACCCAAGCCCTCAGCAACCGCCTGCTTTGCCAACTGCCCCAGCTAAGAGACAAACTCACGCTGCCCGAAGATGACCCCGTTGCAGGCCTGATAGCTTTCATAAGGGACTACGTAGAGAGTGTACCGGATTGCATCTTGCTGGTTACCGCCGTCAGCAAGCATATGGGGTTTTATGACTATGCTCAGCCTTTTTTGGATATGGCCGAAGACTACTTCCTACACCCACCAGATGGCCTTTCGACGGACGGCGAGTTGGCGGCCCTGATGGACGAAGCGTTTCTCGCTCACCGACTGCTAGAGGAGGTGAACGACCACCATATAAGACACCTTCAGCGCCCTCTTCTCCCTATCGATATGACTGAAGCAAACGTAATTGTGCACCACCTGCTAGGGGACGAGGTGGCAAACAGACTCGATCAAAAGGTGTCAGATACCGCTGAAACGCTGCTGTCGCGGGAGTACGTCTGGGCAAAAGTTAAATCTATTCCGCCGAACAGTGCGGCAGCTACTCAGTTGTTCAAATACAACAAAGCCACATGGTCAACACGGCGCATCAGGTTGAGGCTGGCATCTGAAGCCAGCTAGGATGATTTTTTGGCAGTGGTAGCGGGTTGCACTAGCGTAACCGGCTCCGCTGGTGTTTCTACCCTGCGGGATACCGCCCTGCTAACACGGGTGGGTAATTCGAGCGCCTGCGCCTTCTCGCTTGCTGTATCGTTTGTTGGTCGCTGTTCTTTAAAATCGCAGGCAACGCATTCGCGTTGGTCTGTTTCCATATCGATGACAATTTTATCCATCTGACCGCAGCGCGGGCACACTGCGCCCGCGATATAACGGCGTGTACTGCGCTTAATTGTCATAAGTGAGTCTCCATGCAGGGATTGGTGCTCTCAACAGCTGGCATCCAAACCACACCCTGGCTATGGTACAGGGGTATTCGGTGAGAACACAGCGATGAAACACTACACTCTATACAGCGTTCGCTCCTTTCAAGATCACATTCCTCAGCTCGGTGCTCGCGTAATGATTGACCCTAGTGCCGTTGTTCTTGGCAATGTCGAGCTAGAGGACGATGTCTCCATATGGCCGCAGGTCTCCATTCGCGGTGATATGCACAGCATCCGAATCGGCGCTCGCACCAGCGTGCAAGATGGGTGTGTATTGCACATCACCCATGCGGGGCCGTATAACCCAGACGGCTGGCCGCTGGTGATCGGCAGCGATGTCACCATCGGCCACAATGCAACTTTGCACGGATGCACACTGGGAGACAGGATACTAGTTGGGATGGCATCGACCATCATGGACGGCGCTATCGTAGAGGATGACGTGGTCATCGGCGCGAGCGCACTGGTAACCCCGGGGAAGCGTTTGCGGAGCGGCCATTTATATGCCGGCAGTCCGGCGCGGGAGATACGACCGCTCAGCGCTAAAGAGATGGAGTATTTCCGCTATAGCGCTGCTAACTACGTGAAGTTAAAAGACCAGCATATCGCTCAGTTGGAGACCGACTGATCAAGCTGGCTCAGGCCAGACTTTCTCTTACCTGGGCGATCACGGGGCGAGTTTCGGGCAGTTGGTGCTGCCATATATAGAAGGACTGGGCTGCTTGCTCCACTAGCATGCCGAGTCCATCTGCTACCGCCCAGGCCGTATTTTTCGCCGCCCAGCGCATGAACGCGGTGGGGGCGGACCCATAGATCATGTCGTAGCAACAGCTGCGTTCATTCAGCACCGAACCCGGTAGCGGTGGCGTCTCCCCGCTTAAGCCTGCGCTGCTTGCGTTGATAATTAAATCGAAGGACTCGTCGCCAACGAGTGAATAAGAGCCGCCGATAATCGAGCCAAGGTCTGCAAATTCCTCCGCCAAGACGGTCGCTTTTTCTGGTGTACGGTTTACCACCAATAGCTGCTTAGGTTTTTCACGTAGCAGGGGCTCCAATACCCCCCTGGCCGCACCACCGGCACCAACGATGAGCACTTTAAGTCCCTGCACGGCCCAGCCTAAGTTTGCAATCATGTCTCGCACAAGGCCGATACCGTCGGTATTTTCGCCCTGAATGACCCCGCCTTCGCCGACACTCAGCGTGTTCACCGCGCCAGCTCGTTGCGCTCGGCTACTCAGCTTGTCGGCAAAGGCAAATGCCTCTCGCTTAAAGGGCAGTGTTATGTTGAGTCCAGCGCCGCCGTCGTCAAAAAATTGCTTGGCCGCTCGCTCAAAGCCATCGGGCTTCACCAAGACGGCACGATACTGCAATTGTCGACCGCACTGCCGGGCGAAAGCGCTGTGGATCACCGGCGATTTGCTGTGCTTGATCGGATTACCAAAGACGGCGTATTTGTCGATGTCACTCATTACAATCTCGTCCCTCTATCCCTCTTCAGACAACCAATCCCTACCTTGGAGATAGTAGTCGATCAGTTCGGCCTCTGGTGAGCCAGGCTCCGGCTGAAAGTCATACTCCCAACGCGCCAGCGGTGGCATGGACATCAAAATCGCCTCCGTTCTGCCATTCGATTGCAGACCGAACAGCGTGCCACGATCGTATACCAGATTGAATTCCACATAGCGGCCACGCCTATATAGCTGGAATTCCCGCTGCTTGGCATCGAATTCGTGTTCCCGACGGCGCTGCACAATCGGCTGATACGCTTCGATATAGGAATCGCCAACGGCTCGCAAAAAGGAAAAACAGGTATCGAAACCCCATTCATTTAAGTCATCATAGAACAGGCCGCCGATGCCCCTGGGCTCTTGGCGATGTTTCAAGTAAAAGTACTCATCGCACCAGGTTTTAAAACGCGGGTAAACGCTCTCACCGAAAGGTGCACAGGCTTGGGCCGCGGTCTCATGCCAGCTTATACAGTCTTCGCGATAGCCATAATATGGGGTGAGATCGTAACCGCCCCCAAACCACCAAATGGGTGCTTCCCCGCGCTTCTCTGCAACAAACATACGCACATTGGCATGCGAAGTCGGCACATGAGGGTTGCGTGGGTGCATTACCAGAGAAACACCCATCGCCTGAAAGCTTCGACCCGCCAGTTCAGGGCGCGAGGCTGAAGCAGAGGGAGGAAGAGAGGCACCGAAGACGTGAGAAAAATTGACCCCACCTCGCTCAAAGACAGCGCCTTCAGACAGCACTCGGCTGCGGCCGCCGCCGCCCTCAGCGCGCCGCCATTCATCGGTTAGGAACTTTCCATCCCCGTCTTCATCTGAGAGTGCTGTGCAAATTGAATCCTGTAATGAAAGCAGATAGCTGCGTACCTGCTCGATATCGATATTCTGGTCAGCGTTCATGGGCGTTGCATTATACGCACCCTCTGAAAGTAACAATACCGAAACAGATCAAGGTTATCGCGTCTAAACCCGCAGGACTTCGCCGCTGGCAAGATCGCGTATTTGTGTGGGTCGGTCGAGGTCACCCGTAGCGCCTGGCACGATGTAATCCAGAGTTTTGCCAAAGTAGCTATAGATTTCCGCTTGCGCCTTCGGTGGCTCCTTACCTGCGGGATTGGCGGACGTAGAGACCAGAGGGCTACCCCAGGCCAGGCAAAGCGCAGCGACCACCGGATGATCGGTTACCCGTACGGCGACGGTGTCGTGTTCGCCATGAACCCAAGGTTTAACAAGTCCCCTATGTGGGATCAGCCAGGTATTCGGACCAGGCCAGCTCGCCGAGAGCTGCTGACGCTCGTCATCATTCAGATCTGTCAGCAAAGATGCTAACTGTTGTTCATCCGCCGCCACCAAAATGAGGCCCTTGGAAACAGGCCGGCCCTTGATCGCAAGCAGTCGATTTACCGCGTCCGGGTTTTGCGGATCACAGCTTAAGCCCCATACCGCCTCGGTGGGGCAGGCGATAACCCCGCCCACAGCCAGAAGCTGACTAGCGAAACGCAGATGCATAGCGTGTACGCTGACTGACATTGACCTACTTCCTTTAATTCCAATGTTGCCCAAAGAGTACGCGCGCGCAACAAGCAATGACAAACACCGGGCTCTCGTAAGCCCTCGGCTATTTACGCAGCGACTTTCCGGCTCGATAGCAACCACGCGCAAACTATCGAACTGTCGCATGCATCTCAAGTGCAGTGCCGCAAATATAAATGTTGGAACTAAATTCGAGCATAGCCTCCCGATACGCGACGCACCCTGCCGAGTAATTCCAACGTCGTTAAATCTGTAGCCACTTTATTTACTGGCAGCTCGCATTGCAGGCTCAACTCATCCGCCGTCACCACGTCATCGCCCACCAACCGTACAAGTCGACGTTGCAGATCGGTCAGAGTTTCACGCGAGTCTGGGGAACTGCTCACCTCCTCACCGTCCCCCAGCAGCGCATACATGGGACCTAACTCTTCATAGATATCACGCTCAGTTTCAACCATCTTAGCGCCATCTCTTATTAGGCTTAGGCAACCCGCACCAGCCGCGTGGTAAATCGACCAGGGCAAGGCAAATACTTCTCTACCCTGCTCAAGGGCCGCTCTGGCTGTTATCAGTGAACCGCTAGGAAGCGCAGCCTCTACCACTAAAACGCCTAGCGACAATCCACTGACAATACGGTTGCGCCTGGGAAAATTGAATTTGACCGGCGCTGTGCCCAGTGGAAACTCACTGACTAGCGCACCCCTCTGGCGCAACTCATCAGCAAGATCTCGATGCCGCCTCGGGTATACCTTATCAATGCCATTGGCCAGAACCGCGATGCTGCAGCCACCCGCATCTAAGGCACCGCGGTGGCCTGCTGAGTCAATACCGAGCGCCAGCCCGCTGGTGACGATGAGCCCGGACCTTGCCAGTTGACTTGAAAAACTGCGCGCCGCTCGCATGCCCGCAGCGCTTGCTCTGCGACTTCCCACCATAGCGAGCTGTGGGCAACTTAGTGACGCTGTGTCACCTCGGATGTAAAGCAGCGGCGGCGGGTCGGGAATGTGTCGCAACAGTGGTGGATAATTTGGATCGGAGATGGCGACGATGGACGCGTCCAATTCTTGCATCAATCGGGTTTCCACGCCTACCTTGTCTGCGTTGGCTTTTAAGTCGCGGGCGGCAGCATCTGCTATCTCCTCGTTCAGTCCCAGGTCGCGCCAGAGTGCCTTTCCCCCTGCCAGTAGCGTCTCAGGAGAATCGCAACTCTGTAACAGCAGAGACAGTGCTGAAGATGAAATCGGGGTTAGTGAGTGCAAACTAATGCGAGTGAGTATTTGTGCTTCGTTCATGCATCGTCCCTGATGTCCTTGTGGTTTCTAGACTAGCCCTGCAAAAAAACGGGGCGTTTAGCCCCGTCTATTTTGCTGCTGTGTCTTCGGTTTTAGAACATCATGGGTTCTTAACTTTGTCACCCACTTTAAGTGGTTTATCGGATTTCAAAACGATGGCATAGCTCGCCTTGTTGAACACCTCGAAAATCATGGCCAAGCCGGCACGCTGATCTGGCAGTCGTACATTTTCCTTGGCGATGTCATCGAACACGATCTCACCCGCTTGATAGATCGCTAGCACCTGGCCTATCTCAAGCCCATCGCGCGCTCCCTTGTTCAAAACCACAATGGCATTCGTGCCAATCTGGGTGACACCCCCTGGCACAGCGATCATGAAGCCACCCTCTATTTCCACCGCTGGGGGCCGCGGGTGAAAGGTCGCATCGATCACCCGCTCTCGCATTGGTAACAAGCGGTCTGTGATCCTAACCTCTTCCGTGATGCGGGTGACTTCTAGTTCAGCAACCTCATCACCGGCAGCATTGATTAGCCTTGCGTTGCCAATATCTTGCGCTTGGTAGCCGAGAAGCTCCTGAGTGATGGGGTCGTAGTAGGCCTCACCGGGGCGAAAGATTCCGAATGCCCGTTCGTCTGGGGGAAACGCGCCCCGACCAAATATGAGATCACCTGGAGCGCTAAGCAGGTGCCCCTGGTTGCCTGAAACGATGTACGGCGCACCTTCTATTTCAGATAGGTCGACAATCCGAGAAAACTGCAACCAGGGCCCAATCTCATCGAGGGGGATAATGGGTATGGCAAGATCCAGTGGCGTAACACGCATATTAGGTGTCAGTTTGACATCTCTGCCGCGACGCATCCGCAGCCTCGGTTCGCCGTCGATCCAAACCAGGTAGAGCTCATCACCTGGGTAGATCAAATGGGGGTTATCAATTTGCGGGTTGGCATCCCACAGCTGCGGCCAAAGCCAGGGCTTCTCCAGATAGATGCCAGAGATACCCCAGAGAGTGTCACCCTTTTTTACGATGTAGGTTTCTGGTACGTCCTCGTTGAGTTCAACCGCTGCTTTGAGCCAGGTGCTAAAAAGCAACGGCATCACCAACAGGCAAACTGAAAGTGCGCTTCTTTTCATTGTTCCGTCCCTGCGTAGCCTTGTTATAGTCTGTCGCAGCAAAAGCCTTCCTGGCTGGCCAAGCCGGGAAATAGACACTGTGACAGCTTCCCCATGTTCAGTTTTCCTGCCTGCGTATACGCTCCAACACCGCTGGTGCTGGGCGCCCCGTTGCCGCAGGCTGTATAATCTTTACAGTTTGCTGCCCCCTTTTGCCGGTGGCAAGCTTAATGTGACTAATTCACGCAGCAGTCATCCAATGGAAATCGCGCTCAAAAAAATGGCTTTTACTAATGGCATTACTTGAAATACTGGAATTCCCTGATCCGCGCTTGCGCACCAAGGCGAAGCCAGTTGAACAGGTGACAGAAAAGACCCGCAAGCTGGTCAAAGACATGCTGGAGACCATGTATGACGCGCCGGGGATTGGCCTGGCAGCAACCCAGGTCAATGTGCATGAGAGAATCTTAGTTCTCGATGTGACCGAGGATCGAAGTCAACCCATGGTCTTCATCAACCCAAAAATCAAAGTGCTTGACGACACACTCGGCGAATATGATGAAGGATGTCTATCAGTTCCGGGATTTTTCGAAACTATTACGCGTCCCAAAACCATCGAAGTCACGGCGTTGGACGAAAACGGCGAGGAGTTTACTAAGCAGGTCGATGGGCTGCTGGCAATCTGCCTGCAGCACGAAATTGACCATCTGGAAGGCAAGCTTTTTGTCGACTACATATCACCACTTAAGCGACAGCGTATTCGCAAAAAGTTGGAGAAACAACAGCGCGCCAAGGCCTGATGCCTGAGCAGCACAACTACCCTCCGTTGAGGCTCGTATTCGCGGGCACACCCGACTTTGCCGCAGCGCATTTAAGGGCGCTTATTGATAGTAAGCACCAACTAATTGCTGTCTATTCGCAACCGGACAGGCCCGCAGGGCGCGGCAAAAAGTTGCGTGCAAGCCCCGTCGCTCAGCTGGCGAAATCTGCGGAAATCGAGCTCTTGCAACCGGCAACGCTGCGCAGTGAAGACGCGCAGCGCGCACTCGCTGATCTGAACGCCGACCTCTTAGTCGTTGTCGCCTACGGCTTGATTTTGCCGCAGCCGATTCTGGATACCCCACGCCTGGGCTGCCTTAACGTACACGCATCGCTATTGCCCCGGTGGCGCGGAGCCGCTCCAATACAGCGAGCCATCGAAGCTGGCGATAGGGAAACTGGTATTACTATCATGCAGATGGATGCAGGCCTGGATACCGGGCCCATGCTCGCCAGCGCAAATTGCCAGATTACCGAGCAGAGCACCGCAGCATCTCTTCATGCGGAACTTGCAGCCATCGGGGCACCGCTGCTTCTCAAAGTGTTGAGTCAGCTCCCACACTACCAGCAACGTGCCGAGAAGCAGGATGAGCGCGGTGCGACCTATGCGAATAAAATACAGAAACCGGAAGCCGACTTGGATTGGCGGCTGGACGCCATCGATATAGCTCGCAAAATACGCGCATTCAATCCCTTCCCAATCTGCTTCAGCCACCTGGCGGGTGAGCGCTTGAAAATCTGGGAGGCCGCTTCCATTGAGCAAAAAGAGACCGGTTCTGCACCCGGTACGATCATAAGCGCAAGGCGCGAGGGCATGGTTGTCGCCTGCGGCCGTGGAGCGCTCAATATCAAATGCATGCAGCTCGCAGGCGGCAAACCTCTCGGGACGGACCAGCTCTTGAACGCGCGCGGCGAGCTATTCAAACCAGGAGCAAGATTTACAAGCTCCAGCCATCAGGCCCGTTAATGGCGATTGACCCACGCACGGCTGCTGGCAAGATCATTGGTGACGTGCTGGCTGGCAAGTCTCTCAATCAAGCGCTACCCCCTGGACTAGCGACAGTAGAGACCCGTGAACGTGCTCTTCTGCAGGAGCTGTGCTACGGCACATTGCGTCTAGCGCCACGTTTACAGGGTTTGCTAGATATACTGCTGCAAGCCCCATTAAAAAAGAAAGATCGGGACCTGCAGGGGTTATTGCTGTGCGGTCTGTATCAGCTGGAGAATACTCGCATACCCGACCATGCGGCAGTCTCAAGTACGGTGGCAGCCACAGCGGGACTTAAAAAAGCTTGGGCAAAGGGGCTGGCCAATGCGGTGCTTCGTAGATTCCAGCGAGACAGGGAAAAGCTCGCGACGCAGCTCTCGGCAGCTGCAGCAAACAGCCATCCACAATGGCTCTACGAGCAGATAGGGCAGCAGTGGCCCGACAGCGCAGATGTGATTATTGAGGCGAACAATAGGCAGGCGCCAATGACACTTCGAATCAATCGCCAGCAAAGCTCCCGGGCAGATTTCATCCATGCGCTAAACCAACAAGGGCTAGAGGCTGTTGATGGCGGGCTGTCCCCCGAAGCCGTTTACCTTGCTCGCGCCGTAGATGTGAACACACTACCAGGGTTTGGCAGTGGTGCCTTAAGCGTACAGGATGAGGCTGCCCAGCTAGCCGCGCATTACCTCGGCGCATCGCGTGGTGAGCGCATATTAGATGCCTGCGCGGCACCCGGCGGCAAAGCCTGCCACTTGCTTGAACTGGAGCCCGAGCTCGATGAGCTTGTCGCCATGGATATAGACCAAGCGCGCCTTCAAAAAGTGAGGGACAATCTGCACCGCACGCGACTAGAAGCCGCTATCGTTTTGGGCGATGCTCGTGAGCCGCCGCAGCAATTTGGGCCCGACAGTTTTGATCGTATTTTGGTGGACGCTCCCTGTTCCGCCACCGGCGTACTGCGACGCAACCCGGATATCAAGCTATTGAGACGCAGTACAGATATTCAAGGTTTCTCGGCGCTACAGCAGGAGATTCTTGCAGGGCTTTGGCCTCTACTGAAGCCGGACGGCTATTTGCTGTATGTCACCTGCTCCATTTTGAAACAGGAAAATGCCGATGTGGTCGAACGCTTTCTCAGTAGCAAGCCGGATGCCTCTGCGGTGCCGCTAGCTGATAAGTGGGGGCTTGCCGCGGGCCCAGGACGGCAAATACTGCCGGCGGATGGTGGGCCGGACGGTTTATTCTATGCTCTTTTGCACAAGCGCGCCTGATTTACACTCGCAGTGATAGGCAATTTTTCCCCAGTAGTTCACTTACAATCAGGGTGGGTTTTCTTTAATGTGCTGGCTAACTCAAGTCCATGACGCAGGTTGAGTTCGCAACGCTATGAAGATCATTATTCTCGGCGCTGGCCAGGTGGGCGGCACGCTTGCTGAGCATTTGGCCGGCGAAAAAAATGACATCACCATGGTAGACGTCGACGGGGAAACACTGCGACTTCTGCAGGACCGATTGGATATCGGGACCGTTGTCGGCGAGGCATCGCACCCCAATACCTTGCTCAAAGCAGGCGCAGAAGATGCCGACATGTTGGTCGCCGTCACGAATAGTGACGAGATCAATATGATGGCCTGCCAGGTCGCCCACACCCTGTTCAATACACCTACAAAGATTTCACGAGTTCGCTCGCAACAGTACCTGCATCAGCAGGACGCATTGTTTAATCGGGATCATATCCCGGTCGACGTCATCATTGGGCCAGAGCAGTTGGTTACCAAAAACATTCAACAGCTCATCGCTAACCCAGGCGCGCTGCAGGTACTGGACTTTGCAGATGGTAAGGTCCAACTGGTGGCAGTGCGCGCACACTATGGAGGACCAATAGTCGGGCACCAGCTGCAGGAAATCAGAAACCATATGCCTAAGGTTGATACCCGAGTCGCTGCTATTTTTCGTCAGGATCGCCCGATCATTCCGGAAGGTAGCACCGTCGTAGAACTCGATGACGAAGTGTTCTTTATCGCCGCGCGCGACAACATCCGAGCAGTGATGTCGGAGCTGAGAGAGGTGGACAAACCCTATAAGCGCGTGATGATAGCCGGAGGTGGCAACATCGGTGCTACGCTTGCGTCGAAAATAGAAAGCGCTTACCAGGTGAAGGTAATAGAGCAATCCTACGATCGGTGTCGAGTTCTATCCGAACGCCTAAAACACACGCTAGTGCTGAACGGTAGCGCGGCGGATCCTAAACTACTGGCATCGGAAAACGTGGAGGGCATGGACGTATTTTGCGCACTGACAAATAACGATGAAGCCAACATTATGATGTCCATGTTGGCAAAGAGGCAGGGTGCACAGAAGGTCATTACACTCATCACTAATCCCGCCTATGAAGATCTCGTGGGCGATGAGATCGATATCGCGATCTCACCCAAACAGATCACAATTGGCAGCCTGCTGACGCATGTGCGACGAGGTGATATCAGCAACGTGTATTCCTTACGTCGCGGCGCAGCTGAGTCTCTGGAGGTTACTGCCCTGGGGGACGCTCGTTCTTCAAAGGTGGTCGGCAGGAGGCTAGATGAAATTAACCTACCAGAAGGTGTAACCATCGGCGCGATCGTAAGAGGGAAGGAAGTCCTCATCGCCCACAGCCATGTCGTGGTGGAAGCGAATGATCACGTGATCCTGTTCCTCGTTGATCGCGATATGATCAAAGCCGTAGAGAAATTGTTTGCAGTAGGTTTCGGTTTCTTCTCCTAATCCATGCATATTTCTGTGTCATTTCGCGTTCTCGGAATCTTGCTGATGTTGTTCAGCACGACGCTGTTTACGCCATTGACCATGGCAATCCTGGCGAACGATCAAACCGCCGTTGGGTTTGCACAGTCGCTGGCCATAACTTTTTTTTCCGGCCTTTTGATGTGGCTACCGGTACGCGGTGTACGCCACGATCTGCGCATCCGAGACGGCTTCTTGATCACCTCTTTGTTTTGGACCGTATTGGGATTGTTCGGCGCGCTACCCTTCGCCCTGACTCCCACGCTCGATTTGACAGGCGTAGAGGCTATATTCGAATCGATTTCCGGATTGACCACAACAGGGGCCACAGTGATTGTGGGGCTGGACGGCTTGCCGCAATCGATTTTGATCTACCGCCAGCTTTTGCAGTGGCTTGGCGGCATAGGCATCATTGTCGTCGCAGTTGCTGTGCTTCCCATGCTCGGTATCGGCGGCATGCAGCTTTACCGCGCAGAAATCCCGGGGCCAACTAAAGACAGCAAACTGACCCCTAGAATCACGGAAACCGCAAAAGCTCTGTTCTCAGTCTATCTGGCGTTGACGATTGCTTGCGGTGTCGCTTATTACCTGGTCGGCATGTCGGTTTTCGATGCGGTCGCCCACGCACTGTCCACTGTGGCCATCGGTGGCTTTTCCACCCACGATGCCAGTATGGGTTACTTCAACAACGACGCCGTATTAGTTGTCTGCAGTGTGTTCATGTGTATCTCGGCTATCAATTTTGGGCTGCACTACGTCGCCTGGAGACGACACAGCGTACTGGTCTACAGCAGAGATTCAGAGACGCGCTTTTTCTTAAGCGCTTTGCTCGTATGCGTCGTGATCACGTGCTCTTACCTCGTATTCAGCGGCACGCTTAACACCCAGGAAGGGCTAATACACGGGGCTTTTCAGGCGATATCGATAACCACCACAACCGGCTTCTCCACTCGAGACTTTGCCTCCTGGCCATCCTTTATCCCTTTAATGATGCTCTTTTTCTCGTTCATGGGTGGGTGCGTGGGATCAACCGGTGGCGGCATCAAGGCAATGCGCATGATGTTGATATACAAGCAGGGTATTCGGGAGATGAAACAGCTAGTGCACCCTCAGGCAGTCATCCCCCTAAAAGTAGGGCAGCGAAGAGTGCCGGCTGCCGTGGTCAGCGCAGTCTGGAGTTTCTTAGCGGTCTATATGTTTGCGTTTATTGTGATCCTGCTGCTACTGATGGCTACTGGCCTGGATTTTCGTACCTCCTTCTCCGCGGTTGCTGCGTCCATAAACAATCTGGGCCCTGGTTTGGGTGGGGTCGCGGCACACTACGGGGATATCAACGAGACCGCTAAGGGGATCCTGTGCATCGCGATGCTCTTAGGCCGTCTTGAAGTGTTCACGCTTTTGGTGCTGTTCACGCCTGCGTTCTGGCGTCTTTAGAAGCCGCTTCAGCGCATGTTTGGGCGAGTTTTCTTGATCATCTCATAGGCTGCCTGTATCTCCTGCGAGCGTTCAGTCGCCACCTTGACCATATCTTCGGGCACGCCTTTGGCAATTAGTTTGTCCGGATGATTCTCGCTCATGCGACGCCGATATGCCTGTTTTAGCTCCCTATCCGATACCGACGAATCCACTCCGATAGCGGCATAAGCGTCCTCGATGCTGGTACCGGGTTGTGCCGCGTATGCGCCGTTGGAATGAAACTGCCCCTGGGCGGCTGCCATACGCAGCAATTGCTCCAGATTAGCGGCGCCAAAGCCAATTGTGACGGCAATTCGCTCTAGCGCTGCTCTTTCACCCGGGTCAATCTGACGGTCCGCCATAGCCAGAGAAACCAGAAACATCAAAAGCGTCTGTTGCAGTTGACGCTGCTGCCCACAGACCTCTAGGAAAGAAGACAGAACAGGCTCAATCTGAAAATCGGCTGCGGAGCCCTCTCTAAAAAGATTAATCGCCTGTTCGCGTTGCTCAGAATTGAGCCGCATTTGACTGAATACCAACTCAGTGTGTTGAATCTCCTCTTCTGAAACTCGACCATCTGCCTTCGCAACAAAACCAGATAGCAAAAAAGTGGTCTCAAAAAAGCTAGTTTTAATGCGCTGAATATTTTCTGCGGAGCCAAACTTGAATGTGACGCCAATGCCACGATCAAAAAAATGGCCGACGATTACCCCCAGCATCAAGCCGAAAAATCCGAACGCCATTAAGCCAATCAGTCCGCCAATGACCTTGCCGTAAAACATATTTCTCCTTTGTTTGCTGCGGAAGACCCAGCGCGAATTAGTGCCGCCAATATCAATGCGCTCAAACTAGCAGCGCTTAAGCAGCAGGTTATCTTGGGGTTAGCGCTCAAGGAACGCGCGTATTATGCCGACAAAAGAGGCGGTATAATAGCCAGCTTTTTTTACAGGCTTGTGGGTATAACCAGTGCCAGAGATCAACCAAAAAAGGCTCACCTTCCAGGAGCTAATTCTAAAACTACAGCAGTTTTGGGCCGAGCAGGGCTGCGTGGTCTTGCAACCACTGGATATGGAAGTCGGAGCGGGAACCTTTCACCCCGCCACCTTTTTGCGAGCACTAGGCCCCGAGAACTGGAACGCAGCTTACGTACAGCCTTGCCGGCGGCCTACAGATGGGCGCTACGGCGAAAACCCCAATCGTTTGCAGCATTATTATCAGTTTCAAGTTGTTATGAAACCATCGCCCGATGCATTCCTATCACTCTATCTCGAGTCGCTTGAGGCATTAGGTATTGACCCCTCCATCCACGACGTTCGCTTTGTTGAGGACAACTGGGAGTCTCCAACATTAGGCGCTTGGGGCCTGGGCTGGGAGGTGTGGCTGAACGGCATGGAAGTCACCCAGTTCACTTATTTTCAGCAGGCCGGCGGACTGGAGTGCTACCCGGTCACTGGGGAGATAACCTATGGCATCGAGCGAATCGCCATGTACTTGCAAGGGGTAGATAGCATCTACGATCTAGTTTGGACTGAGGGACCTGCAGGCACCGTCACTTATGGAGACGTGTTTCATCAGAACGAGGTGGAAATGTCGCACTACAACTTTGAAGAGGCGGACGTTGAGTATCTGTTTGGCTTCTTTGACAAATGTGAAACCGAAGCACTGCGACTGGTGAAGAAAAACTTGCCCCTGCCGGCTTATGAGATGGTGATGAAAGCATCTCATACTTTCAATCTATTGGACGCACGTCATGCGATATCCGTTACCGAGCGTCAGCGGTTTATTTTGCGTGTCAGAACATTGGCTCGAGCGGTCGCGCAGTCCTACTTCGATGCCAGGGCCGCTCTGGGATTCCCACTAGCAGAGCCGTCAATTCGAGATGAAGTACTGGGTAAGCTGCAGGCCGAGGCGAGTTAATCCATGAGTACGGACACACTATTGGTGGAGCTCGGTACCGAAGAACTGCCTCCAAAATCACTTAAAACCTTGGGCCTGGCGTTTCGAGATGGTCTCATCGACGGCTTGCGAGAGCGCAAGCTTGGGTTTGGGGGCGTGAAGTGGTTTGCCACGCCCAGACGTCTGGCTGCTTTGATTTTAGAGGTACAGTTGAAAGCGCCAGACGCCGAGATTCAAGTCCTAGGGCCACCGCTCGCCAATGCCCGTGACGAGGCCGGTAACTGGAGTGCAGCGGCGGCGGGCTTTGCTAAAAAACAGGGCGTTGCAGCGGATGAATTACAGCAGGTAGACACGCCCAAGGGCGTTCGCCTCGGCATCGTCCGTACCGAACAAGGTGTCAGCGCGAGTGAATGTCTCAATGCAATCATTCAGGGCAGCATACAGAAACTGCCTATCGCCAAACGCATGCGCTGGGGCGCTAATCGCGTGGAGTTCGTGCGACCAGTGCACTGGGTGGTCGCAATGCTGGGCGCAGACTGCATTCACGATGAAATTCTTGGCTTGGCTACCGGAAATAAAACATATGGTCACCGTTTCCATAGCCCAGGTGAGATCCAACTCGCGAGCGCGCTCGACTACGAGCAAGAACTATCAAGCGCAAAAGTAATTGCTGATTTTGAGCGACGCCGTGAAATCATTCGTGACCAGGTTGAAACGGCGGCGAGTGCGCTGGGAGCGACGGCGGCTATTGATGAAGCGCTGTTAGATGAAGTCACCGGTCTTGTAGAGTGGCCCGTTGCGCTTACCGGTTCCTTCGAGCAGCGCTTTCTTCAGGTACCGGCCGAGGCCTTGGTGTCTTCTATGAAAGAGCACCAGAAGTATTTTCCTGTCGTCGACGCGCAGGGTGAACTGCTACCTAACTTCATCACCGTATCCAACATTGAAAGCAAAGACCCAAATCAAGTGATCGCCGGTAACGAACGCGTTATTAGACCCCGACTCGGTGACGCGGCCTTTTTCTTTGAAACTGACAAAAAAACCCCCTTGGCCGAGCGCGTCATGCAGTTGGACAAAGTGGTCTTTCAACAGAAGCTGGGTACCCTGAAAGATAAGACTGATAGGGTTACAGCGCTATCAGGAGAGATTGCGCGGCTTATGGGTGGTGATCCTGAGCTGGCCGAGCGCGCGGCATTGCTGAGCAAAGCTGACTTGCTGACCGACATGGTGCAGGAGTTTGCCGATATGCAAGGTATCGCGGGCTATCACTACGCTTTAAACGACGGGGAAGTTGCCGTCGTTGCCGAAGCGCTTGCACAACAATACTGGCCTAAGTTTGCCGGCGACCAGCTGCCTGAGACACCTACAGCCTGCGCACTCGCTATCGCTGATCGACTCGATACATTGGTGGGCATTTTTGGTATCGGACAACCGCCAAGCGGGTCCAAAGATCCATTTGGCCTCCGGCGGGCATCACTATCCGTTCTGAGAATCATGGTGGAAAGACAGCTAGATCTCGACTTGCGCCACTGTCTTGAGTTGACCGCCGCAAATTACAGCAAAGGCGTAATCGCCGACACTACCGTATCTGCTGTCTTCGACTACATGATTGAGCGCTTTCGCGCTTGGTTTGAGGAAGAGGCTATTCCGGTAGAGGTCTTCAAGGCTGTAGCCGCGCGAAACGTCAGCCGCCCACTTGATATACAAAACCGAGTCCACGCGGTTCACGCGTTCAGCTCGCTGCCCGAGGCTGCTGCCCTTGCTGCAGCCAATAAACGCGTAGCCAACATACTGAGCAAGCTGGGTACAGACCACCAATTCGCGGAAGTGAGCACCGACTTACTTGTTGAGCCAGCGGAAAAAGAACTTCGGGTCAGCATCGGCACGTTGTCCGAAACGGCCTCTGAGCATCTGGATAAGCAACAATATACACAGGCTCTGGCATGCCTGGCGGCATTGCAGGGCCCCGTCGATGCCTTCTTTGACAATGTGATGGTAAACGCGGAGGACCCGAGTCTCCGTAACAACCGTTTAAGCTTGTTAAACACGCTGCGAGACCTATTCCTGCAGGTGGCCGATATTTCCCAGTTAGCCGCCAGCAAATAGGGGCGTGAAAAATAGAGGCGTGAACTGCATCATTCTCGATCGCGACGGGGTTATCAATGAAGACTCCCCAGACTATATTCGCGGCCTGAATGACTGGCAGCCAATACCCGGAAGCATACAGGCCATCGCGGATTTATCATTAGCCGGTTTCTTAATTGTCATTGCCACCAACCAGTCCGGTCTTGCGCGAGGTCTATTCAGACTCGATAACATGCAGGCGATCCACGCCCGACTGCACCAGCTGGTAGCGGCTAAGGGCGGGAACATCGCGGGCATCTTCTATTGCCCTCATCGACCGGAGGACGACTGCAATTGTCGCAAGCCAGGTGTGGGCTTACTCCAAGTCGCGGAGCGAGAGCTGGGCATCTCACTGCGCGATGCATGGTTTGTAGGCGACCGTATGACAGACCTGCAAACCGCCGCCGCATTCGGTTGCAAACCGGTGCTGGTCAAAACAGGACGAGGCGTGGCCACGCTGGAGGCCCTGCATGCTGGACACACGCATTCAACACAGGTTAACAGCCTTTGTATTTACGACGATCTAGCGGCGGTAGCAAATTCACTTCTAAGCGAAGAACCCGCCCCAACAGGCGACAGGTAGCGCACAAGGCTTAACAATAAGCCGGGCTTTCCTCAGGGATTGCTTTACACTATCGAAAAAAGTGTGGGCGTGACAAAAAAATGGGCGACGTGATGGAAGCAGATGTTCATCTCTTGCTCGCGGTTTCGGCCGGGGCTGCTGTACTGTTTTTGATAAGCCTGATCGCAGTTCTAATAAGGGGGCACTTCATCCGCGAGCGAATGCGTAGGGAATTCAGCGCGAGCGATGAACAGCAGAAAGCCGAGCTGGCAGAAGCGCACATGCGTACCCGCGAGCTGTCTCTGCAGAACGAGCACGCTAGCGAGCAACTCGGTACCAGCACTCAAAAGTTAAGCGATGCTAGTGAGGAACTGGCTGAGTTAGGGCAGCGCTACAACGCTTTACAAAATCAACATACGCGCCTGGAAACAGAGCATCGAGAGCGACAGGATAGACACAGTGAACAGGTGCAGCTGTTGAATGACGCGCGCGATAACCTGAAACGTGAATTCGAAAATCTGGCAAATAGAATTTTCGAAGACAAAGGCAAAAGTTTTACTAGCGCGAGCCGGGAATCACTGGAGGCGCTACTTAAACCCTTCCGAGAGCAAATTACCGGTTTTCAAAGCAGAATTAATGAAGTGCACTCTGAGTCCGTACGGGGCAATACCGCGCTGGAAAAAGAGATCCAAAAAGTGCTGGATATCGGCCTGGAAATGAACACTCAGGCTACCAATCTCACCACCGCATTAAAGGGTGATAAAAAAGCAACTGGCAATTGGGGAGAGGCACAACTACAACGTACCTTAGAATTAGCGGGGCTGCAGGAGGGAGAGCACTTTGAGGCTCAGGCAGCCTTCAGGGATGAGCAGGGCAAACGCAAGCTACCCGATTTCATCATCCGGCTACCAGACGGCAAGAGTTTGATCGTTGATAGCAAAGTTTCCTTGGTTGACTATGACCGATCAATATCTGCAGATACCGACGAGGAAAAGGTACATGCCTTAGCTGCGCATGCTTCGGCGGTGCGAAATCATATAGATGATCTTGCCACAAAGGACTACGCCAACTTAGCCGGCATTGGCAGCCCCGATTTCGTTTTGATGTTCATGCCGGTGGAACCGGCCTACATCGAGGCCATGAGACACAGCAATGACCTGTTTAATTACGGTTATCAAAAAGGTGTAATTATGGTGTCGCACACGACGCTAATGCCCATTCTGCGGACCGTGGCGAATCTGTGGATGATCGACAAAAGCAACCATGAAGCCAGAGAGATTTCCGATAGGGCGGGGGAGATATTCAATCAGGTCTGTTTGGTGGCAGAGCGCTTAAACAAGCTGGGCAATACATTAAAAGCAGCGAACAACCACTACAACGATACCGTGCGAGGGCTTGCTGGACAGCAGGGCTTGCACGGCAAGATCGAACGCTTCCAATACCTGTCCACCAAGGCAAATAAAGCCATGCCGGAGCTAGAGCCCATTCATGCCGACGTTGAAAATGCGCGTCTCGGCGCGCTGGAAGGGGCTGCAGCGGATGAAGGGCCCAGCGAGGCCCGACCTGGCGAGGCCCGACCT
>JBCCNJ010000079.1:0-20284 GCA_039025905.1 Pseudomonadota bacterium | reverse complement strand
GACGGTGTAATATCGGCTGACGTTACGCTACAGACGCTGGTCGATGCGATCGTAGCGGCGGGCGGCCCAAGCTACGCGTTTATCGATAATAGCTTTATTGGTAACAACCTGAGCGGAGGACAGCCCGGAGGCAATATCCGCACCGCGTTTCTTTATAACCCTGAGCGCGTTGGGCTGGACGCCGCCTCGGTACAAACCATTGATGGACAGTCCCCAGGTCAGGCCTTCGAGGGCGCGCGCTTACCCCTGGTTGCCACCTTCGAGTTCAATGGTGAGGCACTCACTGTAGTCAATAGTCACTTCTCATCTAAGGGTGGTTCGGCACCAGTGATGGGTATAGAGCAGGACTTCACTAGCCGCCAGGAAGAGGTAATCGTCAACGGATCACTTGATGAGCGACAGCTGCAATCTGGGGCAGTGCAGGCCTACGTTAGCGGCTTACTGGCTGCAGACCCTGAGTCTGCCGTTGTGGTGCTGGGTGATTTTAACGAGTTTGAGTTCATTTCCCCTGTAACAGGGTTGGAGTCTATCGGCCTCAGCAATCTAACTAACAGCTTAGCCGACAACGAACGATACTCATTTATATTCCAGGGCAATAGTCAAAGCCTGGATCATATTCTCGTGAGCGATGCACTCGTCGAAGATGCCGAATTCGATATCGTTCACACCAACACAGAGTTTGCGGAAACGAGTATGCGAGCTTCTGATCACGATCCACTTATTGTCGCATTGTCTCTCTCAAGCGCAGCGCTAATTGGCGATATAGATGGGGACGGAGATCTGGACCGCAGGGATAGCCGCCTGTTCTGGAGGGCATTCGGTTCTGAAGAGGGCGATAGACGCTACAATCCTGCGGCAGACTTTGATAACGACGGCACGGTGTCGCTCAAAGACTTCCTGATCTTTTTCTTCAGCTTATTCAATCGCTGAGTTAGCTGTGCCCTTGCGGCTGGAAGCAACATAGATCTACTGTTGATATTAAGATCTAAGGAACCGCTCCGGCCGCATTAGCTCACAGCACTCAGGGCTTTCATGAGGCACCATCCACCAAAACCTGTACAGCCCGGGCGGCCTCCTCCATAGCCGCTTCGGTCATCGCATTGGAGGCGGCATCAGTTCCGGCGAAGGCAATATTGCCCACGGGTTGCCGGCTCGCCTCCCACGGTCGATTATCGCCCTCCCACAACTCGGGCCACCAAACGACCTCGCCCGTGTCGGGTATCGCCGAGTAGGCGTAGCCGTGCGGCCAGCGGTTAACGGTGATCGCAAGTATGTCTTGTGCTGGATCGAAGCCGCCTGGACCGAGTACTCGCCCCAACTGTTCTCGAACCTTATATTCAAAGGTGGAAAAAGGCATCTGCAAGAGTGTGCGTCGACCCGCTCTAAACTGCTCCGCTGCCGGCAGGCCGGGCTGAGTTGGAATATGCTGAAGATGCAAAATGATGGGCTCATCAGGCGACTTGGCGAATTGATAGTTGCCGATGCTCACCGGAAAGGTGACGCGAAAGAATTGGAAGAAGCTACCCGGGCAATAGGCGTTGTACATCTTTAAACGTGCCAGGCTCTGCCAGTTTCGAATGACGACATTGGTATACACCAGCGGGGCTCGCTCACAGGATTTAAGTGCGCTCGCCTGTTCGGATGAAACATCGGGACAGATGTAAGGCACCATGGCCTGATAGCCCGCCCATATCACCTTGTCTGCTGAAATCGTGCTGGCGTTCGCGCCAGTGTGATAGTCGAGCTCGACCGGGTTGCTTAGCTTGCCCCCGTGGTGCGCCATGCGCACCACAGTGCTGTTCAAACGAATGCGGGTGGGAGTATTGGGCAGATCCAATTTATCGTAGTGAAAGCCAGCAGTAACGATATCTTCCATGCTGTTACCAGCGGCTGCTGCTGGAATCATTTTTCGTACCAGCAGCCGCGCGATTGAGGCATTGCCATCCGGGAAGTGAATATCGCACCGTCGCTCTCGCCAAGCAGGCTCTCCGGAATACCCGGGTCAGTTCCCGTGAACCCCGGATAGTCACTAGCCCAAGCCATCAGCGCAGGCAGTGCATCGCAGCCAATACCCCACACACCGTGCGTTCTTCGCTGGTAATAGTTCAACACCGTGTCATCGAATCCGCCAAACGCTTTCAGATACTGGGCATAGGAATACGACTGCAAAATCTGCCGTTGTTCTTGCGCGGTTTTTCCCTTCAGATAATTTGTCTCATCAGCGAACAGGCGTGTGAATTCCGCCTGGGTTGCCTTGTCCAGCGGCGAGCCGCCAAGGAGGGGCTCATCATTGTCGCCACGCGGGACCAAAAAATCTGTGCCAAAAGTTTCTTTATCAAAGAAGCTACAGGGTCGCATCGCAAGGGATGAAAACAGGTCTTCTTGGTGATAGCGCGCATAGGCGGCAGAGTCGATACCCAAGTCCCGAACCACGTCCTTCGCCACCTGCGGGTAGGTACTGGGCGCCTCCATAAACATGGTACCGCCGAATCCTATTAGTTTCTGGTCTGAGGATGCGCCTGCGACCTGCGCAGGGCTGCCGATGCTGAATTCGTTGCGTTTGGCGTGGCCCCCAAAATCATCGTGATTATCTAATATGAGAATGCGCGCGTCTGGCTTGACCTGCTTGCGATAAAGATAGGCCGCCGTCAGGCCACTGATGCCAGCCCCCACCACCACCAGATCGTAGTGTTCTCCCAGCAATTTTGCTTGCCAACGCTGGCCCTGCACATGGCCATGGGCAGCCTCGAAAGAGCCAGCATGAGCGCCTCGCATACCCGTTAGCGCCGGAGGATAGTGGCCTGCATCTGATAGCTCGCTGAGCTGAGCCAGGCTGAAGGATTTCCCCGAGCCCACCAGCGAGGCACCCGCCAAGGCGACACTCATTCCGCCGATGAAGTCTCGACGTCTAATAGGGCGCAGCATGCCCAGTTGGGATGATTTATCCGTCATCTAGTTTGAAGAAGCTCCGCTCAAGTGCGGGACGCTTTGAGCGTCGATTACTGACTAAGTTCCTGATCAGCGCGGCCGGTATCCGTTAGAAAATACGGGGGTTTTCGTATCGTTTCAAGCAACAACGCGGCCAGATGACGTGGCATCGGTTGCGAATGCATACGTATTCTCAAGTAAGAATTTAGGTGGAAAACATAGAAGCGATGCTAAAGCCAAGAAGACGTCAGGCAACCCAGTCACCCCACGATTGCAAAATCTCTTCATCAGGAAAAGCGGTAAAACATCTTGAATGATTCGTTACAAACCGGCCCGCAGCTGAGAGGAGCCTGGACGAAATTCACACGACACGCGGACCGCACACTACTGCTACTCCCATTTTTTAAGCGAATAAAGCAAGCTCTCCGTCAAAGGCTCCCAAGTTGGGAAAGGTTGCTTGAATCTCGCTATTGTCCAATCCGAACCAGCGACCCAGAGGTGCGGCAAACTGTTCGACAGAGACGTCTGGTACGAGTCGGCCGCTACCGGCATCACGCGAGTGGCCTAGTGATGAAGGCGGCAGGCCACCAAAGATGCGCTGACCTTGCACACCACCACCGACTACAAAGTGGTGGCCGCCCCATCCGTGATCAGTGCCATCACCATTAATCGCCAGGGTGCGACCAAAATCGGAGGTGGTAAACAAGACAACCTGCTCATTCAGACCCATGGCCTGCATACTCGCCTGAAAGGCTACGATGGCCGCATCAAGCTCCTGTTGCAACATCGGCAGCTCTTTCGCCTGGTTAGAATGCGTATCAAAGCCGCCCAACCCCACGGTGAATATCTGACGGTTCACGCCAAGGGATTCTCGAGCACTGATGGCTGTCGCCACGGCCTGCAATTGTTGACCTAAACCGGACGCCGGGAAATCTCCAGCACCGCCAACCTGCGAGGCTGATTGGTTGTAACGTCGGTTGGCATCAATTGCGAGGCGACTTCGCGTAGCCATATCACGTGCCAATAGACTGCTACCATTGAACCCTTGGGCACGCAAATGGCGCGTCATCATCGCCAAAACGGGATTGTTCAAATCTTCTAAGATAACAGGCTCCACCGCAGTTTCGCCGACGACTTGATACGGCGTGGTCTGCTGCCCGGTAATCAACAGATCAGCGCCACCGGTAGTGATTGCGGCAAAGGTGTTCTCCACATTCGCGCCTGCGCGCTGCATGATGTCGGCAAACAGTCCGGCCCAGCCGAAGCGAGCGCCCTCTGGCGCACCCGACATCCAGGTGGCCTGCTGGTCATTATGGGAAAACAAGCGCGACGGCAGCTGAACGGTCTGGGCATTGAAACTCGATGCATCCGTTGGTTGCAGCAGAGGTCCAACATTGCCGACAATCGCGGCCTGTCCTGATTGAAACAAGCTATGTAGGCCGCTGAGCTCTGGTGGTAAAGCAAACTGGCGACCGCCAAAACTCGCTTCCGCTGGCGCTAACTGGCGCAAAACATCGCGAGAGCGGGACGCACCCTGAACACTGAGCAAGGAAGCGCGAATCTGCTC
This sequence comes from Pseudomonadota bacterium, assembly GCA_039025905.1. Taxonomy (GTDB): domain Bacteria; phylum Pseudomonadota; class Gammaproteobacteria; order Pseudomonadales; family Halieaceae; genus JARRPM01. The sequence continues at coordinate 15,789 of JBCCNJ010000079.1, read as the reverse complement.
CCAGCTGCGGTAGTTCTCGTTATCAAAGGGAATCACGGTATCGTGGTTATCCATACCGCCGAACAGAAAGACACAGACCATCGCTCTGTATCCGCTCGTGTTAGCACCGTAGGAGGGAGCACTGATCACCGTAGGAAGCAAGCCGCTTGTGCCCGCGATGAGTGAGGCTGATCCCGCTTGCAAAAATCGTCTTCGGTTTAGCATGTAGGTATCTCCTGTTGAGGTCGGCTCTGGCCGTTCGCTGCGATTAACGCTGTACCAGATAATCGGGTGACGTCATCATCATGAACACCGCGAAGCGAGCGACATCGACGCGCTCCCAGGGCTCTTCAGCGGGCAGTTGCTCGAGAAGCTCAACAATCTGCGCGCGGGTGTCTGGGCTGAGCGTGCCGTAGGTAAGGAGTAGATCGAGTCTGTCTACTAGCGCTGCCGGTGAGTCCGCCAGCGCGGCCTCGGCGGAATAGTCGGGATCGAAACTATCTCTAGCCCGGTTTGCATCGAGCGGGTAGCCGTCCTCGTCAAAAAATTCTTGCAGCTCTTCAACATCGACGTCTTCACCCTCAAAAAAGATAAAATCAAACATGAAATTCGCGAATCCGGGTACCGTACTCGCGTTGACGATTTGCAGCTCAGGTGCATTCAAACCGCGCTCGCCCGTGAGGGAGCCCTGGGCGATATGTCCGGGTCGAAAAAAATTAAATACTGAGGGTGCGCGATAAGGGTGTTGACCCAGATCGAGGGGAGAAGAGGTATCCCAAAGGGTATCCCTGTACTCAGGGGTTACCTCCCGAACCTGAAACGCCCTGGCCCAATGAGTAAAGCGTAAAATCGGTTCGCGGATCTTACCCCCCTCAACCCCCGCCAGCGTCCGCGCCTCGGCGTCGAACAAAATCGCTGCGGCCGTTGCCGCCAAGTCACCGCGGCGACCATCACCGACCCGAGCGCCCGAGGGCAATCGATAGCTGCCTGCTTCAAAAGCGGCAGCGACCCTCGCGGTGTAGGCCGGCGTGGGATTACTGCTGACCAATCGCTGTATCAATTGGCGTGATACAAAGGGAGCAACATTCGGGTGCGCGAAGATATGATCAAGCGCCAACGTTATGCTTTGCCCAGCGGGTGTGTTCTCTGGGATAACCGTTTTCAAAAACGCCTTCTCAAGCGCAGAGTGCCGCTCTGTATAAACCGCCATTGGGAAGGCGTAGCCCAGGGGCAGACCCTCATCCTCATCGGCAAAAAAGTATTCGGGATCGACGTCCAGACCGGTAAAGACACGGGCGAGACCCGTGACATCAGAATTGTCGTAGGTCTCTATGGGTTGCCCTGCAGCACCCAAACGTGGTGTACCATCCGCATTGAGCTCTACTACGCCGATAGTGAACAGCTGCATCAACTCGCGCGCGTAATTCTCATCTGGCATGCGACCTGTCACCGGATCACCCTTCTCGCTGCCCATATACGTAAGGTAGTAACCCATGGCCGGCGAGTAGGTTACGTCCTCCAGCAGGTCGCGATAGTTACCCAGCGCGTGCTCGATAAGTCGATCCTGATAGTAAGCCACGGCCTCCGGTACGTCGGTGAGCAGTTCGCCTCCCCCGTTTGAAACAACCAGTATCTCCGATAGCGCAAACGCCATGCGCTGTCGCAACTGATCTGCTCCGGCAATCGCACTTCGCCAGAATCCGAATGTCGTGGCCTCGCCCGCTAGTGGCGCGCCTTCATCATCGTCATCCAGATTCATCAATTCATCCACGACAGGCAGCAGATAACTCGGCTCTTCCTGGATTTGTCTTAGGAACCAGGCTGACGCCTCTGTGCCAGTGAGGGCATTAATGTCACTCAGAGACGGGCCAAAGGTAGCCTGGGTGAGAAACCGCGCAGTTGACTGAGTAGAAGCAAAGGCTGGCATATCCGGGTCGGGGGCTGGCGCAGGATTAGGCACTGGCGTTGGTGCCGGAGCAGGATCCATCGGATTAGGTGGGGGGCCAGCAAGCGGCGGTGGTTCCGGCAAGGGCGTCGTCGAGCTACCGCCGCCACCGCCACCACCACAACCTGCCAAGGTTAGCAACAACCCGATAAGAGTCGCAGCCAGCAGTTTTCGTTCCTGGTATCGCCAGGTTAGCGAGAGAGAGTCCACCATGATGCCCCTACCGATGCGTAATCGTTAACGTCTATCATAATGGCAAGAGGCCGCTACCTGTTTTACATGTTGACTCGCCAATTCATACAAATTTGTAAATAAGTGACCCTCTAGGCCGAGATGGGAAAGTGGCAGTCAAACACGGCACCTGTGTGTTGCCCCAATAGTGCGACACTCCCACCGTGCAATTCGCACACAGCTTTCACTATGCTCAGACCGAGACCGTTGCCCGGTGCACCGCGACTGATATCGCCGCGAAAAAAACGCTCAAAAATACGTGATTTCTCCGCGTCAGGAATACCTGGGCCATCGTCGCCAACCTGCAAAACGCAGCCGTCACGTGCGCCCTGCAGTCGAACCCAGGTGCGTCCTCCAGGTCGGCCGTGCTCGATGCTGTTTTCCAGCAGATTAGTGAGCATCTGCACGAGTAAGTCAGCGTCGCCGCGCATCCGGATATCCGGCACCAGCGATATCTCCAAAGACCTACCCGCGTCCGTAAAAACTGGTTCATAGCTGTCGAGCACATCGCCGATCACCGCGCCGACATCGAGCTCAACAAATCGCTCACGACGCTGTCCTGACTCTATTTCACTGAGGCGCAATAAGTTGTGTAGCGTATTGGTGATCTGATGGAGTTGTGCTTGCGCGACTTTCAGATGTTGCTCCCACGCTACGGGGTCATCCTTATCCTGTTCCAGCAATTGCATACGATTAGACAATCTCGACAGCGGCGTTTTCAGATCATGGGCCATACCGGCAGATGCGGTCTCCAGATTGAGGTGCAAGGATTGAATGCGATCAAGCATAGCGTTCATTGTGCTCGCCAGGCGATCAAACTCATCGTCATTACCATTCAGCCCTGCCCGTTGATCCAGCGAGCCGTGGCCAATGTCTTCCGCAACAAGCACCAGTTCATTCAAACGCCTATACACATTGCGACTCAAAATGAAGCCAATCACCAGGGCCAACGGCAACACAATGAGGCATAGCCAGAAGAAGCCTTCTGCCATGGTCTCGCTAACCAAGAGGTACTCGCCAACTCGCGGATACCCAAGATAAAGAGAGACACCATCCTCAAAACGCTGTTCGAGCACGCGAACTTCCAGGCTCTCCTCCTCTTCAAAAAAGGATAAAGGCTGCCATTCGGCATTCAGTTCGCGCAGAGGTGGAAAACCGAACAGCGGCTCGCCTTCTGCATTCAGTGCCAAAACCGCAATACCTTCTTCGGCCAACATGAAGAAGGCGTGGTCCTCATCCCAGACTGGCTCTTCCAGGTCACCAAATTCCTCCAACATGGCCGTCATACCGTCTTCACGATACAACTCAGTGAGCCACTCTAACGTCTCCTCTTGTTCGACTAAGTTATTGTCGTCCAGCTCCCACAGGAAACTCACGCCAAGCAGCCCGCCTAAGCCTAGAATCATCAAGAGGAACACCAGACTGGCGCGTAATGTCAGCCTAAAAACGGTCGACTTAAGAACCTTATTCATCAGCACAAAGCATATAGCCGGAACCGCGTACGGTACGAATCAACTCGCTATCGAAAGGTTTATCGACCTTGGCACGTAAGCGGCTGACGTGAGTTTGCACCAAGCTGGTCTTGGGATCGAAGGCGTAACCCCATACCTTGTCCAGTAGCATGGTCCGCGTCACCAGTTGGCCTTGATTGGACAGTAGGATCTCCAATATTTCGAATTCCCTCGGGAGCAGATCAAGCTGAACGCCGTCTCTAGTAACGCTGCGGGTGGCGCGATGCAGTGTGATACCGCCGGCTTCCAACACCATCTCATCACTCACCCAAGGTCGCCTACGCGCCAATGCTCTTAAGCGCGCATGCAGTTCCACAAAGGCAAAGGGTTTGACCATGTAATCGTCGGCACCGGCCTCCAACCCTGCCACTCGGTCGTCGATTCCATCCAGGGCAGTTAGCATCAGTATCGGTGTTTCAATCTGACTCGCCCGCAGTACTCGCACTGCGTCCATCCCGTCCATGCCAGGCAACAAACGGTCAAACACAATCACATCGTAGGAGTTAGAAGACGCGGCGAGAATGCCATCACGCGAACTAGCGCAGACATCACAGACATAACCTTCTTCCGTTAAGCCGCGATCGATAAAAGATGCCGTCTCCGCATCATCCTCAATAACCAGTACGCGCATAGTCCTACCATTCACTCACGCCAGTCATGATAGAGGAATAAGAAGCAATCAGAGTATACAAATCTGTAAGGTTCCAAGGTTCGCCCCGCGATATACCATGCACGCCGCCTCACGCTGTTAGGCTGTTAGGCTGTTAGGCTGTTAGGCTGTTAGGCTGTTCAACAGCTTTTACCGTGTACCAGTTTCAAGCTAAACCGCTGCATACCGTCTTCTGGGCCACGTCCGTCTCAATCCATTCGATGAAAAATTAAAACGCGCTCTCCACCAGGTATCGCAAAGCTCAGCGTATCGCTCAAATCGTTATAAACATAGGACGCATCGGGCATGGAGATAGGCTTTTCTTTTTCAGCACAAAACAACTTCAGTTGTTGCCGCACAAGCCTGCCGTCTTCGACTTTGCCCACAGCCTCAAACCAGGCACCGCCCATCACACCGGTGTGTTTAAAGCAATCTGTGTGCCGCGTCACCGAACCGCGAATTGTAAAGGTGTTATCTTTATTGGCACTGATCGAAAGGCGATCTAGCGATCCGTCAGCCGGATCAATTGCCAGGTACATGCCGCTCCAGGGTTCAATAGCGGAAGCCGCGGGCGCTAATGCCAAGAGTATTGGTGCTAAAAAAGTGCGGAATGTGCGGTGTAGCATGCGTTTGCTCCTTCTGTCTTTAATTTCTTTTCAAGTCTTGTGTTTCAGTGGTACCAACTGGGCAAGTTTTCTGTGGAGGCGGTCGTTATGGCCCCGTGAAAAGTCCAAATCTCTGGAGCACAGATCTAAAGCACTACGCCTGTGGAGTTCACGTCCTCGGGTCTTCCAAAGTCACCTTGATCGGGTTCTGGGCATCGATATGAATGTCTCTTTGTGGGAAGGCGATCACGATATTCAGCTCCGCGAAACGTCGATAAATTTCTCGATTCAACTCGCTTACAACGCCCAAGCGATCATCCAGAGAATCTAAATGACAGCGCGCCGATAACAGAAGGGCATTGTCCCCAAACTCTTCAAATACAACCTTTGGTTTTGGATCCTCGACGACTCGCGGGTGCACACTCACAATCTCATACAGCGCTTTAATGGCCAACTCGACATTCGCACCGTATGCAATACCAACGCGTAAAACAACGCGGATTTTGGGATCGGACAAGCTCCAATTCAACAGTCTATCGGTGATAAATTCTTTGTTAGGCACCAATAACTCTTTGCCGTCCCAATCGACTATTGTAGTAGCCCGAATACGAATTTTTGTTACTACGCCATCGGTACCCCCTGTTGAGACCACATCTCCTACTCTTATAGGTCGCTCAAACAAGATGATGATGCCGCTGATAAAGTTGGCGATAATTTCTTGCAGGCCAAACCCAATTCCGACTCCTAGCGCAGCTACAAGCCACTGCAGCTGAGACCACTGCACGCCCAAGGCAGCAAGCGCTGCCACGACACCGCCCCCCAGGATCACATAGTTCACCAGTGAACTGGTTGTATAGCGCGCGCTGGGAGATACGTGTGTACGACTGCGCAACACCAGATCAATCAAGGCCGGCAGCTTTCTGGCGGCATAGAGCGTTAACCCGGCAAGGAATAAAACCACAAGTAGGGTAGTTAAAGTGATTCGATTTTCTGTCGTCTGACCATCCACCACCGCGGAAGATGTCCACAACGTAATGCGAGAGAACAGATCAAAAGCAGGCAGTAGCGGTAACCAAATGTACATCAACAAAACGGCACCTATAGAAAAAATACCCACACGAATCAGTTAGCTGGTTTCTTCACTGATGTCGACTAGGTTGGCAGTGGGTTCTTCCGTCAAACTGTCTTCCCCTGCACTGTTATCCGCACGGGCCTCTACCAACTCTTGCATGCGCAATCGGCGACGGGTGACTGTTAGCCAGCGCATTAATAGGCAACGCAGCAGGTACAAGCCAGCTAGCGTGCCAGCGGTGTACACCAGCCCCGAGAATACAACCATCACAGAGTAGACATGACCTGCTAACACAGCCAAAGCGACCGTTAGGCAGACTGCAATCAGCACCAACCTAGCTTGATTTAGCGGTTCAGATAACCAGGCTTGATTAGCCTTGCGTTCGCGCCCCACCAGATAACACGCAGTTACAACTAGGGGTGTCAATACCAATAGCAGGATAAACAGACGAGTGATGGCGGCGTCACCATGGCCGCTCGTACTCAAGTATATCCAGGCGGCAATGGCAGCAGTCGGCAGCCAGAAGCGCGCTAACCAGCCCAGCTCGCGATAAACGCGCTCCAAGGTTTGCTCCGGCCATTCGAAATGTACCCGTCCCACCCCTGACGGAGCGCATATACTGCGCAGGAGAAGCAATACGAACAGCGCCCAGGCGAGATAAACAAACACCGTCGATGCGACACTTTCTCCCAGGGCCGCACCCAGGGCCAACATCACTATGGAAAACGGTGCGCATTGCAAGGCGACTGACAGCAACGCTAACAGAGTATGAGATATGGCGTCGTCACGGGGTCGCGCAGTAAGCTGAGCAAGATCCTGCTCCCATTGTGCTAGCCGCTTGCGCCTAGCGAAAAGCACCGCGGCCAAAATGACTAGCAACAGCTGCGACACCGCCGGCGTGAGACGTGTGCGCCGCAACTCGTCGGACAATGCCTTAAGCTCATTAGACAACCCCGAACGATCGATTTGCCATAAATTGGGGTAAGCAGGAATCCAAAGAATAAGCCCTTTAAGAAAGTCGTCATACTGAGCAATAAGCCGATTCAAAGATGCCCTACTATCGCCAACGCTGGTTAGAACATCGATGTATTCAGTCTGTGTGCCGATTTGTGAACGTATGCGCTCTCGATACGCATCGACCAGTTCCAACAGCACATCTCGCTCGGGCAGTGTAATGGACTGCGCGTCAACCCCAATACTTGCGAGCTGTCCGTCAATATATTCTCCAGCGTTAGCAAGCTGTTTGAGTCTTTCCTCAAGGTCGACCTGGCTGATCACTGCCGCTGCGGTTTGCCGAGAAGGATCTCCATGCGCAGTCCGCTGACGAAACTGATCCATCTCACCCCAAAAGGCGAGAAGAACGCTACCAAGGTCATCGCTATTAGCGGCAAATTCCACCACACGACGCGCTGTAGCAAACCGCTCCGATACGGCGCGGGACTCCCTGTCGATCTCCTCCAGGTACCGACGTTCCCGCGCCAAACGATCGGAGAGTTGCAGGCTCGCCTGACGCAACTCATTGTCAGCGTCTGCTAACTTAGATACCAACGGGAAAATAGGATCGCTCGAACTAATTCCCAGGGTAGAAACATCAACCGCAGCCGCCAAAGTCTGACGAATTTGTGTTTCCAAGACCTGCACCTGCTCAGATAGTAGTTCGAGCCGCTCACTGGCCTCGACTCTGGCAACAGCCATTGTGCTGTAGCGAGCCGGCTGACTCGCCAAACGCGCGTCCAACGCTCGGCGCTCTTCTTCCAATGCCTCTACTGCTGCCGCATCGCGCCATTGCAGCGCCTCCGCTAAGGACGGCGGCGATACCAGATCTAAAGCCAGTAATGGTGGCTGTTCCGATACGCTCTCCAACTGCGTATCGACCTGGACGATGCGAGCGCGGGTAGAGGCCGCATACGATTCTCGGGCAGCAAGTCGTCTATCCAATGTGTTCAGCGTATTATCGATATCCGCCATTTCGCCACGCAGTACTGCCAGACGCGTTTCCAACTCAGCTCGAGAAAGCGCTTTTAGCGCACTAACGTCTATCGACTCTTCATTGAGGGCACTGATACGGACCTGAATTGCAGCTTCCTCTTGAGGTGCAGTCGTCAAAGATTGAAGGTAGCCCGCCGCTTCGCGCTGCTGCGACTGCGCCTCGACTAACAGATCTTTGACCTCCGTATAGGCGACAGCGATATCGCTCTCATCCGCGACCCCGCGATCCATAAGCGTATCAAGTCGTTGCTGCACGATCTCGGTGGTGAGCTGCATATCATCTTGGGCGGATACCAAACTGACCACAGACAGTAGAGACCAAATTAACAACCACATGGTCCAGACCGTTGCGTTGCCAGACCTGGTGCTACGATGTTTCAATCGGTGGCGCATGAATCCCAGAATCTCCCTAGCGCTGCCGCGCCCAGCTTACTTTGCCAGCCCGAACAACTATCAGCAAGTAAGCCAGATGACGCTCTATCTATACCGCATCTGGATTGGCAAACCGACGGTCAATAGCATTAACGCTCATGCTTCTGCAGCAATTGAGCGACTACCTCGTCGATCAACTTGTCGTTATTCGCAACAAAGTCGCGCCCTATTTGGCTGATACGATCCAGGTTAGCCCTGGAGGTATCAAAGGCAGAGGTGCCGTCCACGTTTGGGGTCAGCCTGAAGTTGTACGTGACAGGGGTATGATCATATTGACGATGCGCATTTAGCGCCTGTTGGGCACTGCTGCTTTGAGAGACAAAACTCATGCGTATGATGGGAACGATCCACTGTGCGAATCCACCCCGAAAGCGAATGTCATCAGCAATGGTGAAAGAGCCGCTGGGCCCGACCGTCACCACCGTAACCGTATCGGCGGATGGGGCCTTTTCGCGCGCAGCAATATAGGCCGCCAGTCCGGGCGAATTCAGTACATAGGCCGGATCACTGACAATAACTCTTCCTTTGTCGTAGCCTTCAAGTTCGATGGAGGGGAACACCATTTCGGCGCTGGTCACCGCCGTCACCAGAGATGACAGCAGCAGTTGACTGTTTTCAGGTTGCCAATTTCTGAATAACTGGTAGCCCTCTCGATTGACGACGAAGCCAGGAAGTAAGGTTGGAACAACCAGCTGCCCGAAGGTTGCATCACCGAACACCTCCTCGGCAACTTGAATACGACCCTCGTTGCGAAAGAGGGTCCCCGTCAGACCAAAAGCCGACAGCAGAAACTGCAGCGGCGGCCGATCCATGACTTTGCTCGCAAACGCTTCGTAATCCTCTATCGCCGCTTCCGTCGTTTGGGGTTTGCTATCACCTGTATCTGGGAGCAGCAGCAGGCTGGCAATGATCGCACCGGTTGAAGAGCCCGCAACAACATCAAACAGCTCGTAAATCTGTCGACCTGATTTCGCCTCTATGGCTTTCAGCACTTCCAATTCAGCAAGACCCCACAGAGCGCCACCATCGATCGCGAGGATATTCAGATGCTTGGGATTAAGCTCGCTAAATACTGCCGGGGTTGGCTCAGTAGCTCGTTGCTCTGGATAGGCTGGTAGGGCTATCTGATGCGAGACGATGTACTGGTTGTAAACGAACGTGAGCAGCAAGTATGCAAACAGCAGCACCAAGACTGCTGCCAACACATGATAGACATTCTTCAACAGGCGCATCATGCGGTGTTAGCTCTGCAGTCTAGCTATTTCATGACAAAGGGGAGAAGCGACTGTCACCAGAGCCACTGCGCGTTCAGGTGGGTAAATAAATGCAGCCAACACTGGTCGTGTCGGTTGCAGTGTGTGATCCCAATGCGGGTTAAAACTAAAGCGGAAGTCGTCTCAGGCCGCTGTGTCGCAAGCTGACAAGAAGGTAAGCGCAATGATGCTAACACCAATCAGCTTAACTCTAATCTGTAGCATGGTATTTCCCCTTTTCAGTTGAAAGTCGCCCAAATCTAGCACAGGCCGCATTGTAACGTTACCGATACTGATCCAAATCATACTATTTTATCCATTGCGAGCTTGGCGCTCGGTTAATCTCGTCCAATGCCACTTGAATTTCTGCATTTTGTTTACCATGCTGATGCTTTCGTGGCCGGCACTCGCGCCGTCCCATCACATAGTTCATCAGGAGGACTAGCATGGCGAATTCCGATCTTTCCAGCGACGAGATACAGGCCATAAGGGACATGATGGAGCGGTGGACCACGTCACTTGTTAAACGTGATTGGGCAGACTGGCAGACGCACTGGGCGGAGGATGGCGTACTCATGCCACCCGATCATGAGCGAGTGATAGGTAGGGAAAACCTCGTAGACTTTGCAGCAAATAGCTTCGACGTCGTCAAGTCATATCAGTTTTCCAATTGGACCTTTGACGGTACGGATAAACTGGCGGTAGTTACCAACACCATAGCGGTGGAGTTTGAAGAGGAAGACACCAGCGCGCTCAATCAAATGTTGCTGCTCGGGAAAGAACCTGGCGGAGAGTGGCTGGTTCAAAAAGTCATATTCAACGGTGACGGCTAAATCATCAAACTGCACAGCTTCGCGCAGGCTAATAAGGGTATTCGAGATACGGGGCTAGTCGGTTGCGACCAAGTTCAACAAACTGTCGTGTTGCGAATTAAATGCACTTGGTTGCAACCCCGGTTTACCCCGCTGACTGCGCCCCCTGGCTCTTCAGCACCAAGCCTAGGGTTCGCAATTCCATATCATTGGCGGCCGATATCAAGAGGTATTGGGTTTCAATGTGGCTGCTTTGTCGTTTCTCCGTGCGGGCACGCTCGCTCAGTCCGCGAGACACCTGACACGGATGGAATAACCAGAAAAAGTTATGCACGCGAAATTGCTGTCCACTAGCTCTCGTAGCCTGGTCTGGCCTGGGGTGATTCTATGGATCAATATAACCCTGCTATGGTTTCTTTCATCCTGGTTCAGATGAATACTCAGGGATGAACGCGCTTAGTCTTTGCATCCACATTAGGCGTGTGCCGAAGGGCATAACTCGCAAGACTCCTTAAAGCGGTGAGTCACAGTGTAAGGCAGTGTTCAAACGAATGATTTATAGGCATAGTCTGTAAGGATGTGAGTGGTGTGAGGCGGTAGGGTAAACATGGATCAGGGAGGCTTAAAACGGGAAATTGGGCCGATCGGTCTGACGGCGCTTGGCGTCAGCGGCATAATTGGGTCCGGTTGGTTGTTTGCACCAATGCTCGCTGCACAACTCGCCGGCCCCGCCGCAATCGTCGCCTGGATCATTGGCGCCTTTTGCATGCTGCTGCTTGCGCTAACCTTTGCAGAGATATCCGCCATGTTTCCCATACCCGGGGGTATCGCGGGTGTACCACAAGTCACTCACGGCAATATCGTATCCATCGCCATGGGCTGGACGGCATGGCTGGGCTACCTTCTCACCGCCCCCGTCGAAGTCGAAGCAACGCTGCGCTACCTGGGCCGCTACGCGCCGTGGATGTTCCAGGGAGGAGACTATGAGCAGCTTTCCCTGGCAGGTGCTGGTGCAGCAATGATACTGATGTTCCTGTTCGTGATTCTCAATGCCTGGGGCGTGAAGCTGTTTACCGCGATAAACACATCAATTACCTGGGTCAAAGTTATCGTGCCTCTGATCATCACCGCGATGTTTGTCGCCTCCGCCTTTGACACCAGCAACTTTACCGCTGCGGACGGCTTCGCACCCTACGGTATTGATGGTGTGCTCGCTGCCGTTAGCTCCGGTGGCGTTATCCTCTCAATGATCGGATTTCGGCATGCGATTGACATGGCTGGAGAGGTCCGCAATCCCGGGAAAGTACTGCCTTTATCCATGATTGGCGCTATGTTGATTTGCCTGTTCATTTATCTTGGGCTGCAAGTTTCATTTATTGGCGCGCTGGATCCCGACGCACTCAAAAACGGCTGGTCTGGACTGCAATTCACTCACCCAGGAGGGCCCTTGGCTTCCATCGCGACAGCCCTAGGTTTGCTCTGGCTGGTCAGCCTGATGAATGCGACCGCGGTTATTTCTCCCTTCGGCAGTGCGCTCGTTGCGGTCGGATCTAATGCCAGACTGGTTTATGCGATGACCGGAACCGGCTTTATGCCAAAGTTCTTAGCGCGCCTGTCGCGTTTTGATGTTCCCTTGAATGCGCTAGTGCTTAACTTCCTCATCGGCGCGGTAGCCGTGATCTTCCTGCAGTTTTCGGAGCTGGTCGCCATTCACAGCTCACTGGTTGTGCTGTCCTTTGTTATGGGCCCGATCGCCGTTGTTGCGCTGCGCACGCTGGCTCCCGATTATCCCAGACCATTTCGTCTGCCCGCGGTCCACCTGATCGGCTATGCAACCTTTATCCTCGCTACATTGATCGTGTATTGGAGCGGCTGGCAAACTGTGCGCATTATTGGTTTTGCAATGCTGGTGGGCATAGTCATATTTTTCATTCGACTGCGCGCCATGGACCGCGACGAACTCGATCTAATTCAGGCTGCATGGCTACTCCCCTACCTGTTTGGCGTAGGCCTACTGTCTTACCTGGGTAGCTTTGGCGGTATCAGCGTTATTGAAAAAGGCTACGATATTCTGGTTAGCGCCGTCTTTTGCGCCTTTATTTACCACTTCGCGCTGAAATCAGCCTTATCCAAGCAGGAATTCGATGAGCAATCTGATGAGATTCTGCTGCGCCTTGGATATGACCGCGAACTACTGCGTGATCTGGAGGTATAAGCGAACAGAGTGTGACCACAGGTCACGTATCTCCCGTCGCGGGCCCGTTGTCGATATAAACTTGATAACAAGGGATGCTTAGTAGACGCGACCATCTTTTATAGAGACGACGGAGCCGTCAAACTTCGTAAAGGAGAAACCGTCAAATTCCCTTTCGTTGCAAAACAGTGACTGATCCTGCAACAAAGATATTGCCTGCTGCTCCCCTGCCTGCAGCCCTTGAATACCGTCCTGACGATAGTGTACGCCTGCCGCATCGCGGCCAATGGCGATGTTATTGGCAAGCTTGTTCAGCTCATTCCCCACCGTTAACGCATCCCCACGGTAGTTATCCAGAGCACTGCCATCAATATTGGCGACCTTGGCATTGGGAATGACGAAGTCCTCATCAAAGAGCGCTTTCAGCACCGTTACACAGGCTCCAGCGATGGTCGCGTGCCCAGCCGGATAAGACGGATGCGTGGGCGAACCCTCTACATATGCCAGCGGCAGTAGGCTCACTCCATTTTGCACATTGAGTACTTCCAGCGCATAGCTATTGAGGATATCGGAGTGAAGTTCGTAACTGCGGCTACCCCTTACATGGAAGTGGACACGCCCAGCGTAGGCTTCAGGTCGCAGCAGCCTGTGCTCGCGCCACTTTTGGTACCACGCACCGGTCAGCGAGGTCTGCGCTGCTTTGGTAACGATATCGAGTATGAATGGCGCGCCCAAACTGACGAAGGCGCCCTGATTATCAATGTCGGATTTATAGGGGTTGCCATCTGCCAAAGCCTCCGTGCCGAAACCCAGCAGAATAAGTGCCGCGTTTAAATACGCCTGAAAAGACACGTCCCTGTGTACATACTCCCCCAGAGTTCGGTTGTTGAAAATGTAACGACGTTGCGAGTCAAAGGTCGCTGTTTCCAGCGGCGCGCCGCCGCGCTGTATGTGAAGCCAGTTGACCTCGTCCAACATGAAATCCCTTGAGGGCGCTGGGCTTTCATAGCGCTGTTCGATTATCGACGGACCCCATGCAATCTCATGCCAAAGAAACTGACTGATATAGGGGCCAATAAGGTCACCGACCGTCTCACCACGAAACAGCTTATCTGCCGTCGTGCGACCATTTGCCGCCGCGCCCGGCGTAACACTGAGGCGATTGAGATCTGCCACCGCATCAGCCACCAATGGGTCGCTGCGATACTGAGAAAATGGCACATCTCGCGCTATCGCCTGCCAATACACCTCGGCCATCTCTCCCGCAAGAGCAGCACTTCGAAATGCATGGGACGGCGCTATGCGCGTGGCATGACTGTCGAGTCCATAGGGCTCGTACTTAAAGGCGCCCTGGGGGTTGGCCAGCGTTCGGCTGGCCGAGGAGTCTAGCGGGATCCGATCAAAGGCAGTACTGCGGCCGGAGCGCAGGGCCGCCTGTAGCGTCCTAAACGCGGCAGGATCGACCTCGCCGTAGGGGTTGCTGGGCAACGTTTTAGTAAAGCTGGCATAGTACCGTTCCGATTTGTAGCGTGCCTCGTCGCCACTGCGTCTTTGCTCGCCAGCCGCTATCGATTCCCAAAAATGGGTGGCATTCGCTCGCTGTCGAACCTCGAAAGTGGCTTCGGGCCGACTGGGGTTCGATGCATTTTGTGCGCCCGGGCCCGGTGATACCTGAGCCTTGGCCACGGGTGTCATCAGAGCAGTCGCGAGCGCTGCGCTGCCAGTCGCGGCAGCACGCAGCATCCCTCGCCGCGAAAGCTCCGGCTCGATGTCTGAGTGGGTTATAGCAGCAGGTTTGTGGTTTTCGGTGGGCTTCATCGACCTAGTATTCAGATCGCCAATTCAAGGGTCAATACCCAGGAGCGATTTTGAGAGTACTGTCACAAATCCGATTTTCAAGATGCCATATGCGGATCATGGTTTTGCTAGCGGGGAACCCTTTACCCTGCCGCTAGGATGCGCAAGAATAAACCAATGAAATTGTCCCTAGCGCTCACAATCACTGTGCTACTGGCCCTACCCTGCCACGCGCAAACCACCTGCTTCACCAATCGACAGGGCACCACGCTGTGCAGCACCCCTTCCGGTGTCGTCAACGGATCGACTAATCGCCTGGGGGACAGCACCTTTCGAGACAGCAGTGGAAATAGGCTGAATCACGAGCTTGACCCCATCGGCAACAACTCGTTAGAGCTCTCAGACGGCGAGACCGTTCAGTGGTCTCAACCAGCACCCGTGGATACAACCGCACCGAATGCGACGGAAAGCATTCCCCGAGCTGAGCCTCCTCCTCCCATCGGTACATCCGTCTCGCCTACAGGCAATCCAGGCGGCCAACCCTAATCTCCACCGGGACTAACATCGCATCGTCCAGGCGAATTCGAGCATTTTGATGACCGATGCCGCCGTCACAACACCTGACACCGACCGCAAGGCCGTCGCCAGTTGGATGATGTACGAGTGGGCCAATCAGCCCTTTCACACCTTGATCATTACCTTTGTTTTCGCTCCTTACTTTGCCTCTCATGTCGCTTCTTCGGCCGTAAGAGGCCAGGAAATTTGGGGCTATGCTGTTGGCTTGGGGGGCATCGTCATCGCTGTACTCGCGCCCATCTGTGGCGCTATCTCCGATGGAGTAGGACCCAAAAAGCCCTGGATTGCCTTCTTCTCTATTTTCGGCGTGCTGGGCAGTTGGATGCTATGGTACGCCGAACCCAGCGCCAGCAGTGTTGCTATTGCGCTAGTTGGCACAGCGCTGGCGATGATTGGCATGGAAATGAGCACGGTGTTTGTCAATTCCATGATGTCGTCTTTAGTGCCACGATCCCATCTCGGCCGTTTGTCGGGATCCGCCTGGGCTCTGGGCTATGTCGGCGGCATTCTGTCCTTAATACTAGTGCTCGGCTTTATGTCTGCACAGCCAGACACTGGTAAGACGCTGTTCGGACTATCACCTGTATTCGGGCTCGATGCCAGCACCTTTGAGGGAGACCGCGCATCGGGCCCACTAACCGCGATCTGGTACGTGGTTTTTGTGCTGCCCTTATTTCTTTTTACTCCGGATAAGTATGCGGTGTCTAAACGTGCCGGTGCGGTTAAGAAAGGCCTGCGCGATTT
>JBCCNJ010000078.1:0-20833 GCA_039025905.1 Pseudomonadota bacterium | reverse complement strand
CGCGCTCGTTCTTGGCGAGAGTAAGGGCAAGGGCATTGCGCAGTATCTCTCGATGCCCGTAGCCCACAGCGTCCACAGCCGCTCCCGCATCCAGCGTTTCTGCAGGTGACACCGGCAATGAGTGGGTGCGCAAAACCTCGACAAACTGAAGAATACTCTGCTGCATCTAGGGCTCAGCCGCAGCCTTGGCATTCCGGAGAAGATCTCTGCGTTCCTGTACAGCAGTCTCGATATCCTGTTCGAACTTAAGTAAGACATTCAGGGTGTCGTTAACAAGCTGCTCATCAAGCTCACTCGCATGCAGAAGTAGCAGACTCTTGGCCCAATCGATGGTTTCGGACACCGCCGGCTGCTTCTTCAAGTCCAGCTCCCGGACACCGTGAACAAATCCGACGAGCTGGCGTCGCAGACTGTCGTCCAGCTCTGGTACCCGGCTTTTGAGGATCCGTTCTTCTAACTCGGTGCTCGGAAACGGAATGTGAAGATGAAGGCACCGACGCTTGAGTGCGTCCGAAAGGTCTCGCGTGTTGTTACTGGTGAGAAACACCAACGGTGTCGACTGCGCCTTTATCGTTCCAATCTCGGGGATCGACACCTGATAGTCTGACAGTGTTTCAAGAAGTAGCGATTCGAACTCATGATCAGACTTATCGATTTCATCGATGAGCAGAACCGCGCCGTCTTTGTGCTCCATAGCTTGAAGAAGGGGGCGTGGTTCAAGGAACTCGGGCGAGTAAAACACGTCTCCCACGCTGTGTAGCCGAGCCACGGATTCGGCCAGGCCGCGGGTCCCGTCCAGCAGTTCTCCCATTTTTTCCTTCAGCACCTGGGTGTAGAGCAGCTGTTTGCCGTACTTCCATTCATATAGGGCTTTGGCCTCATCGAGTCCCTCGTAGCACTGAAGCCGAACCAAAGGCATATTCAGTAGCTTCGCGGCGGTCTTGGCGAGTTCGGTCTTACCCACCCCCGGGGGTCCTTCCACAAGTATCGGTTTACGTAGACGCGACGCGAGGAAGACGGCGGTGGCGATGCGGGGATTGCATATGTAACCGAGGGACGCAAATCCTTCTTCGATTGACTCTATGGAAGCGAGTTCAGCTTTGTTGTCCAAATGGGTTTCCTGGGGTTAGCGGCCGGTCGGATTCAGAGTCATCTGCCGCGGTTGGTGGGGAGCAGTCAAAACAATCCGAGCCCGTTCTTTGCCTGATTCCACACTATGCGCCACACCGAATCGCAGCTCTGCACGCGCGGCGATGGCAAATATCAGAATCGAGGCCTTGCTCCGCGCGGTCCTCAACCACCGGTGGCGTTCATAAAGCGAAGGATCTGCGGTTCATCAGAGAGATCGAAATGGTGGTTCTCGGGCTTTCGATCCATGGCCAGGCGAATAGCGCGATCAAGCTCAGCAGGTGCTGCTTTCTGGCTGCGAAGAAGAGTCCGTAGGTCCAGGGAGTGCTCATTGCCAAGACACAGTATCAGGCGACCCTCCGCTGTGAGTCGAACTCGATTGCAAAGGTGGCAGAAATTGTTGCTGTGAGGCGAAATAAAACCGACACGGCTGCCCAAGCCCTCCACCTGATACATACGTGCTGGTCCCGCCGTTGCGGTGGGATCACCCAGAGCCATCAACGGGTACCGCGTTTCAATTACGCCTCGCACCCACTCGCTGGTGGCCAGGCTTAGAGCCCGGTCGTGCTCCTCGATCCGACCGAGCGGCATTTCTTCGATGAACGCGATGTCTATTCCGCGGCTGATCGCAAAGGCAACTAGATCATTGATCTCATCATCGTTGCGACCGCGCAGGATGACGGAGTTGAGCCGTATCCGTTCGAAGCCGGCGGCGCAGGCGGCGTCGATCCCGTCAATAACACGCGACAGTACGCCTCGCCGCGTGAGTTCTCGGAATCGATCTGGCTGCAGGCTATCGATAGAAATGTTCAGCCTCTGAACGCCAGCCTCGTGCAACGGCTCGGCAAGGCGACTCAGCCGCGAGCCGTTGGTTGTGAGCACGAGTTGCTCAAGGCCCGAAAGTGCCGATAAGTACTCTGCGAGCTGCACGATGTTCTTGTGCAGGAGTGGCTCTCCGCCGGTAAGGCGGATTTTGCGTACGCCCATGCGCACGAAGGCGGCACCGAGCGTACACATCTCATCAAAGGTGAGCAGCTCATCTCGCTGTACGAACTGCGTATCTTCAGCCATGCAATAGACGCAGCGAAAATCGCATCGATCAGTCACCGAAATGCGAAGATACTCGATTCTGCGACCGAAGCTATCAGCTAATCCTGGAGCAGGAGCGTTCATAGCCTAGAGTTTACTTCGCCCTCTCTCGCCTTTACAGCGCCGTGAGCGTGAGCGAGTATCACAACCGTGAAGCCCTCGCACCCATAACCTACGTGAATAGACAAAACCGACGTGCGCTGCCGTGCAGCGGCGAGCCATTGCCTGTCCAAATAAATCGACCGGGGGTTCACTAGTGGGCGCAGGGCCCGTAAAGAAGATCGCTCTCGTGGGTGGACCGTTTGCATCTGCGCTTGTCGCGATCTTTACTCTGCAGGGGAATGCCTCACACGATATTGCGATTGTCGCAGCCGTGGCAACCTGGTGCATAGTCTGGTGGGTTTTTGAACCCGTGCCCATCCCGATCACCTCGCTAATTCCATTGTCGGTTTTACAACTGAGCGGTGTTCTCAGTGGTGCGGAAGTTGGTCAAGCCTATGGTTCGCCACTCATTCTGCTGCTCCTGGGTGGGTTCCTGCTTTCTCAAGCTCTGGAAGGTTCCGGAGCTCACAGACGTCTAGCCCTGTCGATGATTCAGCTCTTCGGATCTCACAGCACGCGCCGACTGGTTCTCGGTTTCATGGTCGCAGCTGCGGCATTGAGCATGTGGATATCGAATACTGCGACGACCCTCACGCTCCTGCCGGTGGCTCTGGCGGTACTTGAGGGCGCCCGGGACAAAGAAAGGCTCGCCCCTCCGCTGCTGCTGGGACTTGCCTACGCAGCCAGCGTGGGTGGGGTTGGTACTCCTATCGGCACACCTCCAAACCTCATTTTTATGCAGGTTTATCAGGACTACACAGGCGAGGCCATCGGTTTCACGCAGTGGATGAGCTGGGCGGTACCGATCGTGGTACTGCTGGTACCCGCAATGGCGTTTACGCTCACCCGCGGCCTGCCTCGCGAGGCCACGCTGAGCATTCCCGAGGTAGGACCCTGGCGGGGCGAAGAGAAACGAGTGCTGCTTGTCTTTGCTCTGACATCGATTGCCTGGATGACCCGCAGCGAGCCCTTTGGCGGATGGAGCAACCTGCTGGGGCTTCCACAGGCGAACGATGCGTCGGTCGCTATGCTCGCAGTCGTTATCATGAGTGTGACGCCGGATGATAAAGGTGGCCGGCTGCTGGACTGGGAGCGAGCGAGTCAGATTCCCTGGGGCGTGCTGCTACTGTTCGGCGGGGGTATATGCCTCGCAAAAGGATTCGTAGCATCAGGCCTCAGTGAGGTGATGGGCGAGGCAGTGGCGGCGTGGACCGATTTGCCAAGCTATCTGCTAATTTTGGCAATTTGCCTTGCCGTCACATTTATGACGGAGGCAACCAGTAATACAGCAAGTACCACGCTGCTGATGCCCGTGCTGGCAGCGGCAGCGTTAGCCGCAAATTTAAAGCCTGAGTTGCTGATGGTGCCCGCAGCGATTTGTGCAAGCTGCGCTTTCATGCTGCCGGTAGCGACGGCGCCGAATACGGTTGTATACGGGTCTGGGCTGCTCTCGACGTCGCGCATGGCGCGAGAAGGTTTCGGCCTCAACTTCCTGGCCGCGGGTATCGTCTCGGTTGTCTGTTATCTGGTTATTGCTCGATGAGCAGGAAGCTGCGCGTGCTGGGGTTCTTATCGATCTTCGGCTCGCTCGCGTTGCTATACCCCGGAGTCACCCAACCCGTACTTACCCTGAGCGGAGAGCTGGAAAAGTCAGCGCTCGCAGAATTTGGTATCGATGTGCTAGCTGGTGAGGGCAACGGCCAATCGCGAGATATGCTGACGATGATGTCGCGGTTTCTGGGGCTTGACCAGCTCGACGGTCGAATTCAAGCGTATAAAAGCACGCGATCCATTCTGGGGATGGCGCAGGAGCTGGCGGAAAGCAACAACGTGTTTGTAGCTGTGCTCATAGTTACGTTCAGTATGGTGATACCTGCGGTAAAGCTGCTCATGCAATTGATTGCACTTATCAGCCCCAGTTTATGGGGCCGACGCATCCTGGTCGCCAACTCCGCGCTGGGCAAGTGGTCTATGGCTGACGTGTTCGTGATGGCGATGTTGGTGGCGTTTATGGCGGGGAGCGCTTCCAATCACATGGGTGAGCTATTACTCATGAACGCGCAGCTGGAGCCTGGTTTCTGGTACTTCCTCGCCTACTGTCTCTTCGCAATTCTCGCGGGGTCTGTCCTGCAGATTTTAGCCGGGAGGGAGTCATCGAAAATCGACCGGACGCCTCTAACGCAGGAGAGCGATCGGCCCAGGAAGACTAATCCTCACCTCTGATGCGGGGGCAGCTCAGGGTACGCTACGTTGAAGTATAGGAACTCAGCGCGACAATGGGCGCCGCTCGGTTTATACGAGCAAACAGCATCTTAGGAACAATTTTCAGCATCGAGGCGAGTAACAAAATCATCGCGAAAGCAATCATTTGAGGAGGTCGGCGCGGGGGCGCCCGCATTTTTACGATCTACCGTCACAGTCACAGTCACAGTCACAGTCACAGTCACAGTCACAGTCACAACGCGAATCGCATCGCGAGCTATTCACGTGAGTTACACACTGGGAGACTTTGAATCATACATCGACTAGGGAGCCGTGCAGGGCATTGGATTGAACACCCCGCACTAAAGTACCGGGTCAGGCAGCGGAACCATTCAGCCATGGCCCGGGAGCACATCGATACCCGCTCGGGCAAGGGTATCAGTTGGGACCAGATGCAATACTGTTAAAGTGCCTCCAGAACCACCTCAGCCGCACTTACATCGACACCGGCTCCGGCTTCTACATTCAGCAATTCCACAACGCCATCTTCAACGATCATTGCATAGCGTTGACTTCGCGTTCCCATCCCAAAACCACGGCCGTCGAGTTCAAGACCCAGAGCCTGGGTGAAATCGCCGTTTCCGTCGGCCAGCATTAATAGATGCTCAGCGTTCTGTGACTCACCCCAGGCACCCATGACAAATGCATCGTTGACAGATAGACAGGCGATTGTGTCAACGCCCTTGGCCTTGATCTTGTCGGCATTCACCACATAACCGGGCAGATGAGTGATCGAACACCCTGGCGTGAATGCTCCGGGGACAGCAAACAGAACGACCTTCTTACCGCTGAAAATACTGCCTGTGCTGATTGGTGAAGGACCATCGGCACCCATGGTCTGTAGCGTGGCTTCAGGTATCTTGTCGCCAACAGAAATGCTCATTGAATTCTCCTGATTCATGGATAAGACCCCGATGGAATCTTCGGGGCGGGCGATCTTAGCAAATCAATTCCCTTGGATCCCAGTACCCCCAGTTACCGGTGAGCTATGGCGGCTGGCCGAAGAGGTGAGAATCGTGGCGCGGGGTCGCCGTAACCCTTCCATAAACCATGGGATGTATATTTCGCCGCTAGTTGGCCTCTGATTCCAACCGAAGGCGCTCGAAGATGTGTTCACATTCTCGGTAGAAGGCCAATTGCTCCTCTCCCAAGTAGGGGGCAATCATCGTAAGTAGTTGAAGTACCCCCTGATGAATGCACAGCTGTGCATCGCGCTCATCGCGTAGGAGCTTGTCGTAGTTGAGCCAGTAAGTGAGCTGCAAAGTCATGTTCTCAACCAGTGCCATAATCTGAGACTCCGGAAGGTCGATCAGTGATTGCTCCAGCAGACCGTCGATGATGGCCAGTAGTGCTGCGCGCTTTTGTATAACGATTCGTCGAAACCCACGAACAAGCTGGGGATATCGCCGGAGCAGGTCGTCCATGTTGTGATAGAGGAACCGATACTGATAGAGCTCTTCCAGCACGACGTAAAGGTAAAACCAGTTGTCTTCGACCGCACCTTTTTCGTTTTCCTGGGTTGCCAGGAGCGGCTTGTCCAGCGGCGCGTGTAAGGTCTGGCCTATGGCGATTTCGAACTGGGTAAACAGCTCGCCGATAATCTGGTCTTTGCCTTTGAAGTGGTAGTAAAGGTTCCCCGGGCTGATATCCAGTTCATTGGCGATGTCGATAGTCGTGCAATTTGCCTCACCTTCGTCGTTAAAGAGACGCAGGCTGCACTCAAGAATGCGATCTCGTGTTTTCACAGGTCTACGGAAGCTGGGGTTCTGTCTTCACGCACTCGGTCGAAGAAAAAACGGTTCTGAATGTGACTAGCGCCGCGTGGTTCGTTGCTTCTTTTTGGCCGCTTTGGCGGTCGCCGCGGTTCCGCTGGTAGATTTTGAGCTGGAGGCGCTAGCCGCCTTGGCGCGAGCCACTGAGTTCTTGGTTGGTGTCTTACGAGGCATTTTCTTGCTCGCTGTGACTTTACGTTTAGGCGCTGCACGAGCACCTTTATCTAGAGCTTCTGTCAGCGCGGCGACCTGCGTCGCTAGCCTGTCAATTTTTTCATGGAGCGCCACTAAGTCTTCTCCGCGGACAGGTCGCTGCATATTAAAATTCTCACGCACCCGGCTGATGCGTTCTTCCACTGAGTTTCTCGCCGCCTGGCCGGCTTCGATGGCATCGCGGGCCTCCTCTTCGAGCGCTGCTCCTGCCTTAACCAAGTCTCGAAACAGTTTGGGAGTTTCCATTCCGGCTTTTTCGAGGCGTCCTTGCGCTTCATCCACGGCTTTGCCGTAGGCACCCACGCCCGCGAGCCATATGTTTCTTGCAATCTCCCCGGCTTTATCAGTCATCTTGTCGCTGACTCGATCGGTCGAATTTTTTTTATCGTTGGCCATTTTTCTCTCCGGATGCGATGGGCAGGTAGCCGACCAGCGGATTGCCGAGTGGGTTGTCGCTTTTGCCGATTCTCAGTTTATCCCGCATCGGTATGCGATACGAGAACGCCTGAGCCGCGGGCCGGTGCTAGGGGACTGTCTTTGACGTTAGGAAAGGCAAAAAAAAGGGGCCACAATGTGGCCCCAAAAATCCCCATGTGGGGACAGTGAACTCTGTCGTGAATCAGGCAGCGGTTTTAAAACCAACCGTTTCTTTGAGCTGCTCGAACCGGGCCTTGGCCTGGTCGATTCGGGCTTCAATAGCCTCGCGGTCAAAAGGAAGGAGCTCTGCCGGCAGCTCGATGTCGTCGATGGCGTCGAGAGCCTTTTTCTCGACCTTCGCACCGCGCTTAACCATATCTCGATACAGCTTGTCGGCTTTCTTCCGTCGGCTGCTCAACTCGCCCTCAACAACCTTTACCTGATCCTGAAGTTGATCGTAAGCCATGCCATAAAAGCCCAGGCTCGCCAGAAACGCATCACGACCTGCCTCGGTCACACGATCCTGAAGACGCACCGGCTTCTTTGCTGGCTTTGCTGCTGGCTTTCGCTTCGCGGTGGTTTTGCGAGCCGCTGTCTTACGCTTGGCGGTAGTTTTCTTAGCTTGTTCGGCCATGTCATTCACTCCTATATGTGGTGATCAATTTGAGCCGTGCAATCCGTCTACATGCCGTATGTTTGTGTAGACGAACGCGGCTGCACACTGTTTCCGGGACGCCTTGGTCACCGCTCAAGCACCTCTTGGTCCCAAAGTCTGGCGTACTCAATCAAGCCTCAACGGTCTCTCATTCAGTCCAGTACTCCCGCCTTGGCGTTTTTGAGGGCTGGATCGCATCGGCTTTTGGGCGCTCTTTGTGAAACCTTCGGTGCTGCTTTCCTTTGAACTTGCGGACAGATTAGAGAGAAAAACTAGAATAAACATACTAATTCGCGCGGTTTTTCCATCAATCTGTCGATTTTCTGTGCATCTCAGTAGGCCCGGATCCCGTAACATTCGACTCACGCTACTTATCGGAATCCATACTGCAGCTCCATGATCGACAAACCGACAGACACGCCTCTAGCCCGGGAGCGAGGGCCTATTCGTCATTGGCTTTGGGCCGCGTTAGTTGCAGGTGCCGGTGTGCTCGCAACGGTGTTTCTCGTCACCGCAAAACCCGATCCGCAGCCGGCTGAAGTGCCGTTCGTCGCCCCCCCAGTGGTGCGGTTCGTACCTGCTGCCCCCTCGGCTCTTTCGATCCCGGTCATCACGCAGGGTACCGTTCGCCCTGAACGCGAGCTGACGCTTGTGAGTCAGGTATCGGGTCGCGTCGTAGAGGTCAGTGATGAGTTTGTGGCTGGCGGGTTTTTCGACGCAGGGGTTACCCTGATACAAATCGAGCCTACCGACTACGAACTCGCTATAACGCGTGCCGAATCGCAGGTCGCCAGCGCTCGTAGATCTCTAGCGGAAGAGGAGGGTAGAGCGCTGCAGGCTGAGCGGGAATGGCGTGAATTGAGCAGCGTCAAAGCGAACGATTTGTTTCTGCGCAAACCTCAGATCGAAGCGGCAGGTGCGGCACTTGCCGCTGCTAAAGCAGATCTAAGTATGGCGCATCTCAATCTTGAGCGGACGTCGCTCAGCCTACCCTTCGATGGTCGAATTATTGACCGCTCGGCTGATCTTGGGCAGTACATCAACGCCGGTAGTCCAATTGCGCGGGTCTACGGTGTGGATCGCGTTCAGGTACGTCTACCCATTACGGATCGACAGCTCGCGTTGTTGAGTCTGCCACTGAGCGGCGAACGCTCGGGTTTCGAGAGCCTCGTAGTACTGCGCGCGACCGTTGCTGGCCAACCGCAGGAGTGGTCTGCGCGGATCGCACGCACCGAGGCGACGCTCGATGAAGAGAGTCGTTCGCTATATGCCGTCGCCGTTGTCGAATGCCCGTTTGAGTCCCCGGAGCCTGGTAGACCTCCGCTCATTCCAGGAATGTTCGTCGAAGCTGAAATCCAGGGAAAACCGCTGCAGAACGTGACGAGACTTCCAAGGTCAGCACTTCGCGTCGACGGAAAGGTCCTATTGATCGATCGGGAAGACCGAATTTCTGATCGGGAGGTGCGTACGGTATTTAGCGACGCTGAGAGCGTCTGGCTTAAAGGCCTTGCTGGTGGCGAGCGTGTGGTGCTGGGCGAAGACTTGGTCCTAGTTAGAGGCATGGCAGTGAGTCCGCGGCCGGCCGACCAGTATGCCCAGGAGTACAATGCTCCATGAGCTCCGCGGTCCGCTGGTTCATCGCAAACCCCATCGCCGCTAACCTTCTCATGGTGCTGCTAGTAATCGGTGGACTTCTCGGCGTACCCGCCTTGAATAAGCAGTTTTTCCCCGACGTCGAGATCAATCAGGTCAGCGTGGCTGTCAGCTATCCTGGTGCAGGGCCCCGAGAGATCGAGGAGCAGATCGTGCTGCGCATCGAGGAAGCGGTACACGATCTACCCGGTATCAAAGAACTTCGTTCTACCGCGCAGCAGGGTCTCGGCCAGGTGTTCATCGAAGCCGAGATCGGCTACGACATCCAGCGCCTCACCGCGAACGTCAAAAATCGTGTAGACGGGATCAGCACCTTTCCCAGCGACGCAGAGAGGCCTACCGTTAGTGAGCTGGCCTTTCGTCACATGATGGTGACGGCCACCGTTTACGGGGCCGCGGAGGAGCGGGCTCTAAAGGAAATCGCCGAAGATCTGCGCGATGACCTCTCCGCCCAGCCCTGGGTATCAACAGTTGAGGTATCGAAACCACGGCCTTATGAAGTCTCGATAGAACTGTCGGAATTCGCCCTGAGGCGTTTGAAGCTCACTCTCAACGAAGTCGTTATGGCGATTCGAGCGTCCTCCCTGAGTCTGCCAGCCGGTAGCATCAAGGCTGACGGGGGTGATATTCAGCTGCAAACCAGAGGGCAGGCTTATCGCCGGGCAGACTTTGAGCAGATTGTCTTACGGACGCGCGGTGACGGCACTCAGGTATTACTAGGCGAGGTTGCCACGATCAGAGATGGCTTTGCAGATGTTGATATCCGTACACGCTTCAACAATCTGCCATCGCACAATCTCACGGTATTCGTTAGCGAAAATCCAAATGTGCTGCGTACCAGTGCTGTGGTCCATCGATGGGCCGAGGAGCAACGGCGGCGCTTGCCCGCAGGAGTGGAGCTCGATATCTGGCGCGATGCGTCGACCCCGTTTCGCGGACGGGTAGAAACCCTGCTGAAGAATGGTCTCGGCGGCTTAGCCCTAGTCTTCATCGTCCTAATGCTCTTTCTTCGTCCGCGACTCGCGATGTGGGTCACGGTGGGCATCGGTGTGGCCTTCCTGGGGGCTCTGTTTCTTCTACAGTACACGCCTGTAAGTTTAAACATGCTTTCGTTGTTTGCGTTTCTCCTAATCCTGGGAATCGTCGTCGATGATGCGATCATTGTCGGCGAAGCCGTCCACTCCCGGCAGGCTGCGGGCCTGCTCGGTGAACCGGGAGCCGAGGCGGGTGCTCTGGGGGTTTTAAAACCGGTGGTCTATGCAGTCATCAGCACCATGATTTTCTTCGTACCGATGTTCTTTCTTCCAGGAGACATGGCGCAGGCCGCGATGGGTATTCCTGTTGTTGTGCTTTTGGCACTCTTTTTCTCACTCGTTGAGTCACTACTTATCCTGCCCTCGCATTTGGCTCATATGCCTGCCCAGACTCCGAGTCGTTTTCAATCTCTGCGTCGTCTGGGTGAGCTCAGAGAACAGATCGCCGATAGTATGGTCTGGTTGGCTGAGTCGATTTACCGTCCGCTGCTGACTCGAGCACTTTCAGCATATCCCATTGTTTGCGCCGCTTTCCTGTTTGCTTTTCTACTGAGTATTGGGCTCTTTTTCGGTGATTGGATAAAGACAGGCTTCTTCCCGACCGTGAATTCCGATCGGGTTGACATCGCGATCACTATGCCGGAGGGAGGCGCTTATCGAGACACTCTCGCTGTTCTCGCGCGTGTCGAGATTGCTGCAGAGCAGCTTAAAGCGGAGTACAACGAGATGCCTGAACACAATCGCGATGGACCTGCGATCGGGCATATCTACTCGCGAGCGGAATCATCAAGTCTTGAGGTCACTGTAGAGCTGCGCTCGGATACGGTCGATTCTCGAGAATTCGCTCGGCAATGGGAGGTTTTGGTTGGCGATGTGCCGGAGGCAAAGGCACTCGTCGTCGATTTCACGATCAATCAACTTGGCAAACCTATAAGTTTGGTGGTCACGGCTGACAGCGTCGATCAGCTAAGGGTAGTCTCGAAGGAGATCGAGCAGGCACTTTCGCGATTTGATGGGGTGTACAACATTGGTAATAGCCTGGATTCGCCCCGGGATGAAATTGTGCTCGGTCTCAAGCCCGCGGCCGAGACTTTTGGTATCTCTCTCGCTGATCTCGCGCGACAGGTTCGAGAGGGTTTTTATGGGGCCGAAGCGCAACGTATCCCCCGTGAACGAGAGGATGTTCGAGTCATGGTTCGCTATCCGGAGCGCGAACGTCTATCCGTAGATTCACTCAACAACTTGCGAATTAGAACATCTACCGGCACGGAGATACCGTTTCACAGCGTTGCCGAAGTGAGCTTTGAACCCGGATATCAACGCATAGAACGGCTAAATCGGCAGCGTGTGTTGGAGGTCACAGCTGATGTCGCCGCTGGAGGAGCGGAGCCGCGGTCTGTCGTGGAAAGACTGCTCTTAGAAGACTACCCGGAGTGGCGCAGGCGGTATCCGAACATGACCCTCAAGTTGGATGGCGAACTGCAGGAGGAGGCGGCTTTTCGAGCGAGTATGTTAAAGCTCATGGGTCTGGCGATGCTTGTAATTTATGCGTTGATGGCTATTCCCTTTCGGTCTTACTGGCAACCTCTGTTGGTTTTGACCGCCGTGCCATTTGGGATTATGGGAGCGATCTTCGGCCATCTAATTCTGAACTGGGAGATCAGCATTTTTTCGATGATGGGAGTCATCGCGTGTGCAGGCGTGGTCGTGAACGACAACCTAGTACTCATTGACCGTATCAATCAACTACGTAGTGCTGAGTACAAGCTGCTTGATGCGCTTATACAGGGAGGTGTGGACCGCTTCAGGCCTATCATCCTGACTTCACTCACCACATTTGTCGGTCTTCTGCCGATCATGTCGGAGACCAGTGTTCAGGCTCAGTTCCTTATACCGATGGTAACCTCGCTGGCCTTTGGGGTCTTGTTTGCCACTGGAGTGACGCTATTCCTGGTGCCGAGTCTGTACCTGCTGGGCAACCGTTTTGCTAACTCGCTTGCCCGGAGCTCATCCGCGGAGCCGGATTCATGCGCTGATCTAACGGTCCCGCGGCTATGATCGCAGTTGAAACATCGAAGGCTTCGATGTTCTCCTGGAAAAGCTGCGCGAGCTTTTGGGCCTCTGTGTCGTAAGCGCTTTGATCCCCCCAGTTTTCCCTGGGATTCAGGTACTTTTCGTCCACGCCAGGTATCGCCAGCGGAAAATCCAGGTTCATGATATCGAGGTGTCCCCGGCCCTGGTCCATAAGCACGCCGCTCTCCGCGGCGTTCACAACGGCGCGGGTGATCGGAATAGGAAAGCGTGAACCAGAGCCTCCAGGCGCGCCGGATCCGCCCGTCCACCCCGTGTTAACTAAGTACACTTGGCTTCCAAACTCGTCGATTCGCTTCATTAGAAGTTCGGCATACTCTCCGGCCGGTCTCGGCATGAATGGAGCACCGAAACAGGTCGAGAAGGTCGGATGAATTCCGGCTTCAGCACCCATTTCCGTTGAGCCTACTCGCGCCGTATACCCACTCAGGAAGTGAAACGCAGCGGCCTCTTTAGAGAGGATCGCGACCGGGGGAAGTACGCCAGTGATGTCACACGTCAGAAAGATGACGGTGTTGGGCTCGCCCGCTGCGCTGTCTGGAATCCGCTTCGGTACGTGAATCAGCGGATAGCACGCCCGGCCGTTCTCGGTTAGCTGGGTGTCGGAATAGTCCGCATGGCGCTCATCATCCACAGCGATATTCTCAACAATTGTCCCGAACTTAATCGCGTCCCAAATAATCGGCTCATTCTTCCGGCTGAGATTGATGGTTTTTGCGTAGCATCCGCCTTCGATGTTGAACACCGAGCCCTTGGCCCAGCCGTGTTCGTCGTCGCCAATTAGAAAGCGAGAAGGGTCCGCGGACAGCGTGGTCTTACCGGTACCCGAGAGTCCGAAAAACAGCGTGGTGCTGCCGTCCTCGCCCACATTTGCAGAGCAGTGCATGCTCATGACGTCTTTCTCTGGAAGCAGGAAATTCTTGACTGAAAACACCGATTTTTTCATTTCACCGCCGTACTTCATACCGGCGATCAAGATTTTTCGCTGCCCGAAGTGAACGATGACCGTGGCCGCGGATGCGGTGCCGTCACGTTCGGGGTCGCAGGCAAAGTCCGGCGCGTTGAGGATATTCCATTCAGGCTTGCGCCCGTGGTTGTACTCCTCGGGCTTGATGAACATGTTGCGGCCGAATAGGCCGTGCCAAGCCCATTCGGTGGTCACCTTCAGCGGGAGGTAGTGTTCGGAGTGAGCACCCACATGCAGATGCGACACAAATCGATCTCGCTCTCCTAGATAGGCCTCCACACGATCCCATAGAGCATCAAAACGCTCGGCATCGAAGGGTAGGTTCACGCTGCCCCAATCTACCGAGTCCTCGCAGCTCGCCTCGCGCACAATAAAACGATCCTTGGGCGAACGTCCGGTACGCTCACCCGTAACCACGCGCAGAGCACCTGTGTCTGTCAGGACCCCCTCTTTACGACGCAGCGCTTCCTCAATGAATTGAGCCGGCTGCAGATCGATGTACTCGCGCGGCGATACGTTGGTTGCGCTCATTAAAAGGTAACCTTGTGCAAAGATGTATGTAATGCGTGGTGGTTAGGATTGATCGTATGACCGCCCTGACGTAGGTTTGACGCGTACCCAGCACGCAAACGTCGACCCCTTCGAGTCCCCCAATCGTCAAGCATTATCGCCAATGCGGGAATCGTTGTGAACAAGCTTTCCGAGCACCGCCTCTCACTTTTGACGGACGGCTCTGGCGGTCACCTGCTGTCCTAAAACGCCTAGTGACCCCTGATGTGGCTGCTTCAGTGCACTGGCTTCTCTATCAGGTGGCGCAACTGCTCGCGGTTAAAGGTGTAACGCTGATTACAGAATTCACAATCCATCGTGACCATACCCTGTTCATCGAGGATATCCCGGATCTCTTCTGCCCCAAGTGACGCAAGCGCTTGAAGGGTGCGTTCGGCGCTGCAGGAACATTTGAATCGCACTGGCTCTGGATCGAAAAGGCGAAGGGAGTCCTCCGAAAACAAACGCGTAAGGAGCTCAGCGTCTTTTAGGCCCAGCAATTCTTCGGGCCTGAGCGTATCGCTGAGAAGGGCAAGCCTTTCGAAATTCTGCTTTCTGGTGTCAAAATGAGAATCTAGATCCACTGGCAGCTGTTGCAGCAGTAATCCGGCCGCGCGACGGCCGCTGCAACACAAGAAAATGCGGGTACCTAGCTGTTCAGACTGGGCGAAGTAGCTATCGATGCACTGGGCGAGGCTCGCGGATTGCAACGGCACTATGCCTTGATAACGTTGCCTATTTGTGGGCGTGATGGTCAGGACCAGCTGTCCGTCACCGAGTAGTTCCGAAAAGCTGGTCCCCATGGCTTCCTGTGCACCGCGCGCGATGGCACGCACCGACATGTTGTTGGTGCATTCGGCCATGATCAACGGGATCTGACGATCGCTTCTGGCTTGAACGGTTAGGCTTCCTTCAAATTTGAGGTTACTTGCCAGAAGCACGGCAGCTGCCATGAACTCACCAAGAAGGCGATGCACGGGTTCTGGATAGGCGTGAATAGCGCTGACTTCGTCTAGAACACCTCGAAGGTGCACTAGCTCTCCTCGAGCGTCTAGGTCTTCAAAAAGGAATCGTCGCTTACCGTCGAGCAGATCGTCTGGTGATTCTTCGAGCTTAGCTTCATTCATCAATCCAGTGTAATCGAGATCCGATCTACCCTCCCAATCTGCACCAATTCTGCGAATTACCCACAAGATCATGCAGGTATAGTCGCGTTATGAGTTCTCTTACCCGTCAGCTCGTGCTTGCGATCATGGGTCTCACTCTTGTGGTATTGCTGGCGACTCTGCTGCTAGCACGCTGGAGCTTCGAGAGGAGCTTTTCGGAGTACGTGGGCGCATTAGAGAGGAATCGTCTTCAAGCCGTCTCTGAATACCTGCTCGTCGTCTATGACTCCGAGAATGGTTGGAATGAACTCGACGAACGCACGTATCTAAGAGCCCTGCGCGTACTCCCTCCAGAACCGCTGAACCTTAGGCAAACCTTTGTTAGGCCCTATGAACCAAATGGCGATGTGAGGTCACGCGGTGAGCCAGAGTTTCCACCGGACGCACCCCGTGGGGCACGGCGCGCACCTCTGCCGCCTGCAAAGCGGGATCGTGTAGGCGCCCCCGGGTTTACGCGCGGACCGCCGCCCGTCCGGAGACCGCCTGGTTTCAGGGCTTTTCGGGATGTCCTACCCACAGTTCTGGAGAACGCAGATGGTGATGTGCTCTTCGCTCATAATGTGACTGGGTCTGGCGAGGACGATCATTGGGTTTCACTTTCTCTGGAACTGGACGGGGCGCGAATCGGAACGTTGCGCAGTCGCCCGGCGATTCGTTTGCAAAGCGTTCAGGAATCTGAGTTCGCGAGGAAACAGCTCAGCACGAGTCTTGTTATTTTCTGCGCGGCGCTGCTGTTGGCGCTTATGCTGTCCCTGTTTTTGGCGCGGCGCTTTTTATCTCCGCTCATGAAGGCACATGTCGCCCTGGGCAGGCTTGCAGCCGGTGATTACGAAGAGCGGATTTATTCCTCACGAGCGGACGAATTGGGCGAGCTGGTGCGTGATATTGATCGCCTAACTTACACACTGAAGAGCAATCGTGACGCCCGGCAGCGCTGGATAGCCGACACATATACCACTTAAGACTCAAACACTCTTGGAACGATCTTACAGAGCACGAAGTACTGAAAAGTGGAACAAAAATCGCTTTCTTCTTTGTTTCTCAGTCTGTTGTTGGCTTCTAGATTCAATCTGCTAGGTGAGAGACCTTAAAAAATGCGATTTGCCACAATTTCCCCAATTTTAGTGTTTAGCAATGTGAAAACATAGATTTGCTTACCGGTAAGGCAATTCTGAGCCGCTATGACACAGACAGAACAGCAGAGAGCAATGAGAATTGACGCGTGTACCATGGTGATAACGAAGTCGGTGACTGAGCTTCGTGTCTGACTGCTCTGAATTTATGTGAGAGAAACTTCCTCCACTGCTGGTTTTGATTTGGCACATGTTTTGAAATGCATGTTCCTCTCTGATTTGTTTTGGCGAGCAGATGTTGTTTTTGAGAGACTTCCTCGCAGCTTCGTTATTTGTTCAGTGGAGTTTATTAAGCAATAGGGAAAATTCCCTCCTGTATCATCGGAGTAATTTATGCTGTTGAAACATGCAAGTTTGAGTTCAGAGGGGAACTAATATTGTTCGACATATATAGCTTCGCTCTTGATGAGTGGCTGATTTTTGTTAGTGAAAAGTAATGCTCCATGGGAAGGGAAGTAGGTGGCAGTGCCTGTCATGATATTGACTGATCTAGCTGTGCTTAAACTGAGTAAATTAATTTCTGGTAATCATAGGTTACACATTTGACCCTAACCTTGCCTTTGACCTTGAACTGATGAAAATTACTTAGCAGGAAAGAGAAGCCTTTCCTTTGGTTTCATCGCTTTGCAGCTGATAATAGCAACACAATATGGAAGGCTATAACACCTCTGGCTGTGCTAAAACTGACCAGCACATAGTTTTCACTGATTTCATTGCGGCAAGAAACAGATGGGCCCCACCACTGAGGAAGGAGTTTGCCTACCGAAAGGTTCAGCAGCATCTTATGACTGTAGCGATGACACTCTGACAGTCATATCCTGATATGAGGAACTAATGGAAACCAGTGCAAACAGGAAGACAACTGTTCTCTAGCTCTAGTATTGAACAAAAAACCTACAAATTTTGTGTCATCAATCAAAACCAACCTGAGCATGGAGGTAGAAGCAACCTTGTGTAGACAGGCTTCAATGATAGAAAAAAACCACAGGTGCAGTGCTGTGTGTTATATCAAAGAATCCATGTTATTTGCGAATAGGTAGAACAATTGGAATCTGGTTGCTGAGTGGTATAACACAGGAGTATTGCTGACCAAAGGCAGTAGGAACCGGTCAAGCTACTGAAGTCCCCCTCCCCCTTTCACAGAAAACACCAATATGGTAACATGACGTGACAGTGAATGGCTGATCTTTGAACCTACTTCTGTTGTTATTTTATATTGCTTTCACATGTTTAAGATCATCCTACTAAAGCAAAGCAAAACTTCTAATGGAGTCATGGCAAACGTCTATTTCCAGCCCATTGGTTGAAACTTACGTGGAGTCATTCTGTAAATTCTAGAACAGCATGATCGGCGGTGCATTGAGCCAAGCTGTTGTCTCTATTTGACACGATCAGGCTGAATTCAGGTCTGAAAAGCAATTGAAAAATCTGGCAATGCATTCAGGTTGCTCAATACACTGCCAAGTTTTCAAACAACATACTGTGGTGTTCTAGTGAAATCGATCGCTGATATGTTGAAAAATACTGTTAAACTTTAGCAGGAAGTGACTATGACCCATGGCAGTGTCGCCAGCTTCCAAATGCAAATCTAGCATAGATTTCAGTTATTGAAAAACAAATTTAACCCATAATGGCTTGAAGATCACTCTTTGACCTCTTAATGTAATTCTGGGCCTCAATAACAAGTCTCCTGTATTTACCGAGAGCCTCCAGTACTTTTGCAGTCAGATTTCGGAGCTAGAATGGCTGTTATTGGTTTGCTAATGTTCCCTTGTGTCTTGCTAGATTGATCTTGCTGAACTGAGCTCAAGTGTGGCGGGCAAACACAATACTGGCTCAAGCTATGGCTGATAAATGTTGAGGAAACCTGGATTTCGTTCTAGTATTTCTTGTATGAGTGACAGCAGAACCTCCCTGTTTACCTCTTTGTGTTTTCCTCAGTAGATGAATGGGTTTAATGAAATAGGTTTCCATCTCGGTGCAATGCATGTAGCCCTACATGGTTGACATTGGCTGCTATCGATAATGATGTCACATCTGCTTCTCTTGATGCCTGAAACTGAAATGGCCTTTAGTGTTACTCATTTTTGTTGATTTCACTCTTTGAGTAGTATCAAGTTGTGTGAGGACGAGGCTAGCAGCAGCTCAAACATGACTGTATACGCCTTTAGAATTTATTACCATGTCACACCTTCCATGGACTACACATAGAAAGATCGTCAGGGGCTTCAACCCATAAGTTCCTGGCCAGGGACTCAGCTCCTGGACCCCCACTGGGTCCTAGATGGCTCCAGGACCTCTGTGCTGGATCCTAGGCATCCTCTGGACCCTCAATGGATCCTAGATGGCTGCTGAATCCTGGTCTGCCTCAGTAACATACTTGCTAAGTCTACCACGCTGATTCAACGAAACTTAAGGACAAGAGCCGGGCAATAGGCAACAACAGCATATCTCCAAAGTAAATAATATATGTGAACTCTATCCATGCGATAAGATTTACTGCATTTTTATTCTTATGTCGGCATGCCCGCCTACATAGCGCTCATCAGTGTCTGCACTTATTTCGAAATGCGGGCTTTTTATTTGCCG
Organism: Pseudomonadota bacterium; assembly: GCA_039025905.1. Taxonomy (GTDB): domain Bacteria; phylum Pseudomonadota; class Gammaproteobacteria; order Pseudomonadales; family Halieaceae; genus JARRPM01. Next base: position 2,013 of record JBCCNJ010000078.1, on the reverse strand, counting down.
TACTTAAAATGGTACATGTACGCATATCTACTGCATTCAAATGTGGCGTCTGCACGCCTCCGGGTCCTCTCTGTGTACGGAGGCGCAACTGTGACAGCTTTTTCTATCGTCACGATGTCATCGCTGGAGTTCCCAGTCTCTTTGTATAATTGTATCATTGTATCATCGGTGTCACACAGGCTCATTTACTTCCCCACTCACTTCCTCCGTGATGTCTCATTGCTGGCACAGAAATAGCGGCATGATTTAGATTTACGCAAAGCTACTGATCAAAACTGCACTGATTTCACCAGTGAGTTAAAGATTATTCTGATGCTCAGGAGACAGCTTCTGCAAGCTCTACGAGCAAAGGTAAGAAGAACATGGCTCAAAGTTGCCAGCCATTCTGGTTTCTAAGAATTTCTTTGCTCTTCCTGTTCACAGTACACTGTCCAAATACTTACCATGGGACGCATAAATGAAGTGCAAGTCGCCTAGTCCAAGCTTCTGCTCCCTATATTTAGTCTGTAAATGTGCTTGCTTTAGATCAAGGAGGTTTTGTTTTGTTTATTCTACATAGGTTTTTTTGTCAAATTTACATTTGATCGTTTCCATAGCTGCAGATCAAACTATTCAATAGTGAAATAGCCTCGAACAATGCCTTAGGAACTAAGCGTTGCTATCGATAAAAAATTTTTTAGAGATGGAGAAAAAAGAATTTCAGAAAGTTAAGCGCTGTGACGTGACAGGATGAGCTGAACTGAGCTGAATGACTAAGCAACTAGAGAATTCCAGAAAACAGCACTGACAGATCTGACAGTGCTGTTTTCTGACTTTTCAGCAGGACAACCTAAAGGCCCACACACACGAGCACGAATATGATATGCTTATACATGTATGTATATAAACTGGTTAATGAATGTCATGCATGTAAAACTTCTCAAGGCTTCAATCAGAGTGGGAATCGGAGGTTGCAAGGTCACTTTCCCTGGTAATGGGCAAAGCTTGGTCAATGTCCCACTCTCCAGATTTTTGTGCCAGCACACAAGTGAGTCAAAAGTTGTTTTCCCTTGTATTCAAATGAAGCCCAACCAAAACTACAGTTGTGTGTGTTGAAATAATAAATAGATGCTATTATAGACATTTGTAATGGCGTGAAGATGACAAGTTGAACAGCTAAGCAAAGGTCACAAGAATCTCACTGAAAGTTTATAAACAGGTGAGAAGGTGAGAAGCCAACTCAAACATATTATGGAAAAGAGTGGTTTAGCCTTTGTTTAGAGCAAATCTGATTGCATGTATGGAATCGACGTATATAAGTTAATATAGAGATCTACCCCTATGGCCTATTGCCTGGTTCTTGTCTTTAATTGCCATTCAGCCACAGGTGGAGTTAGTTTTAGTACCAAAGTTTCCAGTTGATGACAATTTCAGAAATTCCTTTTATCAAAAGGTGCTGATTCTATGAATATGCACAGTTACTGCATACGTGGTTACCGTGGGTACTGTATACGTGGTGATCATTGCGCGGCCAAAATATAACGAAGTTTCAGAAACTCTATATTTTGTCACATAAAATTTAGCGGTTTGTGATACTAATACGTCGTAAGTACCAGTCAACGGTAAGCAACTTCGCTGTATTATTAATAGCGCAACTCATGAAATCGCTATCCCGCTCTATTTAAAGCACCGCTATAATTACCACATATACAGTAGTCGATAGTGCCAAACATTGCAGTTAGCAACCTCATTCTTCCGTGACGGCGTCTGAATCTGACTGCTGATAAAATCAGTGAGCACAGTGTACTGTTCCAGTAGTCAGGCCAGAAGCCAAACAAGATTTTCGTGTTGCTATTATCTGTTGTGAAGGAAATCATTATTTGGGATTCCCAATGACATCACAGTCTTTACAAGCAATCTCGGCTCTGTTATGTGTGGGTGTTTGTGAGGGCACATTGGGACAAGCAGGAGACCTGCAGGTAGATACTCGTGGTCAGCAAGTGGCAGGTGCTGAATTGAGTTCCTGATAGTTGG
>JBCCNJ010000077.1:0-20987 GCA_039025905.1 Pseudomonadota bacterium | reverse complement strand
AGCACCTGGCCCAGCAGATATTCCTCGAGTGGAAAGTTGTCTCGCGCAACCGCCAGTAGCGGCAATAGGTTATGGGACTTCACGGACTTCGGTAGATCGAGGTAGGAGCCGTGTTTTAGAAATTTGGTTGTAAACCCCGCACCTGGATACCCGCATCATCGATGGTAAGCAGTGGTTACTGTTCGGTCCCTATGCGGGGTTTACAACCAAATTTCTAAAACACGGCTCCTACCTCGATCTACCGAAATCCGTGAAGTCCCACAATCTACTGCCTTTGCTGGCGGTGGCGCGCGACAATTTCCCCCTAGAGGAGTACTTGCTTGGCCAGGTGCTGCAGCGCTCCTCGCACCGCTTCGATACGCTTGCAGAGTTCTATCCGCAGATGAATCCAGAGGATTGGGAGGTGGTGGTTGCGGGCCAACGCGTGCAGATCATCCGTAAGGACGACCAGCGTACCGGCAAACTTGAATTCGGAACAGAAATTGTGCATTGCGCCGATTCATCCATCATTGCGCTATTGGGAGCATCGCCAGGAGCCTCTACTGCGGCCTGGATCATGGTGCACATGCTGGAGAACTGTTTCCACGAGCAGCTGGTTGGGGAGTGGATGCCGAAATTGAAGGAAATGATTCCCTCCTATGGTGGTGACCTGAAAACCGATGCCAGTCTGTCTGCGCGGGTGCGTGCAGAGACCGCTGAAGTGCTCGGGCTGCATCATCCTTAGCGCTCGCAGCGCAGCTTAGACGCCGCTGTCGGGAAGGCCTGGAACCGCCAATATGCTCGAACTCTATACCGCGTCGACACCCAACGGCTGGAAAGCCTCCGTCGCACTAGAAGAGCTGGGTTTGTCCTATACGGTCCACCCAATCAATCTGGCGGCAGGCGACCAGAAGCAACCGGAGTATCTCAAGATCTGCCCCAATGGCAGGGTGCCCACGCTGGTGGACGATGGCTTTGCCGTGTTCGAATCCGGGGCCATCCTGATGTACTTGGCGGAGAAAACGGGCCGCCTGCTGCCACACGATGCTCAAGGCCGCTCACATGTGGTCCAGTGGCTGATGTTTCAGATGGCAGGTGTCGGGCCGATGATGGGTCAAGCTAATGTATTCTTTCGAGCCCTGGAGGAAAAACTGCCTGCTGTGATTGCACGTTACCAGAATGAGACGCGCAGGCTCCTGGCAGTACTTGATGGGCAATTGGCACATGGTGAGTGGCTTTGTGGTGACTACTCCATTGCCGATATTGCCAACTGGTGCTGGGTAAGACTGCATGCCTGGTCGGGTGTATCCTTAGAAGAGTTGTCGCACCTTCAGCGCTGGATGAATAGCATGCAGGCGCGCCCTGCCTGTCAACGCGGTATTGCTATACCAGAACCGCTAGTCTTGCCGACGGATGAAGCTGGGGCTGAACAGCTGGCGAGCGCCGTATCCCGGAAGATTCTGCAACGCTGACGTATCGTCTTTCAGCCTGCTTTGCCGTTGCAACCGGCATTAGGCTAACCGGGACTAGAGACAAACGTTTTGAATTCAAGCTCGAGATGCGAATGGGCAAAACCCGCACGTTTTAAGCGAATTCAAAACGAGGGAGGCTCAGGGGAAATCGTTTGCTGCGAGCGATCACTCTTGTGGGATTAGTGGGTGTTTGGTGCCCAGGAGAGGACTTGAACCTCCACGCTCTTTCGAGCACTAGCACCTGAAGCTAGCGTGTCTACCAATTTCACCACCTGGGCGTCTAGCAGGGTGGATTTTACGTATCGCAACTGTCAGTCTGATCAAGCTGGACTGTGTCCAGCGTGTACCACAACACCACCTGGGCATCTAGCAGGGTGGATTTTACCTATCGCAGCTGTCGGTCCGATCACGTTGTACTGCGTCGTGCTGTCTGCTTACGATAGCTGACCTAGACAACCGGCCGCGAACTCTACTTTTCCACCCCAGCTTTGTCAATCCTCGCGTATACTGAAGCGCAATAACGAACCTAAGCACACCCAAGGAAGAACCCCCAACCTATGGCCAAGAAAGGCAAAATTGCCGACCCCCATGCCGCGCGAGAGGCCGCTCGCTACGAAAACCCCATTCCCAGCCGGGAGGCGATTCTGAAGCTGCTCAACGAAGTGGCGAGCCCTCTTTCTCACCAGGGAATCTCTGAACGGCTTTCGCTGGATGAGTTGGAGCAGCAGGATGCGTTACGCAAGCGTTTGCGTGCTATGGAGCGCGATGGCCAGTTGATGCTGAATCGGCGGGGCGATTATGCGCTTGTGGATAAGATGCATCTGTTGCACGTGCGTGTGCAGGGGCATCGCGATGGTTATGGCTTTGGTATTCCCATGACAGGGGATGGCGAGGACGTCTACTTAAATGCCCGTCAAATGAACTTCGTATTTGATGGCGACGAGGCACTGGTACAGGTTACGGGGGTTGATCGCAGGGGGCGCCAGGAAGGCAAGGTCGTCGAGATTCTAGTGCGGGCACATAGCGCTATTGTCGGTCGTTATGAGGAAGAGAGCGGTATTGGTTTTGTCATCCCGGAAAACAGCCGCATTAATCATCAGATACTGATTCCGCCAAAGGAAAAGTCCAAGGCCCGGTCCGGGCAGATTGTGACCGCCGAAATCACGGCGTTTCCTACGCGCCAACTCGGCGCAAAAGGGCGGATTACCGAAATACTAGGTGATCACTTAGATCCTGGCCTGGAAATCGATGTGGCAATTCGGGCACACGGTATTCCATTTAAGTGGCCGGAGGCCGTGGTCGAGCAGGCGGGTCACTACGAACACGAGCCGCTTGAGGTAGATAAAAAGAATAGAGTAGACCTGCGCAAACTCCCCTTTGTCACCATCGATGGTGAGGACGCGCGCGACTTTGATGACGCAGTCTATTGCGAAAAGCATCGGGGTGGTGGTTGGACTCTATGGGTAGCCATCGCCGATGTGTCCCACTACGTGAAAGTGGGATCGCCTATGGATGAGGAGGCGAGGCATCGCGGCAACTCGGTGTATTTTCCCGAGAAGGTTGTTCCTATGCTGCCGGAGGCGCTCTCAAACGGCCTGTGCTCACTCAACCCAAAGGTTGATCGCCTGGCGATGGTGTGTGAACTACGGATTGATCCTGCCGGCACGACCACCCAATTCAGTTTCTTCGAAGCAGTCATCCATTCCCATGCGCGCCTGACCTATACACAGGTGGGCGCGGTTCTTGAAACGGGTGATCACGCTGACGTGGCCAAGAAGCGAGTGCCAGAGCTAAAGCGACTGCATAGCCTGTACAAGACCTTGCGCAGCGCCCGAGAAAACCGCGGCGCGATTGATTTTGAGACAGTGGAAACGCGCATTTTGTTTGATGCGCAGCGCAAGATCGAATCCATTGAGCCCGTGGTACGCAACGACGCTCACAAGGTCATCGAGGAATGTATGCTGGCTGCCAACGTGGCCGCAGCCGATTTCTTTCTCGGCAACCAATTACCTATTTTGTATCGCGTACACGAGGGACCAACGGAAGAAAAACTGGAAAACTTGCGTCAGTTTCTCGGTGAGCTGGGTTTGCAGCTAGGTGGCGGCGATAAACCGACGCCGCTGGAATATCAGCGCCTTTTGCAGCAGGTAGACGATCGCGAAGATGCTCATGTGATTCAGACTATGTTACTGCGGTCGCTGCGACAGGCCGTTTACCAAACGGATAACAAAGGCCACTTTGGCCTGCACTATCCCGCCTATGCGCACTTCACCTCACCGATTCGGCGTTATCCCGATCTGCTCGTACACCGGGGCATTCGGCGAGTCATTCGATCACGGAAAAAAGGCGAGTATGTTCAGCGCATGGACGGTGCGAAGAACATCCCCACTAAAAAGATCTTTCCCTACGATTCTCTCGCGATGGCAACGCTCGGTGAGCATTGCTCTATGACAGAGCGTCGCGCAGATGACGCGACCAGAGAAGTTCAGGCCTGGTTAAAGTGCGAATACCTACAGGATCACGTTGGCGATGAATTTAATGGTGTCGTATCGGCAGTGACTGGTTTTGGTCTGTTTGTCGAACTGGAAGACCTTTACATCGAAGGCCTCGTCCACATTACGGCACTACCCCGCGATTATTATGAATTCGATGCAGCCCGCCAGCGTCTCGTTGGAGAGCGCAGCGGGCGCAGCTTCCAGCTGGGTGGTCGGCTGCGGGTGCAGGTGGCTCGAGTGGATCTTGACGATAAAAAAATAGATCTGGAATTGATTGAGAGTCGACCGCCTCGAGGAGCGGGAAAATCCGAAGTGAGCGGGAAAGCACGCAGCACTAAGAAAACCAAAAGCGCATCTAAGCACTCGAGCAAAGCAGTGAGAACTGGCAAACGCTCCTCGAAAAAGCGGGGGGGAAAAACCGCATCGCGCCGCAGCAAGTCAAAAGGCAAAACCGGCTTGCGCCGGCACTACTAGCAATGGCGGAATATGTTTATGGAATTCACGCCGTAGATGCGCTGATGCGGCAGAATCCGAAGTCCGTGCAGCGGCTGTGGGCTCAGCAAGGTCGGGATGACAAACGCATTGCGGCACTGCTTGAATTGGCCCAGAACCAGGGTGTGCCGGTGGCGCGAGAGACCAGGCGCGTGTTGGATGAGATGGTTAGCGGGCGCCATCAGGGGGTGGTCGCCGAAGTTTTTGCCGAACCTGAGCAGCTAGAGGATGGTCAAGCGAATCTATGGTCTGAACAGCGGCTAATGCAGCACGTGGAGCAGCGTCAGCAACCCCTGCTATTGCTGGTACTAGACGGTGTGACAGATCCGCACAATCTCGGAGCGTGCCTGCGCAGTGCCGACGCCGCGGGCGTGGATGCCGTGATTGTTCCCCGTGACAAATCGGCGGCACTCAATGCCATCAGCCGCAAGGTCGCCTGTGGGGCGGCAGAGGTGGTCCCGTTTGTTCGGGTTACAAACTTATCCCGTGCGCTCAAGGCCCTGAAAGCGGCGGGCGTCTGGCTTTTTGGCACAGCCGGGGAATCAGATCAATCACTCTATGATGCCGATCTGACTGCATCCGTGGCGCTAATCATGGGCGCCGAGGGAAGTGGTTTGCGCCGTCTTACTCGAGAGCAGTGCGACATGCTAGTGCACCTGCCGATGGCCGGTACTGTCAGCAGCCTGAACGTCTCTGTTGCTACCGGAATTTGCCTATTTGAGGTGCAGAGACAGAGGCTTGCTAGGCACCCGTAAACTCTGTACACTCCGCGCTCTCAAAATTTGCCCGGCTGCTCAGTTCAGCCGATCCTCCTTGCTACACCGCACCACGTCGACGGGTAGCATTAACCCATAAGGAGCCTATCGTATGCGACACTACGAAATCGTATTTATGGTTCATCCTGATCAGTCCGAGCAGGTGCCCGGTATGATCGAGCGCTACAGCGCCGCCATTCAGAAAGACGGGGGCCAGGTGCACCGACTGGAAGACTGGGGCCGCCGACAGCTGGCCTACCCGATTAACAAGATCCACAAAGCCCACTATATTTTGATGAATGTGGAAGCCTCTAACGATGCTATGGACGAGCTGACGACCACATTCCGATTCAACGATGCAGTTATTCGCAACCTCGTGATTCGCCGCGATGAACCGGTTACGGAAGAGTCGTTCATCATGAAAGCCGAAAAGGAGAGCCGCGAGCGTAAGAGTCGCTATGAAGAGCGTCAAGCGGCAGCAGAACCCGCTGCGGCTGAAGCAGAGCCTGAGTCTGAAGCCGTCGAGGCCACTGAGAGCGAGTAGGCAACCGAATCTAGAGGAGTTTACCCATGGCACGATTTTTCCGCCGCCGCAAGTTCTGTCGATTCACTGCCGAAGGCACTAAAGAGATCGACTACAAAGATCTGGAAACGCTAAAAGCCTATATATCTGAAACAGGCAAGATTGTTCCCAGTCGAATTACTGGTACCAAGGCAAGGTATCAGCGTCAGCTCAGCACTGCCGTGAAGCGTGCACGCTTTCTTGCCCTGTTGCCCTACACGGATGCGCATCAGTAATAGCGCCTTGGCCGTGTAGGCGGCCGCGAGATTTGCAATGACAGGTCTAGCATCCTTTGTTATGCGCGGCCGCCTCCAGGCACTGTTGGTGAGTATTGCTGGCGCCGGAAGTTTATTATTTTGCTGGATTAGCGCGGCTGCGATCGGGCTGGTTACCCTACGCAAGGGAGCCACTGCTGGTCTGGGCTTATTGGCCTGGGCGCTACTGCCCTCTGGGCTTGTGTTGTACGCCTACGGCGACAGTGGGCCGCTCACGATGCTAGTCGGCACCACCGTGCTGGCGATCGTTCTGCGATCGACTGTGAACCTGCAGTTTGCGGTGCTGGCGATTGTGCCCGTAGGTGTGATAACCGGTCTTGCTTTGGTCGTTTTCGGCGGCGAGTACCTCAAGCAGATTGTCGAGGTATTCGGACAACTACTCGCTACGATGGAGGCCCAGTTTTCCACGGGTGACGCGCCTGTGGTTTTACCTCGCCCCGATGCTGTTCAGGTGGCGGGTATGTTAGGTGCAGGAACAGCTGTCAGCTCGATTTTGTGTCTGTTACTTGCGCGGTACTGGCAGGCAGCACTTTACAACCCAGGTGGGTTTGGCGAGGAGTTCAAAGCGCTGCGATTTGCGCCAGGTGCGACGATCGCACTTGCGTTGGCGGCGGTAGCCGTATCCAGCTTAGGTGCTAAATACACAACCTGGGCAATTATATGCGTCTTACCGTTGGCGCTTGCTGGTGTATCACTGGTACATGCGTGGGTTGCAGCTCGAGGGCGTGGTGTGGGATGGCTCGTGGGCTTTTACGTCGCCTGGGTAGTGATTGATCCAGTCAAATTGGCTGTGATTTTTATTGCGGTTGCCGATAGCTGGTTTGATTTTCGCCAGCGTTGGTCTCCAGGATCAACGCGAGAGGTTGCGAAGCAAACGCGGGACCAAGACCAAAAACAAGACGATTGATGAGTTGTAGTGGGAGGCATCTCCCAAAAAAGAGGAAAGGAAGATGGAAGTCATTCTGCTGGAAAACATTAATAACCTGGGGTCACTGGGCGATAAAGTCAATGTTAAGGCCGGTTTTGGCCGCAACTACCTGGTCCCTCAGGGTAAAGCTGTACCGGCAACGGCCAGCAATATCGAGGCGTTTGAAGCGCGTCGTGCTGAATTAGAAGCCGCCGCGGCTGCAACGCTGAGCACTGCAGAAACGCGCGCAGAAGCCATTAACGCCCTAGAGCTGGTGTCGATTCCGGCTAATGCTGGAGAGGAAGGCAAACTGTTTGGCTCGGTTGGCACGCGGGACATCGCAGAAGCTGTGACCGCTGCGGGCGCTGAGGTCGATAAATCAGAAGTGCGTCTTCCGGAGGGTGCTCTGCGAGAACTGGGTGAATATGAGATATCCATTCAGGTCCACGGCGATGTGACTGCCAGTGTTGCGATTGCGGTGATCCCCGAATAGACGAGCCAATGTTCCACCTCGATTAGGCGCAGCGACTTTTGCTTCGCGCCCAGTCTTGCAAGACGATCGCACTCACTGGCCTGCGAGCTGGTTTAAACGTCGCTACCGCGCGGGCGCGACATGCGGGCTAGGCTCTCCTTTTATTAAGCGAGTTGATATTTATCTTCGCCAGGGCTGCGCCTCCAAGTGTTTTTCGTTAACCTGTGTGGCCCGGTATAGATAGCCCTACGATCCCATGGCTGACCACGACATCCCAGGCAATCTTGCAGAACTTCCCGGTCGCGACGATCGCGATATCACGCGTATCAAAATGCAGCCCCACTCGATTGAAGCGGAGCAATCGGTGCTCGGTGGGTTGCTACTGTCGGCTGATGCCTGGGATGCGGTTTCTGAGGCCGTGGTCGCCAGTGATTTTTACCGGCCCGACCACAGGCTTATTTTCAAGCAAATTTTCCAGCTGGGAGAAGCCTCCCAGCCGATCGATGTCATCACCGTCGCAGATAAACTGGAGGCGCGAGGCGAGCTGGAAGCGGCGGGCGGCCTCACTTACCTAGCCGAGCTGGCTCAAAATACGCCCAGCGCATCTAACATTCGTGCTTACGCGCAGGTGGTGAACGAGCGAGCCAGTTTGCGTAAGTTGATCGAAGCGGCACAGGATATCGCCGAGAGCGGCTTCAATCCCGAGGGCAGAACATCAGACGAGCTGATCGATGAAGCCGAGCGCCTCATCATGCAGATTTCAGAGCAGGGTCCAAAGTCCGGCGGTCCACAGGGTGTGAATCCGCTCTTGCAAGGCGCGCTTGATCGCATAGAGGAGCTGTTTAACTCAGGTGGCGATATCACCGGCTTGAGCACGGGCTTCAGTGATCTGGATGGCATGACATCGGGCTTACAGCCCGCCGATTTAGTCATCGTCGCGGGGCGCCCCTCTATGGGCAAGACCAGCTTTGCGATGAACTTTGTCGAGCACGCCATATTGAATCAGCAGCAACCTATCCTGGCGTTCAGTATGGAGATGCCAGCAGATTCATTGATCATCAGGCTGCTTTCTTCCGTTGGTCGGATTGATCAAACCCGCATTCGCACCGGCAAGCTCGAACAAGAGGACTGGCCTAAGTTGAGTGCAGCGGTAACCAAGCTAAAGGATGCCCCCCTATTTATTGATGATACGCCTGCTTTAACCCCCACGGAGATTCGCAGCCGTGCCAGACGCGTGGCGCGAGAACACGGGTCTCTAGGCATGATCATGGTGGATTATTTGCAGTTGATGCAAGTTGCGGGCTCATCTGAAGGGCGAACCGCTGAAATTTCTGAAATTTCCCGCAGCCTGAAAGCGATCGCGAAAGAGTTCAACTGCCCCATGGTGGCACTATCACAGCTTAATCGCTCTCTGGAACAGCGGCCCAATAAGCGACCGGTTAACTCCGACCTGCGGGAGTCCGGTGCGATCGAGCAAGACGCCGATGTGATCATGTTCATCTATCGAGACGAGGTCTACAACGAGGAGTCGCCGGACAAGGGTATTGCTGAAATCATTATCGGCAAGCAGCGTAATGGCCCGATTGGTATATGCCGCCTTGCCTTTATGGGGCACTTTACTCGCTTCGAAAACCTGGCTCGGGGGAGTTAAGGAGCGTTAACGCAAGAGGTCCCACACACTGCCCTCTCGTGGTAAGAATTCGTGAAATGACTTAATACTTCAGACGGCAGCGTAAAACAAACAATCGTCGTCCTGCTGCATACTCGAGAGTGTGTCGCGAACGATATCGCGAGCCAATATTCCACACGTGCCGCACTGGCTGGCCACACCTAGCGATTCACGAACCTCTTGCAGGGATGAGGCACCGTTCTCGACCGCAGAACGGATCTGCTGATCGGTTATGCCTTTGCAAACACAGACGTACATAGGTGAGGTGGAGGGCCTTTTATGTGTGTAACCCCGCGGACAGTAATGGTAATGAGAATGATTGTCAATCAATTAAATGGGGTTAATGAGACGCAGTTCAAAGCGCTACACCCAACCGTCTTTGGTATGATCGCGGCTCCATAGCGGCTGCAATGTACTGACGGAATGCCAAAAACCACGCTGTTACCCTTGTTAGCTGACGGTGAGATCAGTTCCGGTCAAGCACTTGCACAGGCTTTGGGCATCAGCCGAACGGCGGTTTGGAAACAATTGAGCGCACTGCAAGCGCTAGGTATCAATATTGAATCTGTTAAAGGCCGTGGCTATCGCATTCCTGGCGGCCTCGATCTGCTGCGAGAGAGCGTGATTCGCTCAGCCCTGTCGGCGGAGGCAAAGTCCCACCTCAGCCATCTTGTTTTGCTTGAGACAACTGATTCCACTAATACCGAAACGATGCGTCAACTTAGGTCTCGGGGTGGCTCCGGGCTGGTTTGCACGGCTGAACAGCAAACCGCCGGTCGCGGGCGTCGAGGTAGAACCTGGGTGAGCCCCTTTGCCAGCAATCTCTACCTATCTATTGGCTGGCAGTATCAACAGGGGGCGGCAACGCTGGAAGGCCTCAGCCTGGCAGTGGGTGTCGCTGTTGCACGTGCGCTTGCGGCGCAGGGTCTGCCACGAGTTGGTCTTAAGTGGCCCAATGACATTCTCTATCAGGGCGCAAAACTAGGGGGAATACTGCTTGAGATGGAGGGTGATGCTGCCGGGGCTTGCCAGGTGGTTGTGGGTGTAGGGCTCAATGTCTCGATGCCAAAGCAGGCAGCGGATGGTATTGATCAGGCATGGACCGATTTGACGACGGTCAATGAGGGGGAGTCCCCAGTGCGCAGCGTTCTATTGGCGTCTCTAATGAATGAGCTGTTGCCGCTGCTTGCCGATTTTGAGCATCAGGGTTTTGCCCCATGGCGCACGGCGTGGTTGGAACTGGACGCTTTCGCCGATGCTCCCGTGCTGCTGCATACGGGAAACGCAGTCACACAAGGCGTCGCCAGAGGTGTGGATAATCGCGGCGCCCTGATGCTGGAAACACCTGAGGAAGGTCTGCAGCGCATATATGGTGGCGAGATCTCCCTGAGGCCCGCCTTATGAAACGTGCAGCGTGCTGTCTACAGCTTGATATGGGCAATAGCTCGACCAAATGGCGCTTGATTCAGGAAAGCGAGATCACTCATCGCGGCAAATACAGCGTCGACGACTCCGCTTCTTGTGAAACTTTTCTCGCATGCAGTCCACAGGTAGAGCAGATCTGGATCTCCAGCGTTTTGAGCACCGAAGCCGAAGGTATGCAGACCACAATGATGCAGGAGCGCTGGGGTGTAGCGCCCTGGTTTGCCCGTTCGATCGATGAATGTAACGGCTTTCGTAACAGCTATGCCGAACCTGCAAGGTTGGGGGTGGATCGCTGGCTGACTATGCTGGCGGTATGGCAACGCCTTCGGGGCAGAGCCTGCGTAATCGATGCTGGCACCACGATGACCTGTGACGTGATCACAGATGACGGTTGCCACGAGGGCGGTTACATCATTCCAGGCCCTGCTTTGATGGAGCATGCACTACTGCGAGAGACAGACCGAGTCAGGTTTACTGAGAATGCGAGTTACTCCCTGACTCCTGGGTGTTCAACGGCCGAAGCGGTACGCCACGGTGTGGCGCTCGCGCAGGTCGGCGCTGCGATATTGGCGATCGATCGCGCACGCATCGAGCCGGCACAACTCTTTTTTTCCGGCGGAGATGGCGAGGCGGTGATGAAGCTGGCGGAGAGAGGGGGCAGCTACGTACCCGATCTTGTCTTTGAAGGTTTGGAGATTATGGCCCGACACACCGATTGATACGGCACACACTCTATTTCGCTTTTTCCAACACGCGGGTCAAAAAAGGTAGACTTCTGTCCATCCGGTAATCGATGCCGGAATGATTGTCTGCAAACTCCTCGTAGACATGATTGATACCGTATTTTTTTAACTGCGCGGAGAGTTGGCGGGTGCCGTAGTGGATATGATATTGATCGCGCCAGCCGCAATCGATAAAAATGCCGCGCAAAGACTTCAAATTGGATTTGTAGTCTTTCACCAGGTTAACCGGATCGTGTGCAAGCCAGCGCTTCCAGCGCTGTGGTAACAGCTCGCCGGTTTCCAGATTCACAGGTAGTTTAAATCCATTGGGCGCTTTTGGGTCGGGATCGTAGCTCGCCGCCATAGCCAGATTCATAAGGCACATGATTTCTGCTCCGCTGGGGCTCTCCTTGGCCCAAAATGCTTCGAGAAATCGTTTTACCCTGCCATCGTCAATACCTGGCTTTAGTTTGGCCGTTGCTTTTTTTACATCGTAGGCGCCAGGCTTACGCGGCGGTTTGCGGTACTTGCCTAGCTCGTTCAGCGTGTTTGGCCAGTCGCTGTGGTAGATAAAATCAAAATAGGAGTCACCGGAATGATCGGCAATGGCTCCCCAGTATTTGGCGTATTTCATGCCGTGGATAATGGCACCATAGCCGCCGGAGGATTTGCCGAAGCACGCCCTTGCATCTCGACTGGCCAGTGTGCGTAGCTCAGCGTCGATGAAGGGAATGATCTCTTTGGTAAGGTAGTCAGCATACTGGCCGAGTGCACTGGAGTTGATGTATTGATTGCCGCCCAGCGCCGTGAAGCAATCGGGGAACACGAGTATCGCCTGTCCCATGCGACGCTCATGCATCAGGCGCGCGGCTCGCTCTTGCACGTTTTCACCAAAGTTTTTCCAGCTTGTGTGTGCCAGCCCTGAGCCGGTGTAGCCCACCAGGTCGTAGAGCACGGGGAATCGTCGATTGCGCCGCTTGTTGTATTGAGGTGGAAGCCATACGTGAAGCTTGCGTACATGAGGGTCACCCAGCGGGTTCCCTACCAGCACTTTGGAATGGTGCTCCAGCTCCAGCAGCTCACCACCGGGCCAGTCGTAGCGCTTTATTGTCATGTATGCATCCTCAGCCAGATCTTGATTGATCTAGCCTAGCGTGAATGCAGCCGCTTTGTTAGTTCTGAGTGGCTTGTAAGAGATTTAGCGAAGAGTCCTGCCGCGCCGTAACTCAGCTTGAAACGACGCTAGCGGCCGGATGCTTTGTGAACGCGGGGCGTCCGTAAGGTAAATACTGTCACACCAGTCTGTGCTGGTATCCATCAGAATTGGCTCCGGGAGCTGATCCAGCTGCGCGGAATAGTTTTTGCCGGGTAACAGGGCATCTACAGCAAACATAGCACCGGGTAGTACTTGTGGAGCAGTAATTCGACCACGCATACCCCAACCGACACGATATGCGCTGCAGGGAGGGTTGGTTACGTTGTCTGCGGGCACGGTTGTGAATGCGATGTCTCGCTGCACACCATAAAGAATTGCCATCATCGCCTCCTCGAAGAGCATCGCGAGATACTCGTATTGGTCGGCGTAACCGTAAAGATCGCTAGCGGGCTCTGGAGCGAAAAATGTGCCTACCTGCGCCGCCGTGTAGTTTGCTTGCTCAGGTGTAGCGCTGACGCCGAAATACAGCACGCTGGCCAGGCCTGCCAGTGTGTCCGAAGTAAGAGGTCGCAAGCGCTGCAAGTCGTCTGATATGCGGGGCGCGGTCAGGTCTAGCATGGTCCAATTAGGGCGCAGTGTTGCAATGGACTCTGGTCTAACTTCATCGGTAGCGTGTGCGAGTTCGTGCAGTAGGAGCGCTGCTACGGGCATCTCTATATCTTCCAGCTGCCGACTACCGGTCTCGTATGAATCAAATATCGGCCAATAAATATTGAAGTCGCCTTCAACATAGCGCCAGCGATCCTCAAAGTTAACTTCCCTTGCGAACTCCAACCTGAAATCAGGCTCTGTTGAAACGGTTCCCAGCTCGCTTAGTTCAAGCCAGAAATAATCTGCGTCAAGATTGATGCTGCCAATGGCGGGGCTATAGTATGAAGGCCTTATCTCGGTGCCGATAGTAATGACGGTGACGCTGCGAAAGAGCAAGAGAATGTCGGCGGGTAGAATAGACAAGACCTGTTCAAAGCGATTGGCGATCCAATCATCCGATGTGACCAGACGGGCCATGATGTCATCTACATCGGGATTGGATGTTTCCATACCGATGAGTGGTAGAGTTTGGAAGGTGCAGAGGTCTTCGAATGTGACCGCAAATGCACACAGAATCAAATCTTGTCCAAAGTCATTATCGGTGTCGTGAGCGCTAAAGCTTGCATTCTCAACCACGTTAAAGCTGTCATACGTGGCGACCAGGTCTGAGTAAATGGGATCGTGGAATGTTCGCGCTAATCTGCTCAAAAACTCCGCAGGCCCTTTGTAACGGTTTTTATGATAAAAGTTAGACCAGATCAGGACATCTTCATAATCGATTTGTCCGTCATTGTTGATATCCTCTACCAGATCGCGAGACAGCCTATCCAGGCGTGATCCGATGGCTTCCGCACTTAAATCTCCTAGCTCTGGCTCCAGCACGCGATAGATCGCTTCGCTCAACATATTGATGCGTTTAGCTGGCTGGG
Organism: Pseudomonadota bacterium; assembly: GCA_039025905.1. Taxonomy (GTDB): domain Bacteria; phylum Pseudomonadota; class Gammaproteobacteria; order Pseudomonadales; family Halieaceae; genus JARRPM01. The sequence goes on along the minus strand of JBCCNJ010000077.1, from coordinate 7,086 downwards.
ACAGCTGCGCGCCGGTCATAATGGCTCTGACCGGCTTTTGCATGCGTGTGCCCGCTGCGTCAAGCACGCCATTTGCGTCGCTGTCTTGATCGGTACCACCGGTCGCGGTAACGAGGTAGTAAGCGTCTCGATCAAGGTTGGTGTTAGGGATTTCTACATTGCCCAGAAAGAGGGCTTTCGCATAACCTACAAGTGTCGACCATTTCTCTTCCCCCAACTCGGCGCGAGCTGTCGTTACTGTCGAGCTGCGTAGATTGGACACAACGATGGCACCGTTATCCAACCGGGTTATGGTGACTGTAGCGCCTGCGATCGGCCCGGCAAGTTCGACCTGCAGGCATCCGGTTAGCAGAAAGCTGAGGGCTAAAGGTAATAGGCGAGAAATCAACACGAATACAGCGCATTTACAGGGGCTTAGAGGGCGCATGGTGCCGCGTTGGTTAAGAAGTGTCCAGTGAAAGGCATGACATTTTTGTGAACTTGATCAAATTCGAGCGCGCCTGGTGCTGTGATGCGCACGGAAACAGAGATAGAAAATTGCCGTCATGCGGTCTATTCTGCGGCCAGGATTTTACAAACATCAAAATGTATAGGGAAACGGAGATGAACAAACCTGTTTGGTTGGTCTTGGTATTCAGCATGTGCTGGGGTGCAAATACCTTGGCGGAGGACACCATCAGTTTAATGGCCAATACCTCACCGCCCTATTCAGACAAACGCCTGCCCGATGAGGGTCTGGCACTGGAGTTGGTACGGCATGTGTTTACCGGTACTGAGTATCAGCCAGAGATTACCATCGACAATTGGTCGCGTGCACTGGAGGGTGCGAGCCTGGGCGTCTACGATGGCCTTGCCGCCGCTTGGTACTCAGATGCGCGCGATGAGGTGATGCTATTCAGTGAGCCCTATCTCAGCAGCAAGCTGATCATTCTGAAGCTACGCACGAATCCCGCTAAGTATGACGACCTCCAGGATCTCGCCGGGGGCAGATTGGGAGTCAGAGTCGACTATGCCTACGGCGTCGATTTCGCAGCAATTCCGAACCTGACGCTGGTAGAAGAGAACCACCTTATTCAAAACCTGTTGAAGCTACTCAGCGGATCGGTGGATTTCGTCATTGGTGATCGCCGCACCATTATCATGCAGTTGAACGAATACCTTAGCGACAAGATGACGCGTTTCGAAGTGCTGGATATTCCTCTACCTGACGTGCAGCGGCACGTGGCGATTAGTCGCGAGAAGCCCGATCATGGAGAAGTGATCGCTCAGTTCAATGCGGCGCTGGAGAAGGCCCAAAAAGACGGGTCGGTGGAAGGCATCGTCGAGGAGTGGGACGAGAGACTGGGCAGCTTTTAGCGCTACCCATTCGGCCCTGTTAGCGAAGCTGTCTGTGCCAGTTGCTGACCAGCTTATCCACGCTGATGTCCTCGCCGCCATCCCGCCACTTACCTGCGTAGTCAACGTCGGTTGAGTTAGGGGGTGGCGTTGGGATATTTACCTTAAATCGCACCGGCATAGGTACCGCTTCACCCATGGCGACGGCTTCCCCCTTGGCTAGCGAAGTGAGCGCAGCGAATGTGCCTCGCGCGGCCTCTGGCACCATTGACCTGACGTAATCTTGATCATCGGGATTCGATATCCTCAGGCAAAGATATGAGCTGCATTGCGCCAGAACCGTTTCCGAGACGTCTTTAGGGCGCTGGCTAACCACACAGAGTCCAACGCCGTATTTGCGTCCGTTTTTTGCTATACGCTCCATAGATCTGCGAGCCTCGCGATAGCGAGGAATATCCTCTCGCGGAATATACTCGTGAGCTTCTTCACATATCAGGTAAATCGGAAACTCGCGGCACAATGGGTTCCAGAAGTTGAACTCGTATGCGAGCCGGCCGATTTGAGCGGTGACCATGGGCAGAACATCAAAGGGAACGGCGCTGAGATCCAGCACCGTGACATTGGCGTTGGGTTGCCCAAGACCCACTAAATCCTTCATCAGGGAAGCGAGCGACTGCGTGGAATTTCGCGCTGCCGGCTTCATTAGAAAGTTATAGCGCGAATCGTTCAGCAGACTGTTGAGACGGACCAGCAATTGATCAAACTTGCCGTACAGCGGTGACTTGGTTTTACCGAAGTTAGTGGTTTCCGCGTTCGCCTTATTGATCAACTCAATTAGTTCGTCTAGCGAATAGTAGACCGGCGAATCAACGGTTATATGTCCCAGGTCTAAATGCTCGTTCGTTTCTCGTTTGAGGCGAATAAGAATGGAGCGCAAAAAAGCGATTTGGATAGACGCATGTTCATCCGCTGGATCTGTAATTAACTCACAGAGCTCCGAGTACGCTAACAGCCAATAGGGAAACTCTACATCCTGGGCTTTCAAGCTGCGTACGTTCGCTGCAGAGAACGGGGAGGTTTCATGCACACCATCTATTTCCCGATCGCAGTACTCACCGTGCATGTCGAGCAAAATAATATGGGCCTGAGGCATGCTGCGCAGCGCGGATTGAACGAGACTGGTAACTGTCCAGGACTTTCCGGAACCACTCTGGCCAAGTATGGCGGCATGGCGACCAAAGAATGCAGATGCATCAAGAAAGACTTCGATGGTGCTGAAGGCGGTTAGGCGACCTACCCGATATCCGACCTCGCTGTGGTTAGCGAATATCTGCTTGAGCTGGGTTTGCGATATCTGAAACAAGCTCGCACCGCTGGTGGGGAAGCTAGTGACGCCGCGCGTGAATTCTCCCTCATTGTTCAGCTCGCCCAGAGGTGTGAGCTCTACCATATGGGTGGTGTTGCCCTCCCCATCAACTGATTGGTAGCTGCGCTCAACCATCACCAGTATTTGAGAGTTGAATTGCGAAACCAGCAGATAAGCGCCAATTTGCCCAACCTTTAAGCTCGTTTTGGCTGAAGCGGGACTGCCGAGCGGCGCGTCATCGCCGCTGATCAGTTTCGCCGCGATCGTATCGGCACTCACGTCGATCACGACACCGATTTTATTGCTCCCTGCTTCCGACATAATGGCCACCTTCCCCGGGCGCTAGCTTTCTTTCTCGCGTACTGACCGGTGAGTGCTAATGCAACTTAATCCTTGTTACATAGCCTTACAGCGCCGGCCAGTCCGCAATGAGATTAAAGATAAAAGGTGTAGCAATGCAATAGAGCATCTCGGATTACTGTACTTATAATCTGACATTTTTAGAAAACGAGTCTGGGTGCTTATTTGAGTGCAATTCAAACTCAAGTTTTTTGCTATTTGGTCTTGCGTCGGTAGTGTTCTTTTATTTTCCAGTCAGTCCCGGGATGAAACACGTTCCGCAATGGGGCAGCGGCCAGACGTCTCGCTCCTTCGCGCCCTTGACGCCACAAAAAGTCGAGAAAAATTGGAAAAGTGCAGAAATTGCTTTGGTAGCTGAGTCGGTCGCTCTACGCTGGATGTTGGCGAAGAATATAACCGAACCGAAGAGTTTGGGGGAGAGGGAATATGGTGCTTGCATCCATCATCGTTGGGCTATTGGTTTTAGTGGCTGTCTTTTTTTTCTCACGTAAATCAGCGACCAATCCGGGTGTGCAGGACGCCAATACGGGCCGAGCCGCTAGCGTGGGTCGCAAAGCGCACAACAAATCTCCAAGAAAAGCGTCGCCTCCTCCCGCCAGCCCTTTTCGGTCAACTTCAATTGTGCCCGGTGCCAACGCTTGTAGTGCAGTGACGGCGATTGCCGAGCAACGGTATCTGGATTCAGAACAAAGCGTGCCGAAAGTGCCCTTGCCGGAATGTGATGCAGCGCGCTGTGATTGCCGATATGCCCGACACGAGGATCGACGTGACACCGACGGCGACCGCCGACATCCTTCAGGTCTGCAATCGGAGCTTTACGAAACGGCGGGCAATGCAAATCGACGGAACCAGAAAAGCGGGCGACGGAATACAGATTTGTCTTAGGAAGTATGAAGGCGAGCACTGTGCCGTGGTCGTCTTCTTCAGGTGTTTTTGTCTATATTAAGGTTGAAACGACAAATTAGGTCGGTTTTCCTTCGAGCTTTTTCTGCCTGCAACACGTCTTCATTTAGAGGTAGCACAGCGTCTAGATCTAAGGATTCTAGAATTGAAGCGAGTGAAGGATCTGGCTTAGCCTGGCTTGGCAATTTTGACTCTACCTCTGGGGGCGGTTGCATACGGCCAATGTGTGCTGCGACTATCCCGACGATCTCCTCAGGTCCGATGCCCTCCTTATCAAATCTGAAACTATCTTGATCAGACCAAAATAAAACCCTCCCTCTATGTAGGGCCTCTTCAGGTGACAGTTTGAACGCCGCTGAGGGTGGCCTGAAAACGATAGCGATAACTTGGCATGTCGGGGCGGCAGACAGTAGCTGGCTTAGCATTGTATCGACCAAGCCATAGTGCCGAACAATCGCGTTTGCTTGCTCGAGATTGCCAGGCATTCCCAACTGCTCCAGTAGATCGCAATGCAAAAACAATGCGTCCGTGTCTTCAGCCAAAAGCTGCTTGGCGATAGCGACTTTACTTTGGAAACCCGCGAGTGCAGGGCGCACCGTTTTTGGAATTGATTTAGGAAGATCCTCGCTAAGGGCGCGGTACTGCAAAAACCAGGAAGGGTCTTTGCGAGTATTCATTGACCCTGCAAAAACCGGTGAGCTATCGCGATTGTGACCGCCAGAGAGGAAAAAGAGATCGCTAAGTACATCGCAATGCTCGAGGAAGCTATGCTGTGTGGCGGGCCATCCTATACTTGCACAATGGAAGTCTTCTGCTGCCATGGTTTCCCAAACGGGTGGCGCTAGTAGATCCAGACGAGATATGGGTGCTGTCCCCAAAAGCGCGGGCTTAGCGCACCGTCTCGTTGCTGCACCGTGACGCCAGATGGGAGTTCCGGTCGCAACACTTAACCAGTCACCCACGTAACTTCCGCCTTGCGGCCATAGTACTTTTAGTGACTTGGCGTTGTTGTGGAGCCTTGCGAAGCTAGGCATCTGACCTGCATTTACCAGTTCATCTATAGTAAGCGGATCGGCGCCAGCGAGAGTCAAAAATAAAACCTGACTCATTCCCGCAGTGTCCTTAACATTCGATGTTTCAAGCCGGTTTGTACCGTATCAAACACCGACGTGAATGCCAGGCTGCGTTCGTTAGTGCTGTTGACTGTGAACATGACGCGGTCATATTCACTGATCTCCACAGCCGAGACGACGCTCAGACACATCAGAGCAACGAGCGGTGAACCTCGATATTCTTCGCAAATGACAATGGATCTGCAATGGGCGTCTGGTATCGCATGCGAGACGATAACGTGGCCTAGGACGCGATCGCCGCGCAAGGCCACGCAGGAATGGGAGTAATCGACATCGTTTTTGAGCATACCAAATAAGGCAAAGTGACCGTCTGGCACCATGCCCAGAGACTCAATGTGTAGTGCCCTAACCGCTTTTTCCGGTCCTTCGCCATAGGGTTGAAGAGCAATCTGCTGCTCTCGACCCCAATTCTCGACGACTTCGCGGCCTGCGGTGAATGAATCAGCTATTTGAGATGGGCTGGTAGCGGCCATATCATAGGATGTGTTCGCAACCTTGAAGCCAACCGTATCCAGTAAATTTAGCCTCGGCTCGTCGTCTTGAATGAAAGGGGTAAGCAGGTGGTCAGCTGGTACGAGCGTTCTAACGTGGTCTATCGCTTGCGACAGTGTCTCTGCGTGCAAGTCGAAATCTTGTTTTTCCTGTAGTTGTAAGTACATAAAGTCGTACACGCGTCCATTTAACGGCGCGCGCAACTGATGATGAATGGCTATGAGCGATATCGGGCTGTCGTAGCCATCCACCCGTTGAAGCCAAACAGAAGGTAGCATGGATGCTCGAGCCAGATAGCCTAGATACGGGAGTGCTGCTGCGAGTTCAGCAGCTCGCGCCGGTACCATTTGTACTTTGATATCGCGTCCCATAATAATCGGTTGATTACTGTCAGCTAAATTTACAATAGCGGGAAGCGATCTTCATCGAATTATCCGTAATGTGTGGGTAGAGTCATGTTCTGCGTATAGTTTGATATTAATGGCATAGTTTTTGCTTTCTCGTTCTAGACATAGCTGTTTTTTAACAAGGAAGAGCAATCCGATTGCTTGGGGTTATGCCCACTGGGGAAGGAGATTGAAGAATGGTTAAAAAGAAGACCCTATTGACGACCTCGGTAGCAGCAGTTGCCGCAGGTGTAGCTAGTCAGACACAGGCGGGGCCCATGTTTACCTGGGATGGGAATGGCCACACATATGAGCTTACGTTGAACGAGTTTTACAGCTGGACGGATGCGCGACAACTCGCGCTGGATAAAGGAGGTTACTTAGCGACGATTACCTCCCAAGAAGAGCAGGATGCAGTAGCTAGTTTCGTATTCGGACAATTATTTGGTGATGGAGATTTCGATTGGGCGGTCTGGCTCGGTGGTTATGATGCGGACAACGAGGAATCCTGGGTCTGGGCCGATGGGCCAGAAGCAGGGCAGCAGTTCTGGCAGGGTAAGGACGATGGATCCCCTACCGATGGCGCGTTTGTTAACTGGGATGGCGGCGAACCTAACTTTATCTTCGGTTTGGACGAAGACTATCTTGGTTTGTATGTGTTCGGCGGTGAATGGAATGATTTCCCCAACGACCCGGTGAACCTGTTGACACATCCCATTACCACAGGGCTACAGGCGCTCATCGAATACGATTCTCCACCCGGGGGCTCGGTGCCTATTCCCGGCACGGCTGCATTAACCTTACTGGGATTGGCGGGCCTTGGCCTGGCATCCCGCAAACGCAAAAAGGCGTCCTGACCCAGAGTAATAAGGCCCGCAAAAGCGGGCCTTATACGTTTTTAAGTCGATACTAGAAATAGCATTATCACTACCGCAATAATTCGTCCGCTCTTGTTGCGTCACTCTACCTCTTTATCTACAATCGCAGCCCGTTCCAATAGGGCTCGGTTTTCGCGCCTTAAATGGGGTTTAGCTGGCGTAGCTCAGTAGGTAGAGCAGCTGATTTGTAATCAGCCGGTCGGGGGTTCGATTCCTCTCGCCAGCTCCAATTT
>JBCCNJ010000076.1:0-20990 GCA_039025905.1 Pseudomonadota bacterium | reverse complement strand
GTCTGCCTCGACTTCGACGACGTGGAGGACGAAGCCGGAGTGCGCGCGCAACTCGTCGTTGCGTCTCGCCTCAAAGGTGCCGCTGAAGGCGATGGCGGGGAGCGTGCGGAGCTTGAGGCGGCGGCGCTCGTCCTTGTCCGGCTCGGCACGCACGGCGGCCACGGCGTCAACCCAGCGCCCGGTGCGAAGGTGTCCGAGCACGGCCTCGACGGTGCTCTCGGCTCCGCTGTTCGGCTGGTTGGCGCGGCGGAAGAGACTTACCGTCGGCGAGCTTGTTGCAGGGGTCTCCGTCATCGCGCGTCCGGGTTGAGGTGGCGCACGGCGCTGAGCAAAAGGCTCCGATGGCGGGGATAGGCTTCGGCGAGGTCGAGCAGTTCGAGCGTCACGGCGTCGGTGTCGGAGCGCTCTGGGAGCGGGCGGGCCTTGATCGCGCGGTGTAGCACGGCGAGCGGATCGCGGCGGCGAGAGAGTGCAGGCGGCACCTGCTTAGTTTCGGTAGGCCTGGTATCAGTAGACTTGGTCTCGGCAGCTCTGGATTCTAGCGGTTTCGTGGCCTGCGTCGTTGGCGGGTTTGGCTTCGTGTTGGCTGTTGCGATTTGCGGGGAAACGGAGCGGGCCTGTTGCGCGCCGGATTTTGCTCCATTTTGGTAGACAGGGGATGGTGGACGCCCGGCTTCGCTGATCGGTGCGCTAGCCACACCGGGCACCGCCGTGACGACAACTGCGGATGGCGTATAGTCTGCAGGCAAGCCCGGCGAGCCTGAAACGACAGTTGCAGCGCCGTGATCTGGCGTGACGTCAATCGGGCCTCCTGGAGTCTCCCATAGATACAGATGCTGGCCGGGATAAATCAGATAAGGGTCTGCAATACTATTGACCTCCGCTACCTGCCGGTAATCGAGACCATAACGAAAGGCAATTGAATACAAGGTGTCACCGCTCTGGACTTGGTACACTTTTACACCTGAGTCGCGAAGACGGCCCTCTACCGGAGCCGGCGCATGACTGCCGCAGGCGGCCAATAAAACCGTTGCCAACAGCAGTAAATGAAAACGGATAGCAGCGTTCATATTGAGATCACCCAGGGTCGACTGTCAGCGCAAGGTCGACTAATCCCCTGTTACACCTCCCCAAAAGTGATCAATCAACCAGACCAGGACAAAGCCCAGCAGCATCAACGCTACGCAAAGACCCAGCGCGGGCTCCTGGCCCGTCTGCTCCAGGAATTGTCCGGGTGAGACAGGCAGCTGCTGGGCGGGCTTGAGCTCTCCCTGACTGCCCGCCACCCATTTCAGCACGCGCTTCCAAGGCCACACTACCAATAGTGAACCGAACAGGAAGCCGGTTAGCAACGCCATGGTAGCCTGATGAAATCGGTGCAATAACCAGTGGAGCAGACGCGAAAAACACAACAAGCCAGCCATACAGCCCGCTATGAAGACGGCGATGAGCGGTATATCCAGTGACTTTAAGGCCTCTAATACCGTGCCGTACATGCCCAGTAGAACCAAAATGAAGCTGCCCGAGATACCGGGCAGAATCATTGCGCAAATCGCCAGAAATCCAGAGAGGAAGATGCCCGTGGCGCCCAGATCAAGACTGATCGCGGGCGCTAGGGCGATCGCCGCGGCAATCACTGTGCCAGCTATTAGACTGATAACGCAGGCGCGAGTCCAGCGCTCAACCTGCTTCAGTAGGACTAGTGCTGACGCCAGGATCAAGCCGAAAAAAAACGCCCACAGTGGCACCGGGTGATGTTCCAAAATCCAGGCAATGAGGCGCGCAAGTGAGAGAATGCTGGTGCCTATCCCCAATATGAGCGCAAGCAAAAAACCCCCATTCACATGCACCCAGGCAGCGCGGATATCTCCAGCGAGCAGCATCGACAGACACTTGAGATCAAAGGCGCGAATGCTCGCCAAAAGCGTATCGTAAATGCCGGTGATGAACGCGATCGTGCCACCCGATACACCTGGCACAATATCGGCAGCCCCCATCAGTAGGCCCCGCAAATACACCCCAACGCTGTTCATGCTCGCTACCGGACAGTACCGGGACGCAGCGGTACGAACTTCACCGTTTCAACCGTCTCGGTTTCAAATCCTTCCGTCGTTCGCGTAACAACCTGCAGCGCCTGCTGCTCACCACCGACGGGTATTACAAGGCGACCACCCATATCCAACTGGCGCAGTAAACAGTCCGGTATGCGCTCCGGTGCCGCAGCAGCCAGAATGCCGTCGAAGGGACCCTGTTCCGCCCATCCTAAGCCGCCATCGGCGTGGTTCATATGTACATTGCGTAGCTTCAGCTGGCGCATACGTTGACGCGCTCGTTGCTGCAAAGGCTTGATGCGCTCTACGCTGAAAACTTCATCTACCAGTTGTGCCAGTATTGCCGTTTGATATCCCGAGCCGGTACCGATTTCCAGCACGCGCGAACGCGTGCCTGCGCCCAGCAACAGTTCTGTCATGCGAGCCACGATGTAAGGTTGCGAGAGCGTCTGCTGATAGCCAATCGGCAGTGCGACATCTTCGTAAGCACGGTGCGCCATGGCCTCGTCCAGAAACAGATGTCGGGGGGTACTGCGTATCACATCCAGCACCGCGAAGTTGCCGATTCCCTGTTCCATCAAGCGCTGGATCAGACGCTCACGGGTCCGCTGGGAGGTCATCCCGATGCCATTCACATCGACAGTATTCACCGCCTTGATCACCCCGTTTTGTCCCCTATCTCACCCCTGCCCATACTGCACGATCTCCGCTAGCAGTGCAGTGGCGTATGAGCCAGCACCCAGGAAGAAATCTAACTGCAGGACAGCATCATCACAAAACTGCCAACAAAAGTCATCCGCTAACATGCGCGCCGGACGCCAGGTCAACGCCATCTCTTGTTGCTCCAGAAAACGACACAGGCGGATATGAGGTGTCAAGTACCTTGCCGCTGCAATGCTGGCTTGTTGCGCTGCACCTGACACGGTACCACCCCATAGCGGCAGGCCGATATGGATATCCCCTTTCCCGGCTCGCAAGATGAGCTCCTCATCGACCGTTACACAGCAAAAAAAACTGCGCGTGCCATGTAACATGCAGATATCGCCGCTAACAGGCTGTTCCCAGGTATCCGTTTCCACCCGTGCTGCCAGCGCGGTATTGAAAAGTAGCGCTCGCAGCGCTGACAAATAGCGTCCGCGATCTGCGCGATTGGGACGACGCCTTTCTCCCTCCGCCCAGGACAGGGCCTGAGACAATGTTGAGCCATTGCGGCCGAAACGCTGAGGGCCAAAATAATTGGGAACCCCCCTGCGCTGGATCTCAAGCAGACGTTGCGTCAAGACATCGGCGTCTCCCTCAACTGACCGCAACGTCAGACGAAAACGATTGCCGCGATGCACGCCACGGCGCAGCTTTCGATTGTGCCTTGTGCAGCGAATGACGCTAATGTCACCCTCAAGTTCCAATGCCCGCCAGTCGGGTTCAGACCGGCCCGCCATACCCAAGCTAAACCACTGCTGAGTCACGGCGTTGCGATCTTTTAGGCCGCTATAGCCAATGTCTCGCTGCGGGACACCGCTTAGCCTGCGCAGGCGTTGCAACACTTCCAGCGTATCCAATCCGCGTTTCTCCAGGAAGAGAAACACGTGCTCTCCGCTACCGCTGGGCTCAAAACCCAGTTCTTCTCTGACATCAAAGTCTTCAGCGTGAACTCGAATTCGGGCTCGTCCTGCAGCAGCGCTCCAAGCCGCAGGCCAACTAGGAACGCTCACCGCATCAACAGCACCACTGCGTGCGCCGCAATGCCTTCCTGCCGCCCCGCAAACCCCAACCCCTCGGTGGTGGTCGCTTTCACATTGACTTGTTCAACCTCGGCCCCTAAATCGGCTGCGATATTCTTGCGCATGGCCTCAATATGAGGCGCCATGCGCGGCTGCTGGGCAATCAAGGTGGCATCGAGGTTGCCCAGACGCCAGCCATCATGCTGGAGCATGCTGGCAACCTGTCGCAACAGGCGCCGGCTGTCTATGTTTTCGTTGGCTGCATCGGTGTCGGGAAAGTGTTTGCCGATATCACCTTGCCCAAGGGCGCCCAACAGCGCGTCACAAACGGCGTGAATCAGCACATCACCATCGGAATGCGCCAGCAGTCCATGGCTATGTGGTATCTGTACACCCCCAAGGACAATATGGTCTCCCTCCCCAAAGCGATGCACATCGTAGCCATGCCCTATGCGCATCAATCGCTGCTCCCCTCAGGGCCTATCATTGGATACCACCACCTGTGCGTAAATAGCCCGAGATAAGCGCGAGGTGAGCGGGTAAGGTCACTTTCATATTGCCCGGCGAGCCCTCCACCAGCTGCACCGGATGACCAGCCAGCTCCATCGCCGAAGCTTCATCGGTAATAGCCACGCCCTCCTTCCTGGCGCTCTGCAAGGCCGCGAGCAGCGGCCCGAGCCGAAACATTTGCGGGGTTTGAGCGCGCCACAGTCGGTTGCGATCCAATGTTCGCAACACCCGGTTTCCGTCAGTTGCCATTTTCACGGTGTCTGCCATTCGCTCAGCCAAAATACCGCCAATATCGCTGGCCATCACCGTTTCAATGAGCCGATTGAGATCGGATTCATCAAGACAGGGTCGGGCGGCATCATGCACCAGCACCCAATCCTCCAGATCACCACGCAAGCGCAACGACTCCAGCGCAGACAAGACGGAATCACTGCGCTGCTCACCGCCCTCCACACTGTCAACGCGATCATCCTGCAACACCGCTAGTTTGCCCGCACGCTCATCGCGAGGCGCGAGGGCAACGATGACCTTGGCAATACGTTTGCTGCCAAGCAAAGCGCTAATGCTATGCTCAAGAATCGTCTTGCCCTCTACTTCCAGGTATTGCTTGGGCGTGGCGGCGCCCATACGGCTGCCGACGCCAGCGGCGGGTACCACCGCCCAGCAGGTGCGAGCATGATCTGTCACTGCAGCGCGGAGCCTCCGCTGGTAGAGGTTGGTGGCGCGACCTGCGAGGGTATAGATGTCCTGGGCGGATCTTCCACCAGCTGATAAAAAGTCTCGTCCTCTCGGATCAGACCCAACTGTTCTCGGGCGCGCTGCTCCAGGCCTTGATTACCCTGCTTCAAGTCGAGGACTTCGCGCTCTAACAGGGAATTGCGCTCTTCAAGCTGATTATTGATGCGCGACTGCTCTTCTATTTGCCGCTCCAGCCTGTGTAGCTCCGCCAGGCTTCCCTCGGCAAGCCACAGGCGATACTGCAGTACCACCAACAGACAGACCAAACCGACCATTAGCCAGCGCAAGTTCAGCTCCGATGGGAAAATTCTTCCATGCCGCGATAGGGCGCTGTATCGCCCAATTCCGCTTCTATTCGCAGCAGTCGATTGTATTTCGCAACCCGATCGGAGCGGCAGAGAGACCCTGTTTTAATCTGTCCTGCGGCCGTTGCGACGGCGAGGTCTGCAATGGTCGTGTCCTCGGTTTCACCGGAACGATGTGAGATCACCGCCGTGTACCCCGCGGCCTTAGCCAGGGTAATCGCATCTAGTGTCTCTGAGAGACTACCGATCTGATTGAACTTAATCAGAATAGAGTTCGCAATACCCTTGTCGATACCCTCTTGAAGAATACGCGTATTGGTCACAAACAAATCGTCCCCGACAAGCTGAATCTTATCGCCCAGCTTGTCAGTTAGGACCTTCCAGCCATCCCAATCGGACTCATCTAGACCATCTTCGATTGAAATGATCGGATGGTCTGCTGTGAGAGCCGCTAGATAGTCCGCGAAGGCCTCACTGCTAAACTGCTTGCCCTCCCCGGCAAGATCATATACGCCATCGCGATAAAACTCCGACGCGGCGCAATCCAGTGCGAGAGTCACATCCTTGCCGAGTTCGTATCCCGCTTTGGCCACCGCATCGGCAATGACTTCAAGAGCCGCTTCATTGGAGGGCAAGTTCGGGGCAAAGCCGCCTTCATCCCCCACGGCAGTATTCAACCCTCTGCCGGCCAGCACCTTCTTGAGGTGATGAAATATTTCCGAGCCCACTCGCAGGGCTTCAGCGAAGCTGGTCGCTGCCACTGGCTGAATCATGAACTCCTGGATATCGACATTGTTATCCGCATGCTCGCCGCCATTCAGAATATTCATCATGGGCACAGGCATGCTGAGAGAGGAGCTGCCGTTGAGCTCGGCGATGTGCTGGTATAGCGGTAGTCCTCTCACCCCCGCTGCGGCCTTGGCCGCCGCCAGCGATACCGCCAGAATGGCATTGGCACCAAACTGGGCTTTATTATCGGTACCGTCCGCCGCGATCATGAGTGAATCTAATTCCCGCTGGATAGTGGCGTCGCGCCCGATCAGCAGATCGCGAATAGGGCCGTTCACGTTCGAGACCGCCTTGATCACACCCTTGCCGAGATAGCGATCACTATCGCCATCACGCAGCTCCAGGGCTTCTCTAGACCCGGTGGAGGCGCCTGAGGGCGCGCAAGCTGAACCCACGAAACCCGATTCCAGCACAACTTCCGCCATGACGGTGGGATTACCCCGCGAGTCCAGGACTTCAAATCCCTGTACGCCCTTGATCTTACTCATACCTCTTACTCCCTTTCACGCCCAGACAATCAAAATCGCCCAGGGTATCAGAACTATTCGATCTCTAGCGGCGGCAGTGATTTTACCAAGTCATCTACAGCCTTTACCTGTTGCAGAAAAGGCTCTAATTGTGCCAACGGCAGCGCGCTGGGGCCATCACACAAGGCTTGATCTGGATCTGGGTGCGCTTCCAGAAATAGGCCTGCTATGCCCTGGGCCATGCCCGAGCGCGCCAGATCCGCGACCTGGGCGCGGCGCCCACCCGACGCAGCCCCGCCCGGGTCTCTGCACTGCAAGGCATGGGTCACATCAAAAATCAGTGGCGCGTTGGCGCAGCTCTGTTTCATGACACCAAAACCCAGCATATCCACCACCAGATTGTCGTAGCCGAAATTGCTGCCGCGTTCGCACAACAATATGCGGCTGTTACCGCACTCAACAAATTTTTCAGCGACATTTGCCATTTGCAAAGGGCTAAGAAACTGCGGCTTTTTGATGTTGATAACGGCACCTGTCGCCGCCATCGCCTGCACCAAATCGGTCTGGCGCGCCAAAAAGGCAGGCAACTGCAAGATATCGCACACTTCGGCCACTGGCGCTGCCTGTTCAGGTTCATGTACATCCGTTATCACCGGAACACCGCAGCTGGCCTTTACCTCGGCCAAAATTGACAGCCCCTCCTCCAGACCCGGCCCGCGGAACGAGTGGATCGAAGACCGATTTGCCTTATCAAAGGACGCCTTGAACACGTATGGAATGTCTAAGCGCGAGCAGGTCTCGGCATAGTGCTGGGCAACAGTCAGCGCAAAGTCGCGGCTCTCCAGTACATTGACCCCACCGAGCAGCACGAAAGGTGCAGAATTATCGAACCGGATATCGCCAAGAGTAACGGTTTGATCGGTCATGGGCGTGCCTCAGCAGTGCCTGCGATGATGATTAGGATACAGCATCCTCTGCATTGGCCATTGCAGCTGCAATATAACTCGTGAATAGCGGATGGCCGGTGCGCGGATCTGAGGTAAATTCAGGGTGAAACTGGCAGGCGATAAACCAGGGATGCTCTGTTAACTCGACCATTTCGACCAGGGAGCGATCGGCGGACCAGCCGACAATGCCCATGCCCGCCGCGCGCAACTGATCTAGATAGTTATTATTGATTTCATAGCGGTGACGATGCCGTTCCATGACCTCATCTTTCTCATAAATGGCCGATACTTTGCTGCCTGCATCGAGCAAGCAGGGTTGAGCGCCGAGCCGCATGGTGCCACCCTTGTCGGAGCTTTCATCCCTTGACTCCGTTTTGCCGTCTACTGTCATCCACTCTGTAATCAGGGCAACAATAGGGTGGGGTGTGCCGCTGTCCATCTCCGTAGAATTTGCGCCGTCAAGCCCACAGACATTGCGGGCATACTCCACCAGTGCCACATGCATACCCAGACAAATGCCCAGATAGGGTATTTTGTTTTCTCTTGCGTAGCGCACCGCCGTGATCTTGCCTTCCACACCCCGATCGCCAAAGCCACCTGGCACCAGCACCGCATTCACGCCCTCAAGCAGAGATGTACCCTGCCGCTCGATATCCTCTGCGTCGATATAGTCGACCTTCACGCTCACCAAATTCTGCAACCCAGCGTGTTTGAGGGCCTCATTCAAGGATTTGTAGGCATCTGGCAGATCCACGTATTTACCCACCATAGCGACTCGCACCTGGCCACTGGTGTCAGAAAATTCACGCGCCAGTACTTCGTCCCAATCCGATAGGTCGGCTTCAGGCTTGCAGTCGATTCCGAACCGCTCCACCACAAAATCGTCGAGGTAACGATCCCGTAGCATGCCGGGAATACGATAGATCGAGTTTGCGTCCAATAAGGGGATTACTGCGCGCTCTTCAACGTTGGTGAAAAGAGAAATCTTTTTGCGCGCGCTCTCTTCTATGTCGACCGCACAGCGACAGAGCAGTATGTCAGGCTGCAGGCCGATCGATCTCAGCTCTTTCACCGAGTGTTGCGTGGGCTTGGTTTTAATTTCACCCGCAGTGGCAATGTAGGGTACCAAGGTGAGGTGCATCAGTAGCGCTCGGTTGGGGCCCATCTCCACCTTCAACTGCCTGGCGGCCTCCAGGAACGGCAGGCCTTCAATATCACCTACCGTGCCTCCTATCTCCACGATGGCAACTTCCGCATCCTCCGCACCCAGGATGACTCGGCGCTTGATCTCGTCCGTAATATGGGGAATCACCTGCACGGTTCCGCCCAGGTAGTCGCCTTTGCGCTCTTTGCGCAGCACCGTGTTGTAGACCCGACCGGTGGTAAAGTTATTGCTGCGTCTCATTTTGGTGCTGATGAAACGCTCGTAATGACCCAGATCCAGATCCGTTTCGGCACCGTCCTCGGTAACAAAGACTTCACCGTGTTGAAAGGGGCTCATGGTACCGGGATCGACGTTAATATACGGATCAAGCTTGAGCAGCGTCACACGAATGCCTCTGGCTTCCAGCACCGAGGCCAGGGATGCTGCGGCAATCCCTTTGCCAAGCGAGGAAACCACACCACCTGTGACGAAGACGTATCGCGTCATATAAGCCTTTTACTGCGTCGTGTTGCCAGACGAAAACGCGTGCCCAACTCCCGTGGGGAGACAATTCGTGGGGAGCGAGTCCTGCGACAAGATGGGAAATCAGGCTACCAGAAACCCTGAGCTACCTCAATCGTCAGCCGCATTCTGCTCGCGCTCCCAGACAGGTTTGTAGCGCACGGGCCCCTGATCATCCGAGTCTGCCAGCCGACTTGAGTGGCACAGCCACAAATCGGCCACGGCGAGCAGCTCCTCTCCGAGGTAGAGCAGGGGCAATCGCTCGCGCCACCAGGGCGGGACGTCCCGCTCTTGCAGTAGTTTTTTCAAGCTGGTCCGCTCTGATCTACCCACGGGTTGGCCGCGTTCACCGCCGCGTCGCCAACGCAGCGTTAGCCCATCCTTGCGGTCTAGCCGGATACCAGCGCCCGCCGTTGGCACCAGGCGAAAGCGACCCAAACCAGAGGGTAAATCGACAACTTCACCCTGTCGCAGCGCAATCGGCTCGGGCTGAGTGGTCCATTTGATCGATGGCAGCAAATAAATGCCCTGTTTGTATCGCTGCAGCACATATTGGCTCGTTGCCAGTCGGCTCCTGGCCCCCTCTTTAGAGGAAGACAGCTGCCTTAAAAACTCCTCTAGCGGTGCTCGATCTGGAGCCGCCAGACCACGATCAGACAGCCATTGTCGCAACCTCAGTGCGGCCAGCGTGACATCCCCTTGGAGCATACCCAACGGCAAACCCGGGTCGCCCATAGCACTCCATGTCGTCCGTACGGGCGCTACCATCGTGGCCGAATGCTCGCTGGCTACTTGCATGTGCTCACTCGCCCGCAGGATGGTCTGGCGATAACCAGGCCAGCGCTCGGCGAGCAGGGGCAGTACGCGATCACGCATAAAGTTTCGATCGAACCGCGTATCGTTGTTGCTTGGATCATCCACCCAGCTCAGACCCTGCGACACTGCATAGTGTTCAAGCCGCGCCTTGGGGAGCTGAAGCAGGGGCCTAACCAGTCGACCACAGCCAAGTGCGCGGGATTCCGCAATGGCAGCCAGCCCTTTCACCCCGGCGCCACGCATAAGCCGCAAAAAAAAAGTCTCGACCTGATCATCCGCGTGATGCGCCAGCAAGACCACCTCGCCATTCTGAAGCTGCGAGGTAAAAAGCTGGTAGCGTGCATCTCGGGCAGCCGCTTCGAGGCCACTAGAGCCCGCGGTGATCTCGGCCTTGAGGCTGACCATACGCACGCCCAAATCGGCGCAGACTCGCTCACAATGCCGCTGCCAATCATCGGATTGTTGCTGCAGTCTGTGATTGATATGTATGGCGCTCAATGGCGGTGTGCCCGATACATCTTGACGGTATCGAGTTAACAGATGCAGCAAAACCGTGGAGTCCAACCCGCCGCTAAAGCCGACATACCAATGAGGTGCGGCCATAAGCACTTGTAGGGAATCGGCAAGGAAACTCGGATTTAACTCACTGTCGGACATTCTCTTTCGTGGTCGCCACTGCTATCAGACCTATGCCAGCGCTAACACGACTAGCTGCCGTAGGACATAAGCCGCTTATAGCGTTTGGCTAACAGGTCCTCAAGCGGCAGCTCTTCAAGTTTATTTAGCTGCTCAAGCACATGTTCCTTGATGCGCTGCGCCATCAGCTCGGTGTCACGATGTGCACCACCCAGCGGCTCGGGAATGGTGGCATCCACAATTCCCAATTCCTCGAGCACGGAGGATGTGACCCCCATCGCTGCCGCCGCATCAGGCGCATTATCTGTGCTTTTCCAAATAATATTGGCGCAACCTTCAGGTGAAATCACAAAGTAGGTGGCGTACTGCAGCATGACCAGATGATCTCCCACACCAATTCCTAGGGCGCCGCCCGAACTGCCTTCCCCAATCACAACACAGATCAAAGGCGTTGCCAGGCGCGACATGACCGCCAGATTGCGGGCGATAGACTCACTGATCCCTCGCTCTTCGGAATCGATGCCAGGATAGGCGCCTGGCGTGTCGATGAATGTAATCACAGGCAGTTTAAAGCGCTCGGCAATCTCCATCAGCCGCAACGCTTTCCGATAACCCTCGGGTTTTGGCATACCGAAATTACGCATCACCTTATCTTTAACCGACCGCCCCTTTTCCTGGCCGATCACCATGACCGGGCGTCCATCGAGACGAGCCACGCCGCCCACAATAGCTTTGTCATCGCCAAAATGGCGGTCACCATGCAGTTCGTCAAACTCGTCGAAAATAAGGGGTACATAGTCCATGGTATAGGGCCGAAGCGGATGCCTGGCCACGCGCACGATATCCCAGGGGCTAAGACTGGAATATATTTTCTCGGTGAGTTTGGTGCTTTTATCCCGAAGCGTTTCGATTTCTTCACTGATATTAATTTCGTTGTCAGTGCCAACCAGTCGCAGTTCCTCGATCTTCACCTCTAAATCGGCAATCGGTTGTTCAAAATCAAGGTAGTTGGGGTTCATTAAACGTTATTCTCGGAAAGGAAAATCGGGCGACAGTGTACAAAAATAATACCAGGGCGACTATCCGTAGCTAGCCTGTCAGACGGAGCAGTAAATTCTCACGTCTTTAAATTGGGCGGATTCATCAAGATCCGGCATGGTACAGCTGGTTTCGCTTGCAATCGCTTTGTATCTTGGATGATCAAAGTCCTTGATGCGCGAATCGGCCAACAGCACATCATCAGCGCGCTGTGCAAACAGGGTCAGCCAGTGCAAGTTGGCTCTGTCATAGAGAACATCGGCGACGATTATCAGATCGACGGCACCGCGCACCGCATGAAAGTCTTGCACGGTTTGCACTTCAACGCCGTTGCGCGCAGCGTTCACACGGGTTGCCTCCAGCGCCAGGGGGTCACAGTCACAAGCGATCACCTCGCGAGCGCCCGCCAGAGCCGCGGCAATCGCCACCACACCAGAGCCAGAGCCGAAATCCAATACCCGCTTGTCCGCCACCCAGTGAGGTTTTTCCAGTAGAAACTCAGCCAAGACCTGACCAGAGGCCCAGCAGAACACCCAGTAAAGCGGGTTATCCATCACCTTGCGCATTTCGTCGCTGCTGAGCTCACCCTGAGGATAGTCGCCGTCGAGCAGCAGCAAGCGGATGGCTGGCGAGCGTGGCAGCACAATTTCTCGCAGCTGGGCGTCGCGAATGATCTGGGCTACCGCGGCCTTGAGAATTCTGTCGTCAGGCGTGACCATACGCGCATCTAAAAGGACGTTATTGCGATAGTAGCATTGATGGACAGTAAACCACCCTATCTGGTGCCTCACAGCAATGAAGCCATTCGTATTCTTTATGAAGACGAGGACTTACTGCTGGTTCGCAAACCCGATTTGCTTTTGAGTATTCCGGGGCGGCATCCACTGAATAAAGACTGTCTTATCACTCGGCTGCAGGAACGCTACCCTAGCGCCAGCATCGTGCACCGCCTGGATCTCGATACCTCGGGCATCATGGTTGTGCCACTGAATAAACCGGCCCACGCGCATATCAGTCGACAATTTCAACAGCGTGGGGTGGAAAAGCGCTACCAGGCGGTCGTCTTTGGCGCGCTAGAGGATGAACAGGGTGAAATCAACTTACCAATCGCCAGCGATTGGGAAAACCGACCGCGACAAATGATCTGTGACGAACGTGGACGGGAGGCCATCACTCACTTTCAAGTACTGGACCGCCTACAAGATCGCACTCGCGTGGAGCTCAAGCCCGTTACCGGCCGTTCTCACCAGCTGCGCATCCATATGCGAGAAATCGGCCACCCAATACTCGGCTGCGACATGTATGCCCACGAGCAAGCCTTTGCGATGGCGCCGCGTTTGATGCTGCACGCTACGACCCTGGCTTTCGAGCATCCAGCCACCGGCAAGTGGCTACAAGGCGACTGCCCCCCGGACTTTTAGCCGTCGCCGATGCCTTCAGCTCGGCAGGTAGCTGCACCAATCGCTCCAGCTTCCCGCATACAAAACGGCATCCTCACGTCCCAACAGAGCCAGAGAAAACAGATTCACACAAGCCGTGACGCCCGAACCGCAGTAGACAACAAGAGAATCCGCCTCCAACGCGTCACCCCAATGCGCCTGCAAGGTGGCTGCATCGCACACCCGGCAGTGCTCATCGGTGACATTGACCCAAGGCCGGTTGATCGCGCCGGGAATGTGGCCCGCAACCGGATCGATGGGTTCTTCCAGGCCCAGGTAGCGCCGCTCCTCTCGCGAATCCACCAGCAGAGCGTTATCGGCTTGCAGCGCCCGGAGCGCCTCAATATCACAGTATCCGGAAAATTGTGTATCTGCGGGACGGGCCGTGCCAGACGGGGCCGCACCCGGCTGGGCCGCATTCGGCCGCGCCGGTTCCGTCTGTTCCGGCTGACCGCCTGCTTTCAAAAATGCGGCATAGCCGCCGTTCAACAGGCGCGGCGCGCGATAACCCAGGGCGCGCATCAGCCACCAGAGTCGCGCCCCACCCGCCAGGCGCGAATCATCATAGGCAACGACTTGGGAATCCCTACCCACGCCATAACTGGACAAAAGCGCAGCAAACTGCACAGGATGCGGCAAAGGATGGCGCCCACCGTGGACCGCAAGCGGTCCTGCCAGATCGCGATTCAGGTCTAAAAAGTAGGCGCCTGGAATATGGCCCTGTGTATAGGCGGCCTGCCCCGCCTCAGGATCCATTAAGGAAAACCGGCAGTCGAACAGAATTAAGTCGCTGATTTCGAGTAGCTCGTCAGCCTCGATCAGCATCGGGTGACTCATGCGCAGCCCCGCACTGGAAAACGTGTTTTGCCAATACCTTAGTACAACAGTAGGCGATTCCAAAAAAATTCACTAAAATTCCAATAAATTCAGGAAAACAATAATCGGGACTGGCAAGAGGCTTTGGTAACAACCGATCGCACTTCTTCGGAGCTGATGATTATCGTCAAGCCCAATTGTTCCGCTACCTGGCGGAACAACCAGATGGTATTGCTTGCCATATCCGTTCCGTCACTGACATTTGCCATTGGCTTTGCATTTATGGGTGCCTGGCCAATACTGCCCTTCGCGGGCCTTGAACTGTTTTCCTTGGGCTCCGCCCTGTATTACGTTAACTGGAAGCTGCAGTACCGACACGTCATCACTTTGAGTGACGAAAGCGTGCGAATCGACAAAGGTTTTTACTTGCCGCGCAAAAGCTGGCAATTCCCGCGACAGGGCACCGGGCTTGCCATCGTGCCGGAACGGCATCCATGGGATGGGCCCGCACTGTCTTTGCAGCGCACCGGTGAGTCGGTCTCTGTCGGCGAATTTCTCAATCGCGACGACAGCCTCAAGCTCGCCGCCCTCTTGCGTAAAGAAATTCGCGTAGGTTCACACAGCGCATTGGGTGAGAGAGCGTTTTAAACACGCTCTAAATTATTTCGAACTAAATGTCGCCAAAATCACCGTGGCGCCCCTTGCCTTCGGCAAATCGCGTTGCGCCAGTCAGCGTCTCACCACTTTGGATAACACTCACGCCTCGCTGAAACTCATTGGCGAGCGCCTCATCCATCGACATGCCCCATTGTTCGTAGGCGCTGAGACGGTCCGAACGCATGCAGTTCTGCGGAAAGCCACATAGACTCTCAGCCATCTTGATCGCTTCCAAAAGTGCCTGCCCGTCCTCAACCACGCGATTGGCCAACCCCATCTGCAGAGCCTCTTGGGCACCGACACCGCGCCCCGTCAGAATCAGATCCATAGCGTGACTGTGACCAATCAATCGCGGCAGTCTGATCGTGCCGCCGTCGATCAATGGCACCCCCCAGCGGCGACAAAACACGCCCATCACCGCGCTGCGCTCCACTACCCGCAGGTCACACCACAGGGCTAGTTCCAGGCCGCCAGCCACTGCATGTCCAGCGATCGCTGCAATGACGGGTTTATCCAACTGCATGCGCGATGGACCCATGGGACCATCACCCTCTGGCGACAATCGATTTGATCCGGCTTCTGCCGAGGCGGCCTTAAGATCGGCGCCTGCACAAAAGGTACCGTGCTCTCCATAAAACACCGCGACATCGCTGTCAGGATCCTCATTAAACTCACGAAACGCCGCAGCCAACGCCTCCGCGGTAGCGCCATCTACGGCGTTTCTCACCTCTGGGCGTGACAGATGGACAATGCAAATGCGATCCTGCTTTTCTAACCTGACTGGATTCATAGCCAGCTTCCTTCGATACCATCCAAAAAGTCATTCAACAACCGTTCGTTCCTATACGTCGTGCAACACGGTGTACCCTTGCGCGCCAGTGCGAGGTGGCTAGGTACTGACGCTGCGTCACGCGATAGCAGGAATACGCAAGCTTTGTCCCGGATAAATCTTGTCAGCGTCCTTCAACATAGGCTGGTTCGCTTCGAATATCACGGGGTATTTGCCAGCATCACCGTAATGCGCTTGCGCAATTTTGCCCAGCGTATCCCCTGCCTGAACCGTGTAGAACGTAGCCTCACTCACCTCGGCCTGCTCGGGTGCATCGACCTGCAACTGACAGTCTACCTTGGCAATACCGAATTGGTTGCCGGCGCACAAAACAATCTTCTCAAGCGCATCCTGACTGGGCGCAGTACCCGTTAGTGTGGCCGTATCGCCATTCACTGACACGCTCACCTGCTCACCATCGATATCCAATTCTGACACCATTTTGCTAATGTTCTGGCGTCGCAACTCAGCCACCCGCTCGGGTGAAATCTTAGCCGGCGCTGTGGCTTCTTCGTTCGCGGTACTACCCAGAACACTTTCCGTCAGTTTTTCACCGGCACTGGCAACAAAATCAAAAAGTCCCATGTGTGTTGTTCTCCTGTTTATTATCGAAAGAGTTTCTTATGCAAAGAATCTGCCTAACCAGCATGCAACACGGCTACAGACTGCACGGCGGAGGGTTCGTTTCGGCCGAATCAATATAGCCTAAGTTCGAGCGCTTGCAATCGATACGCTTCTGACTAGCCGCTGCCGCGGCAGAGCTAACCCAACAGCAAGCAACGTGGCGGGATACAGACTATCGCTTCTCGCTATCCAGCAAGGTGCGCTGAGCCCATCAATCATTCTCATAGGCATCGATCATTTTCGCATCGGCGCGAAATGGCAACCGGGCGCAAAAGTCGGCAGCCAGGGGCAGCTCTTTGTTGCGCCACAATGGCTCCCAACAGTTGTGTTGCTCCAACAGGGATTGAGCCGCGGACTGATCCGGGGAGCTTAGTGCCTCGAAGTGATCGCGCAGGCGCTGTAAACACCAGACGCGGTATCGAGACCAGCGCGCACCGGTATATTGCACACCACCCACATTAACGTTGAAACGCTTGGTATCAGCCACTACCGCGTCGACGTTGGCGCAAAGATACGGCAGGTAGTGGCCACCCACTTCATCTAGGATTGGGCCCCAGTCGTCCGGAATGCCGGACTGTAGCTCACCCGAGCAGTCTGCTAAACGGGTATTCCATAGGCGCGCCGACCACTCCCAGACAGCCGGTGCCTGCTGGCGCACGATTTCAGCCGGCACAGGGTCCAACGCAAAGTGCCGAAAAAACGGCCCCGAAAATGCAATGTCCGCGAGGCTGGGACGATCCCCCAACAGAAAGGGTCGCGCCTCGAATATGGACTGCAGCTGAGACAGCGTTCTGTAAAAAATTGCCTCTACCGCAGGTACCTGATCCTGCGTGATGCCGTCACCCACCGTATACCCACCGCGCTGACGGGTAATCAAAATCTGGCGCTTAACCCACATAGGAATCTTGACGGAAGCCCCCAGTTCGCGCCCGAGGTGATCAGAGGCAAATCGCGCCCCACTGGGATAGAACCAACGAAAGTGCATAGCCGGGCGCCACAGCCACTCGTCTGCATAGTCTTCGAGAACTAAAGAAAAAAAACGTTGAAGAGGATCCGATGGGATGAGGCCATCCTCGGGTCCGTCTGCTTCCAACCATTGAATCATGGCGGTGGTATCTGTCAGCCAGCGTCCATCGGCAAGTGTGACTACCGGCATTTGAGTCGAACCGGTTTCTCGCCTGATGGTTTTGCGATCGGTCATCGCCATAAAGTCATAGAGGATCCCTCGGACCCTGCAGTAGTTTTCCAGCTTGCCCGTAAAATAGGAAATACTGGAGCCGTAGATCGTTATAGGAAATAGGGATGAGTCGGTCATTGTGGTTTGAGCTCACCATGCGCTTAGGTTGAGACAGTACAGCGATCATACCGCGCATTCACTCGCCGATGGACACCTATTGTCCGCGCCCGGAGAACATCGCTATCACCCAATGTCGAACCTTAGTCTGCGCCACCGCGCAAACTGTGAGAACTGAGCCAGGGTAGCGCAGAAGCGCGACCGCCAATATAAACAGCCAGCGACATCGCATAAGCGGTGCAATTCTGGGTACCAGTGGTGCGGCCAGCGCCTTGTTTTGTCGCCCCCATCCGTTATGGTGGTCAGTTATCTCAATCAGAGAGTGCGGGCGCGGCTGATGGGCAGTCGAGAGCTTGAATCCCAAATACAGATCGATTCGACCGGATCAGGCCAGCGATGGTTTTCGCTAACAGGGCTGGTCTTCACCGTTCTCTGGCCTTCATTTAATCTACTGCTGATAGCCGCAGTGCGGTCGGAATTTGGTGCACTGAATACCGATACGTTGCTGGGTGCCGCCATTCGAATGTACGGCGTATTCCTAGCTGCCTATCTGATCATCGGCGTACTTCAACGCGCTTTTCCAAAGATGCTGTCTCGCACCCGACTCTGGAGTCAGTTGCTACTGCATTTAGCTGTGTTTGGTTGCCTGACGATCTTGGTTTCTCCCGCGGAACCGCGGCCTGTTCCTGCCGACCTTCCAAACGTGGCGTTTATTCCGCTAACCCTATTTGGCTTCCAGATAATCAGTTATGTGGTCACCACCACGATGCTGGCCCATCGCGAGCACAGTCACGCAAGCGCTCTCAATCTGCGGCAAGCCCAAATCAATTTGCTGCGCTCACAAAGCAATCCACACTTTTTGTTCAACACCCTCAACCTGCTCGCATCCGAGATTCTAAGTCGGCCTGAAAGCGCACGGGAGATCGTCTACGACTTATCTGATTTACTGCGACAGAGCATCATCGCCGCTGAAAAGAGCCAGATTTCGGTTGACGAGGAGCTACACCTAGTGGAGCTGTATCTCAAACTACAGGAAAAGCGCTTTCCGGATCGGTTTTCCTACTTCATCGAGGTCGCTGAGCAAACCAAAAGCAAGCCAATACCCGCGCTCTTGCTTCAGCCCGTGGTAGAAAACGTGATAAAGCACGCCGTTGCCCAGACCAGTCAGCCCGTGCACCTGGCCATCTCGGTGCAGCTTGTTGATGATCAGCTCACCTTTGCAATTAGCGATGACGGGGTCCACAGCGAACCCGTTCTTATCGAAGAAGGCGGTGGTTTTCGAATCCTGCGTGACACCCTATCTCTGCACTACCCAGGGCGTCATAAGCTATCCTTTAACGTCTCCAAAGACGGAGCTGAGTTGAACATCAAATTGCCACTACAGGAGCATGTCGTTGCCTGAGAGCAAAAGGCGGGTACTGATCGCAGACGATGAGCCTGCTGCCAGAGAGGAGCTAAAGCGTGTCATCGCTTCATTTTCAGAGCTGGAATTGATTGCGGAGTGCAGTGACGGCTCCAGTACCGTAAGCGCTATCGCCAGCAAAAAACCGGACATCGTTTTTCTCGACATCGATATGCCGGAAATGAACGGCTTCGGGGTTGCCAAGTCAACCGCCCAGCTACCCTATCACCTGGTCTTCCTAACGGCGCACCATAAATTCGCGCTAAAAGCATTCGACACCAATGCGATCGATTTTCTACTAAAACCGGCGCGGCCAACGCTGGTCGCTCGCTGCATTGAAAAGATTCTTCGTCAAGAAACACTGGTAAAAGAGCGTATCTCCAGTGATCCAACTGAAAACATGCAGCTTGTATTTGAGGATGGTGTCACCAGCCGAATCGTCGAATTCAAACATATACTCATGATCGGCGCACTCGGGAGATATCGCCGCTTGTTTCTCACTGAGCAGGGCGCCGCGGTTCATCGTCAACAAACGCTTGTCTCAAATAAGACACTGGAGGACTTGAGCGCTGATCTTGATGCCGGTCCGTTTATTAGGGTGCATAGAAGCTACATCGTCAACATGAGCAAGGTAATCGCCCTACGCTATCGGCGTCGTCGGCACTTCTTGTTAATCGAAGGCGAGAACGACGAAGTTCCAGTGGCCCGAAGTCAGGTCAAGACCGTGCGAAGCTGGCTAGAACAAGCGGCGATGCGAAGCCCCTAGTACGTTGCGGCCACAAACCTGAGAACGCAATCATCTCGAGGCACCTCGACACCATTCAAACCCTGATCTACACCTTTGGCGCACTGTCAGCGCTAATCATGCTGACGGCGTTTCCGCTGCGTGTTTGCATTAGCATTCGAATAAACTGCGTCCAAAGTTCCAAGGAAGATCTAAGGACAAATTCAAGGTAAGCCTCGTGAACACAATAAGACAAAAACTGTGCGTTTTGTTCCTGCCGATAGTGCTCGTGGCATGCTCGGGGGGCAATGGCAACGATGCCAATACATCGGATTCGAATCTCGATGAGGTGACCAGCGCAACTGTCCCTTGCGACGCCACGCCGGAGCGCATGCTGACCGCCTCCGGTGTCGAGTTTGTGCGCACGCCGGATGCGTGCTTTGATAATTTAGTCGATTTCCCATATGAAAGTCAGTACGTCGAAATCGATGGCCTGCGGCAGGCTTACGTCGAAGACGGCCCCGCCGATGGCGAGGTCGTGCTTCTACTCCATGGTCAACCGAGCTGGTCTTACCTTTATCGCAAGATGATCCCGGTTCTTGCAGATGCGGGCTATCGGGTCATTGCCATGGACCATCTGGGCACGGGGCGTTCGGACAAACCTACAGAGATCGACGCCTACACCTATCTCGTCCATAGCGATCGACTGGAGCAGTTTGTAGGTGCTCTAGCGCTCACCGACATCAACCTCTTCGTACAAGACTGGGGCAGCCTCATCGGATTGCGGGTAGCGGGATTGAACCCCGACTGGTTCGCAAGTATTGCTGTCGGCGACGGCGCGCTGCCGTCGATACCCGCGGGCATAGAGGTATTCCCCGTCGTACAAAATCCGAACGAGATACTGGACCTGCCATCCCTCTTTGATCTTTTCCCGGATCAACAGGAACCTTTTTACGACGGCTGCGAACCTCTGGCGGCACAGCCTGAGGAAAACTTTTTCGGTGGCTGGATGGAATATGCCATGAAGGCGGAGAGCTTCACCGCTTCCGAAGTACTTGAGGCATTGACCTGGTTCCCGCTGTCAGAGGCAGAGGAAGCCGCTTATGATGCACCGTTTCCCAGCCGCGAGTATATGGCCGGCATACGCAAATTCCCCTCCATTATTAATGAGGTTGGAGGACAAACCGACGAGGCCCTGGCAGGTCTTGCCGCCTTTGAGCGGCCTTTTATCACGATTTGGGCCGCCAACGATCCCGGCAACCTGGGTTCCTGTGCCGCTCAACAGACCCTGATTGACCTGGTCCCCGGCGCAGCGGGGCAAGACCATGTGCGGCTGCCAGAGTCCAGTCATTTCTTGCAGGATGACCAGGGCGTGGAAATTGCCAGACGTTTGATTGATTTTATGACGAATCCCGCGCCACTCCCGATCGATCCAGTAGATTCACCAGAAGCACCCCTTGGCTTTGAATTGCTGCAATTCGTCTCTGAAAACGAAATCATTGTTTGGATCACCCAGGACAT
>JBCCNJ010000075.1:0-21232 GCA_039025905.1 Pseudomonadota bacterium | reverse complement strand
GTTTGGTCTGATAGGACGCCACTTACCGCCGCCAGCGGGTGTGAATTCTCCCGCGCGATGGGGCGATGCAGATGGTGTACGTGACATATTCCCTGATGAGGCGATAGTCAGCGATATCGTGCACAGGCATCACGTTTTCCGATACTGCTCAGTTGAGCATTTCTTGGACTACTTCAAAAACTACTACGGCCCGATTCTCAAAGCCTTCGAGGCGCTTGGTGATGATGCTGTGCAGTTGGAACAGGATTTGCGCGAGTTGCTGACTTCCATGAACACCGCGACAGACGGCACGCTAGTGCTGCCGTCCGAGTACATCGAAGTCATTATGAAAGTGGAGTGATCGGGCTGTGCGCTTCGCTGCCCCAATCGAATGCGGCGTCTGCCTTTGCTGGTCAGAGCGGATACCGAGAACGGGGTAGACAAGCGCACAAGACCCAATCGCGAAGAGTTAATCAAAAGTGTTTGCCTCGTTGTTTGGGCGAGTCGCCTAACTAACGGGGCGATAGGTAAAAGGAATACAAGGAAAAGGTTATGACTATTTTAAAACCACCAGTTCTGATGGCGAGTGAACCCAATTCTGCGCTGGTGACATTTGGGTTGATTATTACAATTGTCGCCGTGCTTCTTGTGGTGGCTTCGCTAACTGCGTTTGCAATCGCCACGCGAGACAAGAGGCAATCGAATAGAACGCGACAGGAGAGCACTCCAGAATGCGCCTCAGGAGATCTTGGTGGCGAAGGTGCACATACATAACGTTCTCCAACCGTCCCTGAGTGATACGGAGACAGACATGCATCAAGCCACTCCGTCTTGCGAGAGAAGCAACGAGCGCGTCATTGTTGCTGCAGCCAGCTTATTGCATTCGCGCCTGATACTGACGCGATCGTGGGGAACCCTCATTGCCGGGCCGCATCGCCGGAAACGGTTGTGCGGGTCGGCATCGCCGGAGAAACCAAATTAGTCTGAGCGCTCGGCAAATTTCCTGGACGCTTAGATCCGCGTAAACAATGAGCTTTACTTGCTTCCGCAACACCTTTTTAAGGTGTGCACTCCTGATAGCAGGAGTTAGCCGACATCCAAGAAATGTTCTGCAAAGTTAGTGAACTATTTGATATGTGAAAGCGTCCCCAGGCTCAACTGTTCAGCGTATGGGATGGCGCAAGAGGTTGCCGCGATATGACGGATTCTTGGAAAGGTCGAACCGTGAGTTCTAAGGTGACGAGATTGGCCGGCCAGGTCCTGCCTAGTGCTTTAGCAACGACTTGCCTGCGGGTCGGAAGCTGTAGACCGCACACGTCCTCATACTGCATATAGTGATGGGCTGCCGTGGGACCGAGACCGATGATTTCGACCTTATAATCTACGCGCTGGAGCAGGCCTGTCTTATCAAAATGGAAGAGCTGCTTTCGACAGTGGCTGTCGATTCCCTCGGGGTACTGTAGTGTCAGCTCGATATTGTCATTGCCACGCCGCCACGCAACAAATTCCAAATCGGGAAGCGTGAACGGGTAACCGCAGTATTGGGGCATGGAATAGCCGACGAAGTACGCTGCGTCCAGGGGCGTCCATGTGTGTAGCTTTGCACGCAGCCCATGAAAGCGTGATCGATAGTTCTTGATTGACTGGGAGTCACTTTGCTTGTCTAGGGTGACCTTACCTTCTACGACAGTGACTTGGCTGCCGCTCGTCGGGTAA
The DNA here is from genome assembly GCA_039025905.1 of Pseudomonadota bacterium. Lineage (GTDB taxonomy): Bacteria > Pseudomonadota > Gammaproteobacteria > Pseudomonadales > Halieaceae > JARRPM01. The sequence goes on along the minus strand of JBCCNJ010000075.1, from coordinate 19,537 downwards.
TCGGGAAAAATCGCTTCCTGGTTTCTTGGGCAAATAATGAGTTGTGTGGGAACTGCGAATCGTCTGCCTGCTCCTTTTAATCGCCAGACGACGCCGGAGACTGCGATCACATCGATCTGCAGTCTTGGGCAGGCGTTCCAAGCGTTTAAGCCGCCGTGTCTTTCCATAGCCAATTCTATAAACTTGCCCGCCTCAGATGGCCAACCCAGAAATCGTTTTGAAGCTTGCATCTGTGATCCAATTATTGCTTGCTTATAGAAAGTAAAAATGAAATTGTTTTACTTGTCAATAGAAAGTAAAGTGAAGCCATGAGAAAGATTGGTCCCCACGCGCGTCGATCCGACTGCCCTATCGCATGCACTCTGGATCTGATTGGCGACCGCTGGAATCTGTTAATCATTCGCGACCTGGCACTTGGGAAACAGCATTTTGATGAGCTTGTTGAATCAGAAGAGGGTATTGCTACCAACGTGTTGACGAAAAGGTTGAAGTATTTGTGTGAGGTAGGCCTGATCAAGAAAGTGGCCAGCGAGGACGACGCCAGGCGGGTCTGCTATTCGCTGACTGCAGCAGGCGAGAGCCTTGAAGGTCCGCTCGAAGCGATTATTGACTGGGGACTGGAGAACGTTCCCAACACTCGCTTGATACCAGCCATGGCGCGGTAGGCCGGTTCCTGTTTAATCAAGCTCGCGGTAAAGCTGATGGAGAGTGCAACTCGCGCAACTTCGCGCCTCTTTTCAACGACCTTTGCCGCACGATCTTAAGCGGTAGGCATCGACAGAGAAGTCTCTAAAGATTTGCCTCGAATGATCCCGGCCGCCGGCCTGGCATGTGCCTAGTCTGATGAACGCATTTTGAACGTAGAGTTCGCAGAGGAAAAATGATGTCGAACAAGCCAGAAGAAGAACCTCTCAACGTACTAGGTACCGCATTGTGTGCCTGTTGCCATGCGCCGAAAACGGGCTACTACCGCGATGGTTTCTGTCGTACCGACAAGCTGGATCGTGGACGACACGTTATCTGTGCCGAGATGACAGCGGCGTTTTTGTCTTTTACGAAAGAGCAGGGCAATGATCTATCCACACCAATGCCGCAATACGACTTCCCCGGTCTCAAGCCCGGGGATCGGTGGTGCCTGTGTGCTACCCGCTGGCGTGAGGCCCACGAAGCGGGAATGGCGCCGCGGGTGATTTTGGAAGCGTGCGATGTTTCAGCGCTGGAGATCGTGCCGCTTGACGTGCTGAAAACCTATGCCATCGCGAGCACGCATTGATTCCATCTCTTGGCTACTACCTCGGATTGCCCGCCTGGGCGTTCCCTGGTTGGTCTGGCAGCTACTTTCCTTCGGGTGGTAATGCGCTCGCCCACTATGCAAGCGTGTTCAATACGGTTGAGGGTAATACCACTTTCTACCGCATACCGGATGCGGAGAGTGTAGAACGCTGGCGCCGGGCCGTGGATGGGTCTGCCTTTCGCTTTAGCTTTAAACTGCCTCGATCGATCACCCATGAGCGCTCTCCCGACTGGCAAGGGATGAAAGTATTCTTCGAAGTGCTTGAACCGCTAGGTGATCACCTCGGTCCCTTTCTGGTGCAATGCCCTGCGACCCTTACGCCGGCTGACACTCCGGCATTGGAAAGGCTGTTCCAGCGGCTGCCACAAGAGCTCCGCTACGCGTTGGAAGTGCGGCATCTGGACTTTTTTCGAGAGCCGCAACTGTTAGAGCCGCTGTTAGAACGTAGCGCTGCGGGTAGAGTCATGTTTGATAGTAGGCCTATCTATCATGAGGATGCGCAGCACCCAGAGGTATTAGCGGCCCGCCACAAAAAACCCGATGTGCCGCTGTTGGATAAGGTGTATAACGATCTCGTCTACGCGCGGGTGGTGCTACACCCCGATGCATCGGTTAATGAACGCTACGTCAACGAATGGGTCCAGCGCTGTCATCGGTATCTGGCCTCAGGTTATGAGCTGTATTTCATGATGCATTGTCCGAATAACCAACACTGCCCTGAATTCGCTGCGGACTTTCATGCGTCACTGTGCTCCAAAGTGGGCGATCTGCCCCCGTTGGCTGGCTGGCCGATGCCGCAACAATCCAGCTTGTTCTGACGATGGCAAGGGGGTGAATAAGCCTGCCGAAATGTGATCAGTTTACCGGCGAGGGACTGTCATCCTGTGAACGTTTGATATTCGTAGTCTTTCTAGGCAAGAGCATTGTGATGCCTATCAATGCTGGCAGCAATGCACACGCGATCGCGGTATTCGCGAGCCATGTCGGCGGCACATACAGACCGAGAAGCAGCCCAAACAAGACAAGTAAGATAGGCCAGTGGAGCGCGTAGATCGCCAGGCTATGACGCCCAAGCCATTGCATCATCGTATTTCCCGGACACTGAAAAAGCCTTAAAAAAGACATCGCAACAAAACAGGCTGCCGCTGTCTGTACTAATGAGGCAAGCCACGTAGGAACGGCAACCACGACCCAGTCGCTAGATACCACTCGGGCGAAGGGCGCGCTGGCCAGTACCAGGCCGAACACCATTAACGGTATCGCTACTCGGCTAGTCAGCCGTTTTATCAGCGGCTTGCAGAGATGCCCTGCAATCATGATTGACATAATGCCCTGATCGGTTAGGGGTAGCGCGAGCAAGGCAGCCGCAGCAAGATATAGGGCTTGAGGGCCGGGCAGCTGCTTGAGCCCAATCAAGATGAGCCAAGCTGCCAAGAACCAGGGAATACACCAGATCGGCGGCCACAGCCGATCCAGATGATAGGCGGTGTCCATGGCGATGGCGGGGTACTTCAAACCCAGGCCCAAGGCGAGAAGCTGCTGCCAATCAGGCTGCAGCTGTAGACTGAGCGCCACGGGTTTGGTAAACGGCAGCGGCGCGAACAGACGCGCTAAGCGGTCGATTTCAGCGCTGTCGAAAACCAAGACGGCTGCGGTCGCAAGGCAGCCGCCTAGCGCCGCGATGTGTAGTCGCAAGCCTCTCTTAAAACCATCTCTTAGTTTTACCTCCGACGGTATCACCAGGCCGCTTAAAAATGCGAACACGCACACCGCGAATACGTTGGCAATCACGAAACTAAAGCTGTTCGCCGCGCCGCAGGGGATATATGTGGGCCCCAAAACGTCACAGCGCAAGTGAACGAGTCTGGGTGCGACCAACATTAGGGCGTGCACAGTGATCACCGCTAATATGCACAGGCCCCGCAGAGCATCGACGCCATGATTTCGTGATTCTGCGGCTTGAGTCATAGCGCGATCGTATTTCGCATGGGCGGAGGGTGAGTTCTCTACTCCCCGGTCTGCATTGTCAGGAAATTGATTTTCACCTATTCTTTCGCCTCATTTCCATAGCCGCTCTAGTTACATGCTCACGATAATCACAGTAGAGCCTAGAGTTTTCTCCGGAGTCCAACCATATGCGTAGGAATCGCACCAGGTGCGCTAGCGCTCGGTGGCCGCTGGGCCAAGTGCTGCTTGTTATCGTCGTTTTAGGTCTTAATCCGGGCGCATTCGCCATGCAATATGTCCCTCAGGGCCCCTACTCCGCACTAGATCCGCCCCTCTATATGACCAACCTCAGCGGAACAGCGGCCACGGTGGTCTGGCAAACTTTGCTGCCGAATCAAGCACTGTCACCACAGCGTAGTTCGGTCCAGGGAGCGAATACCCAAGCACAGCAATCGGAGCAGGGGTTCTTTTTGCTATACGATCGTGACGAACCAGAGCAGACTAGCAATATTTTATTTGTTTCTATTTTGAATGATGACGGAAGCTTTGTTACGCAAAAACGGTTTAGAATCGACGAAAACCTGGACCTCGCGCGCCTACATAAAGCGGGCATAAGCATTGTGGTCGAAGCGGATGGTGGGCTGAGTGTTTCGGCGCGAAAGTAACAGCAAACTAAGAGCGTTATTGGAGAAAGCTCATATGAAATACTACAAGCTGGAGCGCTCTACCCTGTTCCACGCATCACTGGCAATACTGCTTTGCGGTAGCTTTGTTTTTGCGCAGTTTGCCTCCGCCGATGAGGAGGCGGCTGCGATGGTCATTGATGATGGCTCGGGCATGATCAAAGGTGATCCGCCGATAGTTATGACCAATCTCAGTGGGCTGCCAGCCACGGTAGTATGGCAGACCTTAGTGCCAAACCGCGCGCTGACTCCTCAGCGTGGGACCCTAGTGGCCGCCGATGCAGATTCAACCCAGTCTGAAGAGGGATTTTTTCTCCTGTACGATCGCGACCAACCGGATGAGATTAACAATGTGCTGTTCATATCAATTCTGGGCGAGGACGATAGCCTGGTGACGCAGGAACTCATGGTCATCGACGAAAGCGTTGACCTGAAGCGCCTTCACCAGAGAGGTATTGCGATTGTGGTTGCTGCTGACGGCAGCCTGAGCGTTTCGCGGCGTGATTGATCGCCGATACGACTGACGGTGTTGGAATCGAAAACTGCTCAGCGGGGCGACCACTCCTGAGAACGGTTTTGCCGACGAGCTTTTCTGGGGTCGCAAGGTCTGGCAAATAGCCACGAAAGCCATCCAATGCGGACAACGGTACCTACAATCGATTTGCAGCGCCGTGGTTACTGCGTATGACTTTCAAGGCCTTTTTTGCCGGAGATTGAACTCATCCTTCTCGACTTTTAGCGGCTAGTTGCTGGCCGAAAAACGAACCAGGCGGTACGCTACGTCAAAATTTGCCAGTATCTATGTGGTTCGCTGCCAGGGTGTAATCGATCGGAATGCTTTGGCACCTTAAACGGGGAAGGGTTATGAATAAACCAGTGAGCGCTTTTTGGGTCATGTGTGTTGCGGCAAGCCTTATGGTTCAGGCAGCAATAGCGGCTGGCCAACCTGACGCCTCCGCTGCAGCAGATGCTCAAGCCGTTACCGAGCTCTTCATTATTCATGCCCCGTCCGCCACTCTGGATCGGACTGCTGGGGGCCAGCTTCAGTTGACCCTAGATCAAGTTGATCCTGCGGTTATGCGCTTTGCCGACCGACCTGTCCGCAGAGCGTCACACATGAAAATTAAAGCCTTTCTTTCTGCATGGGATGAAGGTCCCAATAGCTTTCACAATGATCCACCGAATGCCGATTTTGTTGCCGGTACAGATCAGGAACAAGATATTGTCTTCACCTTGAGCGACCCTCGCTGGAAGACGGCTGATCAGCTTCGGTTTAACGTCAAAGTCGTGAGGGGTGATGCGGCGGCCCAGCCCGGCGATTATCAGGATGTCAGTCTGTTTTTAGACAGCGACATACTGCACTGTGACACCTGCGATAATGCTGACGAGCCGGGTGATGGTTGATATTGGCCTGAGCTTAAAGCGTTACCTACGCCGCATCTTATAGGCTCATTCACAGAAAGCGTAATAGGATCGGGCTGATCAAGGTTGGTTTAGTCGAAGTGAGTTGAGGCCCGCACCGCTGAACTCCGTTGTTGCAGCGCGCCGACTCACGGAGGTGTGGACAGACTTTCTCAGGCAGATATCTCGGCGTCATGCCGCTGGGCCGCCATTTTTTTTAGCGTCACGCGATCAACCTTGCCGGTGGCATTCAGCGGCATTTCATCCAATACCAGAACCACTTCTGGCGCTTTATAGCCCACTTGTCTACGCGAGAACGCGATAATCTCTTGCACATCTGGGGATTCGGTTTTCGAGGAGAGGGTCACATAGCCCCAAACATTTTCGCCATGGACCAGGTCATGTACGCCCACCACTCCCGCTTCGAGCACAGCAGGGTGCTCTACCAGAGACTCCTCAACCTCTTGTGGGCAGATATTGGAGGCATCGTGGATGATGATTTGCTTTTTACGCCCTTGAAACCAAAGATAGCCGTCTTCGTCAGCACGCATCATATCGCCAGTGTCCAGCCAGCCATCTACGATGGTCTCCGATGTCGCTTTCGGGTTGTCCCAATAACCAATCATATTGATGGGGGACTTCACCCAGAGCCGGCCTTCCTTACCGCTGGCCACTTCCTTGCCTTCATCATCTCTGATCGATAGTGCATAGCCAACATTAGCAGGCCCGACCGACCCCTGTTTGTTCAATCCAGATGGCGGGTTACGAGTGGCAATGCCAATTTCCGACATACCATAGCACTCATCGATCAATGCCCCTGCTAGTTTTTCGTATTCGCGCTCCAGCAGTGCGGGCACCTTATCACCACCGGAAATACAAAGGCGTATCGAGGCGAAGTCTTCGTGAGCCGCTTTAGAATGATGGATGAGCCCAAACATGGCTGCAGGCAGCATCAAAAAGATAGTAGGTGCATGTTTACGCAGCAGAAGTAAAACTTCTTCTGCATCGAAATTACGGGGTAATACGGTTTTAACCCCTTTTGCGATTGCCAAAAATGTATTGAGATAGGATCCAATATGGGACATGGATGATGCCGATAGCATGACGTCCTGATCGGTCATTTCGTAGCCTACGATGTGATAGGCCAGCATGTGCCCAAGGGTCTCATAGGTGTGCGTTACACCTTTTGGTTTCCCGGTGCTGCCTGAGGTAAAAAAGATAGCGATGGGGTCGGACGCACCTGGTTTTTCCAGCGCGACCTCTGGGGCATCTTTCTCTAGCATGGCCTCGATGCTGTCGTCACCTTCGCCAGCACCATAGCTGATAACACCGAGCGGTAAATGGTGCACCTGGGAGGCTGCCGCCAAGTCTTGTTCCCTTTCTACGTGAGCCAACAGGACCTTTGCACCTGTGAGTGACAGGGCGTGATCAATTTCAGGTGCCATGTAGCGATAATTCAGTGGCACGAGAATAAACCCAGCCTTCATGCACCCCAGGTAGTGAATCAGCAAGGTGTCACGATTCGGCATCAAAGATGCCACTCGATCACCTTTGCGGACCCCCTTTGCATATAGATGCGCCGCATATCGATCGCTGGCCTTATCGAGTTGGTGCCACGTCCAGCTATTTTTGGTCGAGACAACGGCGATATCGTTTGGATGATTGGTCAGACCAACACTCAGGACTGATGAGGGATCGATTGGTGTAATACCTTCAGCAGAGGGGCCGTAAAGAGGCATGTTTCGTTCCTGATTTTGCTGGATGCTTGATGATGACGCCTTGACTCTGTTGAGCGGGCGCAAAACTGAGCACTCCTTTCTATCTCGATGTTACATGATAAAGCGGCGGTGTATAGAGCTCGTGCATGTTGAACTCGCAAACCTTCCGACAGCGTGGCAACGATTGGTTTTTGCGACTCGCTAGGACACTAGCTCTCTTTACCGATTCATATTCACTATGAGATCGCGGTCAGGCGCTGAGTTCGAAGCACGGCCCCTTAAGAGTAAAGCAGAACGTTTCGCTTGTGAGCGTGCAAGGCGGGGCCAATAGTGTAGGCTGCACGCCATGACACTTCCCACTTGGATAGACAGCTAACTGGTGACATAGGATTATCGATCCAGTTCAGTACCTGTTGTCTGCCTTGGTGTTAGGGCTTACACCGTGCTCGCATCGGGAGCTCTGATTGAAAAGATCCCAAAAATTAAAATGGCGCAGCATACTGTGGCGGCCACAAGAAAACCTGCGCCGAAGTTATCTGTTACAACGACGATTGTTCCTACCAGCGCCATCCCGAAGATTCCACCGAGTAATTGAGACGTTAGTGCGATGCCGCCTGCCTGTCCTCGATCGGCTTCCGCTACCGTGCTTAGCATCAAACGGCGAATGGGAACAAAAGCAAAAGGCGCGCTGAAGCCCCATAGCACAAAGGGCCCTACGATCCACCAGTAGCTGTTATAAGATGCAGCTATCCCAAGGGCAAAAAGCGCTAAGGTGCTGCAAGTCAGACCGACTAAAGCCGGTCGCACCTCTCCGAATCGGTCCGAAAGATGGCCAGCGGCCAGGGCACCAACAACCGTGGGTAGAACGGCGGGCAGCATTGCGAGTCCCGCTTCAAATGGCGATAGGTTGAGCCCGCGCTGTAAATAGACTGCACCGAAAACGATTACTGCGAGCTTGCATAATTGACCGGCAAATATGACCAGGCTCGCGCCTGCAAACGATAGGTCAGCGAACATTCTCAACTTGATGAGAGGATGGGAAATGCTTAATTCGCGCCGCACAAATACAGCGAGGCTGATCAAACCAGTTATAGTGGCCGCAATTACAGCCGCGCTGACCCAACCCCAGTCTGGACCTTGCATGGCGGCGAGGGAGATCGCACCGAGCGCTACTATCATTGCAATAAGCCCTGCCGTATCAAAAGCAACGGGCGTCTGTGCTGAGGGCATCTGTCGCCAGGTGAGTGCCACGATAAGGCCTGCTATCGCGATAATTGGCACATTGATTAAGAAAATCCAGCGCCAGGTGATCACCTCAGAGAAGTAGCCACCAACCAGTGGGCCCAGGGAAATGAACACGCAGGAAATACCGGTTTGTATTCCAAATGCCAGCCCGCGATGCTCTGGCGCGAACACGGTTGTGATCATTGCGTACGCAGTCGGAAAAATGGCTGCGGCACCGACACCCTGCAATACGCGCATAAGGATGAGTTCTAGGCCGCTTTCTGCGAAGCCCGCCGCCAGCGACCCCACGATGAAAATCAGGCAGCCAATAAGAAAAATGCGCTGTAGGCCAAGCAGGTCGCCGAGCTTACCGGCTGCCATCGCCAAGCCTGCTAGCGTAAGCAGATACCCGTTTACAATCCAGTGAGTGGTGAGATGAGAAATGCCAAGGTCTCGGCCGATCGTGGGTAGGGCGACACCGACCACTGTCTCATCCAGGACGATCAGTCCCTGGGCGAGCCCCATTGCAGCCAATATCCACCACTTATTCTGAGCTTCTTTGGCAGTTGGCGCTGTGATTAGACCAGCCCTATTGGACTCGGGTCAGCCCGTTTTTGAGTACAGTGACGCACCAGTCTTACCGCCCTAGAAATCGCCGCTGCTGATACGCCCTAGTGATCTTCTTCCGGTTCGCCCTTGTGCGCATGGTTAAAGGCCTCCATCAGTGCGGCCTCTTTGGTGGTATCTAGGTTGGTCCGGATCACACGCCCACCCATCTCGCCAAGTCGTTCGATCACGCGATCAGAGGCGTGCTGACGCACCATCATGAACAGGGCAGCCTGTCCGGGTTGCAAAACCTCACCGACCTCTTTCATGAAATTATCGTTGATACCGTAGTCAGACAGCGCGCCCCCCAGTGCGCCGGCGCCAGCACCCACCGCCAGACCGAGCAGCGGGTTAAAAAATATGAGTCCAATAAGCAAACCCCAAAATGCGCCACCCGCCGCGCCCATGGTCCACAGATTGACCATTTGGTTGAGTTTAATTTTGCCATCATCATTGATGGCGACCACCGCGTCGGCGACATCTACCAAGTACTCTCTTGCCATGCCGAGAAGCGCTTTGCGAGCCGCCTCAGCGTGCGGCTCATCGCTGTACCCTATTACAATGAGTTCTGACATCTTGCTTGCTCCTATCGCTTTGTTGAAACTGCGCGCGGAATGTATTTAGCGCCAGTCCTGGCTTGTGGTCGAATCTTTGCGCCAATTTGTGAATAGATTATAGGATACTTTATATAAGCTGAGACGATCGAAATTCTCCCTTAGGCGCCCTTGCACTAAAGTTATACAACAATCGAACAATCGAACAATCGAACAATCGAACAATCGAACAATCGAACAATCGAACAATCGAACAATCGAACAATCGAACTCGCCTTTTTCACACGATGACAAAAGTCCATCCACTGGCAGATTGTCATTTACCCGAAGATTCGTTAATTTTAAATTTGCTTTATCTCTAAAAAAATGGATTCATCCTCTACAAGCGGTTTCAAGCGAAATCACACCTCAGAGCAAACTGAGCGCACTTCGCGTGTGCTCATCGAGCTCCTGGAGGGGCTTCCTGAGGCGGGTGATCTTCGGATAGGCAAGATTGTTTACCAGCTCCGTCGCCGATCCTTCGGTGGCATATTTCTGCTACTCGCTGCCCTGGCGGTCTTGCCCGGCATTTCTTTTTTCGCAGGACTCGCGCTGGTTGTACCGGGTGTGCAACTTGTTCTTGGTTTTCGTGCTCCTTTATTGCCGCGATTTATTCGACGTCGCAGAGTTAGAGTGTCTGCTATACGTACTCTAGGACGCTGGACGATTCCTTGGTTGGAAAAACTAGAGAGGTACGTGAAGCCGAGGTGGTTAACGCTCACTGATCCTCCCTTGCCGCGGATTATCGGTCTTGTTGTTTTGGTGATGGCTTTGACCATCATGCTCCCACTGCCACTCAGTAATTTTATGCCGGCATTTGCACTGGTGTGCTTTGCATTTGCGATCTTTGAGCGAGATGGATTGATGACTTTCATTGGCTTTTTGCTCGCTGGTATTGCCTTTGTTTTTGGCGCGACTCTGGTTTACCTGGCGCTGGAAGTGCTGATATTGCTAGCTGAGCAGTTGGACTGAAGTTCTCAATAGTGACTGTTCAATTTCTCCGAGCCTGGCGCTAGCAAATTGCAAATAGTGACCTTTGTCTGTGCCCTGGTATTACCAGATAGCGGGCATTTTTATTGTGCCAACGGAGTTTTGGGTTCACTGGCGATCTTCCGGCATGTCGACCTTCGCTAAAGCTGAGGACGGTTTCACTATATGGGCAGTAGCAAACTGCAGTAGCTCAAAGTTTCGTGCGATACGCAGAATGAGTCGCATCACCACGTCAACTGAAATCAGAGTCGCGCGCCCGCGAGTATGGTACTCCGACGCCGACAGCAGCTCTTGGCTACGGTCGAACAGTAACTTCTGACGAACAGATGCGAGGTCTTGCTGTAGGTGACCTGAACTCTGGGAATCTATGTGCCCAGTTCGCAACATGCCTAGCAAGCTACTCAACTGGTCTCGCCAGTCGTCTATCGGAATGTTCTCGATAGTAGACTGTCTGGACATGCTTAGCAGCGCTGCGGTCAGGTCTTCGCAGGCCAGACTGAAGCAACGATGGTAATAAAGGGTGTCTTGTTGCACCCCTGGCTCCTCGCCTAATCGTTCGATTGCAGCCAGCATTCCTGCTGTGACGCGATGCATATGTTCAGCGTGTTCCGTAGCTGGCTTACCCAATTCAATGCGTTGCAAGAATGTCTTGCTTGCTTCCAACACAGCGCAAAGATCGTCTCGAATCGTCCGATGCTCCCTGCTGGGTAACACAAGGGTGCCGGCGAGGTACGCGATGAGTGCGCCAACAAACGTATTTAGTACCCTCGCGATCACTTCATCCTCGTGGCCTGGGGAGCCGATATTCAGCAGCAGAAGTACCCAGAGCGTGATAAAGAAAACAAAAACCCAGTACCGGATTCGAAAAAAGTAGAACGCTAGACCGCCCAGGGGCAGCAGGAGCAACGCGAGTACTTGCGGTGACCTTATCCACCAGATCACGGCGATAGCTACCAGGCTGCCGGCGAGCGTGCCGATAATGCGCTCCCCTAGCCGACGAAAGAGTGCGGAGTAGTGCGGTACCATGATGACCACAATAGTCAGCGTCATCCAATAATGGTTTTCTTGTAAATATCGGCCTATGCCTTCGGGGTCGGGGATGAACCAGGTGTAAATAACGGTAGAAAGCGCCGTCGCAACCGCCACTCGCGTCGCGTGTCTAAAGGCGAAGGAGTCTTTGCGCAGGTTGGCGGCAGCATAGGCGATCTGGCTTCGCACCGACTCAGGCTGGCGCCCTATATCAGGATGTTCCTCTCTGTTTTCAAAGGCGGATTTAATGAGCTGTAGTTCGTCGCGCATTTGCTCGAGGTAGTCGAGTTCAGCTGCAGACACAAGAAGTTCCCCAAATCGGGGGATATCGTCGCGGTATTTCATCGCCTCGGCTCGCGCGGTCACAGTAGCCTCTTGGAGTGCCTGTTCAATTCCTGCCAATGACAGTTTGCCGCTGACTACCCTAGTTAGCTCTGCGCCGATAAGTGTGGATAAGTGATCCAGTTTTGCCCCTACGATCTGGCAGGTTTTTAGGGTTGTGCGGCGGCTTCTTTGCTCGTCCACTGCCAGCGCGATTGATATCAATGCCAAAAATTGTCGGTAAAGAAATAGGTATTCCTTTTGATCCTGCGACAACACACGGTGCTGACCGCGTACCTGTTCCACGAGGCCCATTGTCTCGCTTTGGAGGTTAAGTAGCTCACGGCGCTTGATCTTGCGCTTTTCTTGATCGCGCTCCTCAGTCAATTCGGATAGCTTTCTGTAGAGTTCTTCCAGGGCTGCCTCGATCATACCGTGAGGTTTGAAAGACCACGCAGTCACTGACAGAGCGAACGCGAGAAAAGCACTGACAAACCAGATCTCGGTGCGCGCGAGAGCTCCCCCTGAATCAACCGGTATACCTACTGACGTAAGAAATGCGAAGAGCGTCCACACACCAACGCTGGACGCCGACTCGTTCCATAGCACTAAGAACGAGCAAACGAACGCGATGGAAAACATCGCGATAGGCAGCAGCCAGTGAATATTTGTGATTACTGCACCGATACCCGCCATTGCTGTGGTGCAGACACACGTTATGAAAAGGGCAAGCACGCGGCGCCGGTATACGCCTCCCACGTCGGATAGAGAGACGTAAAGAACGGCCACTGCAGACCACAGCGCAGTGTTTTCATCCAATACGGAAAATAGAAACAGCACTAAAGGTATTGCAGTCAGAACTCCTGCTCTGGTAGCCATTGCCAGAGAGCGATTCAGTGGATCGGCTTTATGATTCGCCGCTTTCAGACGATTGATGAGAGTCTCTGTCAACGCGCTGCCATCAGTTGATCGTACGCTGTTATATATACATGCTGATTCAGCATGTGGTGAAGAGATACGGCGTGAGGTTGTTCCAACCCGAGCACACTGTGCCGATCAATTGGCATCGCAGGGGCTACGCTATGAGTAGCTAAGAGCTTCAGTTCCGACTCGACTTTTGAGCGATAAAACAGCAAAGGGACCATAGCAGCCTCGTTTGATCCTGCTCCTCACTGATACCGAGCCTTTCCAGTGCGCTCAAGAGTTCGTTGTCGCTTGGATTGAGATCCAATCTAAAAAGCTGACGAGCGAAACTGAGCATTTGGGATCTGTCCTCAAATCGCCAGAAAAAATCCCTGCGCGTAAATTCCGTTTCAAAACCGCAGTCGCGCAAGGTGTCAGATTCTTCCTTTCTGTCTAAAAAACGCCCATGGTGACCCTGACTATTCCACTGATTGACGAAGGTGTTGAGAAACCAGTCAATTTTGCTCGACTGCTCTACATCTGCCAGTATGAAACAACCTTTGGGTTCCAGGATGCGGGCAACCTCTGTATAAAACGCCGATCTGTTTTCCAGATGATGCGCAGCGGCCAGGCTGACGACTGCGCTCTGGCTCTCGTTAGCTAGGGGTAAGCTGGCTTCGGTGCAGTGTTTAACGAGATTGTTGCCGTGCGAGAAACCGTGGCTGAATTCTAGACCTGTGTAGTGGATATGCTTGGGAAGGTGTTGTTTTAAGTATCCCCCCCCGGCGGGTATGTCCACCAGGGTGCTTACCTCGCCCAGGGATAACAACTCGCGAATAGCAATAAACTCTGCGTCTCGAGCCCGGGGAACGCGTTCCATCGCAAGGCGATACGTATTTTCAGGGTCGGCGAATATCTCGCTGTAGGTCAGCTCAGACATTTAGTATGGCCGCTGTGCCTTTGGGTTGACGTTTGATTTACATTCCTGGCCATGTGACTTTTTTATCACCTTGGGTAGTAACTGTTGTCTTCCAAATCAAAAATCCAGCCAGCAATTCAAGCTGCTCTGTGCGGGGTTTATTTAATGTGGAAGTACACGTTATTTTTTTAGCAGCATTTTCTTCACGGCAGTTCTCACCGCACCTTCGTAGGGCTCTAAGTACTCAAAGGGTGGATTCGTAGATGCATCTTCAGTAAAGAACCTCATGCAGGCGTTGGCTTCAAAGATCACCAGTTCATTGCCAATCAGCGTACAGTCGATACCAAATACGTCGAGTTTGATGCGCCGGTAAATCTCGTCTAGGGTCGGTTTAATATCGTTTAAACGCTTGTCGCGCATTTCCTGGAGCGTTTGTTTTTCTTGCGCTCTCAATTCGGCATCTTCCAACATGATGCCGGATCTGCTTTCGGAGTGTATTGCCCAATCTGTTGAATAGATGCAGTGTCTCGCATAGCTCTTGCCTTCAATCATAGCTATGCGCATTTTCGCAAAGTACCCGTCGGCCTGTTGATAATCTAGGTACTCTATGATGAATACGCCATGGTAGGGCCATTCCAAATCCTTAAGCTGCACTAAGCCCTCTTCGTTGTTGACGAGAACCATCTCTTTGCCACCGTGATGGCCACGGCTTCTGACAATGATCGGCCAGCAGCCAAAGTTTCTGCATAAATCAGTTAGTTCTGCAAAGTCGGCTGGGTCTAGCGCTTCCACACGCGGTACCCGACAACCAGGGATATTGGCGAGGGTGTCTGGGAGCCGGCTTCGCGACGTTTTGTAAATGTGCACCGGGGGGTTGAAGCAACGCTTTGGCTTAACCGCGTTGATGAGAGATTGGATATCGAGTAGAGCTTGAGGTGAAGCATCTGCATCGCCAACCAAATTGAAGAGATTAACCGCATTACTCTCTTTTACGTTTGTGCAGCGTCCCGTCACCATTAAGGTTGAACTCAGGCTTGCGAGCATTGCATCGCTGTCTATGTAGGGCAAGATGGGCGTTATGCCAATCAGTTCCTCCGTAATTTCGTACTCGTCAACATGTTCATTGGGTGCTTCCTCCCTAACATAGCCATCTGCTTGGGCAACAACGAACACGGTATTTCTGTGAGAAGCCTTGCGGCTTCTGCCTTTTCGTTGAAAATTTCGTGATGCGGAATTTTTCATCACTGCCAAGTATAGACTGTTGGCGGTAGACCAAAAAAAATTACGCGCTCATGCTGCGCAACTGTTTATATCCGCTGTCTCACAGCATATTGTTGCCCTTGCACACAACAGGAAGTGTTAAGCAATTTCTGGCAAGTCGCGCATTGCCTCGGCGATGACCTCCGCGGGTAGCTCCAAATCCTTCATCTGGCCGTGGAGATATCGATCATAGGAGGCGAGGTCGAGATGGCCGTGGCCGCACAGAGCCGTGAGAATGGTCTTTGATTCACCGCTTTCCTTGCAAGCCAAGGCCTCTCGCACCGCGGCCGCAATGGCGTGAGTTGGCTCTGGCGCTGGGACGATACCCTCTGCACGTGCAAACTGTACCGCTCCGCTGAAGCACTCCAATTGAGGAATAGAAATTGCCTCCACCAGGCCGAGCTCGTACACGTGAGATACCAGCGGTGCCATGCCGTGGTAGCGAAGTCCACCTGCGTGAATCGGTTCGGGAATGAAGCCGTGACCCAATGTGTGCATTTTCATCAGGGGTGTGAGGCCAGCTGTGTCACCGAAATCATAGCGGTACTCACCGCGTGTCAACGTCGGACAGGCTGCCGGCTCCACGCAGCGAATGAGGGGATTCATCTTGCCGGCGAGCTTCTCGCGCAAGAATGGAAACGCCAGACCACCAAAGTTGGAACCACCGCCGGTGCAGCCAACGAGCACGTCAGGCGTTTCGCCCACCTTTGCAAGCTGCAATAGCGCTTCTTCGCCAATCACGGTTTGGTGTAACAAAACGTGGTTGAGTACGCTGCCCAGTGCGTAACGCACGGAATCATCACCCACGGCTTCCATCACCGCCTCCGAAATCGCGATGCCCAGAGAGCCGGGGTGGTCCGGATCTTGAGCCAGTAGCTCGCGCCCGTATTCCGTGACTTCAGACGGGCTGGGGTGAACGCTGCCGCCCCATATCTCCATCATGGTTCGACGATGAGGTTTGCTGCGAAAACTGGCGGCAACCTGCCATACCTCACACTCCAAACCAAACTGTGCACAGGCGAAAGCCAGGGAGCTTCCCCATTGCCCGGCGCCGGTTTCTGTGGTCAGTTTGCGAATACCGGCTTGGGCGTTATACCAAACCTGTGGTACTGCAGTATTAGGCTTGTGCGAGCCAGCGGGGCTGACGCCCTCGTATTTGTAGAATATCTTCGCTGGAGTATCGAGCATCTTTTCAAGACGTCTGGCTCGAAATAGGGGCGTAGGGCGCCATAGTTTATAGACATCTATGACCTCACCGGGAATGTCGATGTAGCGCTCCGTGCTGACCTCTTGTTCGATTAAGGCCGGCGGAAACAAAGGTGCAAAATCCTCGGCGGTAGCAGGTTCATGAGTGCCGGGGTGTAGTGCTGGCGGTGGTGGTTCGGGCAGGTCGGCTACCACGTTATACCACTGCGTGGGTATCTCGCTTTCATCCAGTTGAATCTTGGTGTACTCGCTCATGGGGATGTTGCCTCATTGCTTAACCGACGTGGTCGGGTATGAACCAGACCTTTGCAAGTGGATGGTAGCTCATACCTATGGATCAAGGCGAGCGTGTTAGGTATCAGCGTCTCCAGAACGACAAGTCCTCTTGCAACGAAAAGCTCTGCAATCAGATCGGGCTGTCAAACACCGCTTCAAGGTAATTTAGCGGCGTGCTCAAGCTGTCGGCTCAATGAAGCTGGGTCTGCGATCAACTGAGGCGCCAGCGTATGCTGTTAGAACTGCCAGCTAGCATTGAGCATGATTTGCCATACGTTGTTTTCAACAAATTTGCCGCCAAAGGCGCTGGTTTCGATACGTGCCTTACCGAGATCGATGTAGTTGACGTACCCGCCCAGAGTGAGCTGTTCATGCCATTTGTATCGAGCCCCGGTGGCCAAGCGAATCTGGCGATCAACGGGCCGCTGTGCTGTTCGTTTCTGCGCACTGACGGGATTGGTATCGTAAGCTAACCCGGCAGTAAGCGTCCATCGAGGGGTAAGTCGATATTGTGCTCCCAGAGCATAGTGATAGGTGTCGCGCCATTTTGTGGGTATACCCAGGCTGCCTGCCTGTGTAGACAAAAGCACGTTCTTCAGCGCGCTCCAATTGTCCCAACCGAGTGTGAGGTCGGCAGACCACGCCTTGTTGATGCTGTGGTGCAGTGCAAGGCGAAGATACTCGGCCATGATAAGTTCAGTATTCGCCGCTACCTGCAGGTCGCCGCTGTCGGGAGGAGGTGAAGTGGGAAATTTCAATTTAATGCTGCCGCCAAAGTCGGGTTTCAGTTCGCTCTGGTATGCCAGGCCAAGGCGTGAGCGTTTGCTGAATTCGTAGAGCACCCCTGCTGAAAAGCCGAAGCCTACATCAGTACCATCGACCGTGGCGCGGCCGTCCGGCTGCGTGGGATTTGGCCGCGGGACTGCTGAGGTGAGTTTGAGGTCGGCGTAATAAACTTGCAGTGCAGCGCCAAAGGAGAGTTGTTCGTTTACCGCGTAGGACAGAGTCGAGGCGACGGTCGCGATAACGAAAAATACGTCTTCGGCCTGATAGCGACCTGACCAATTGCTGCCGTATTTTAGATTAGCGCCAGCGGGTGCTGTTGCGTAAAATCCCGCCGTCCACCGGCTGTCGGTGAGCCTGTGAGTGTAAGCGACGCTGCCGAAGGGTTCTGATCGTCCTGCGTCGCCTGGATTGATAAATCCATTGAGCGGATTACTGTATTGAGTTTCAAATTTAGCGCTCGGGGCGAGTACACCTGCGGCGACGAATAGATGCTTGTTCTCTAAGCGTGTTGCGCTGGCGGGGTTGTGGATGATGGTCGCGGCGTCATCTGTACCGGCGGCGGCACCCGCGCTAGCCCTGCCGCCTGAGAAGTCACCAAACTCATTTAGCCACAAGCCGCCGGCTTGAGCGCAGGGTGTGCACAACACTGCAATGGCCAAGGCGCACCGCTTGCAGGAAGCACTGGCATAGCGTACTGCGAACACGGATGCTAGTCAGTGCTGGGATGAGTCAGTCTCATAACGGCGTATTGTATTGGAGCGCGCTGTCTTAGGACAGCAGGAGTGGCATGACTTGGTCCGGTTTCAGCTTCAATCTAGGTGGAAGCCGGCGGGTCTGCTGGGTGGCGTATTAATCATCTCATACTTTCGGCGAAAAAAAGCCCGGCATATGCCGGGCCAGTTACACTCCACTGGAATTAAAAGCCGGCTTCTTTGGTGGTCTTAACGATAGCGGCTGCTACCTTATAGGGGTCCGCGTTAGAAGCGGGACGGCGATCTTCGAGTCGACCCTTCCAACCATCTTCGACCGTTCCAACCGGGATGCGGATAGACGCACCGCGGTCGGACACGCCGTAGCTGAACTCATCAATGGATTGAGTCTCGTGCTTGCCGGTTAGACGCTGATCGTTCTCTGCACCGTACACGCTGATGTGGCGCTCGATATTTTTGCCGAACTCTTCACAGATCTTGGTAAAGGTCTCTTCTTTGCCAGATTCACGCATCGGGCCGTTTGAGAAGTTGGCGTGCATGCCAGAACCATTCCAGTCGGTGTCGCCCAAGGGTTTGGGGTGATAGTCAATGGCGAGCCCGTATTTTTCGGCGGTGCGCTCAAGTAGGTAGCGACCCAGCCAGATTTCGTCGCCAGCGCGCTTGGCACCTTTCGCGAAGATCTGGAATTCCCACTGTCCTGCGGCTACCTCAGCGTTGATGCCCTCTACGTTAAGGCCTGCTTCCAGGCACAGGTCGAGGTGGTCTTCGATACAGTCACGTCCATAGGCGTTCTTTGCACCGACTGAGCAGTAGTAAGGACCTTGCGGCTCAGGATAGCCTCCGGCTGGAAAGCCCGGGGGTCGATCAGTTGATGGATCCCAAAGGAAATATTCCTGTTCGAAACCGAACCAGAAATCATCGTCGTCTTCACCTTCGTCAATGGTCGCTCGACCATTAGACACATGAGGAGTGCCGTCGGCATTTAGTACTTCTGTCATTACCAGGTAGGAATTCTTGCGATCCGGATCTGGAATGATGGCAACAGGCTTCAGAAGACAATCTGATGCGCTGCCATCAGCTTGTTCAGTGGAGCTGCCATCGAAAGACCACATTGGGCAGTCTTCCAGTTTGCCGCCGAAATCTTCGCGGACCATGGTCTTGCTGCGGAGGCTTTGGGTTGGGGTATAGCCGTCAAGCCAGATGTATTCCAACTTACTTTTCATCTTGCGTTTCTCGTTTGGTAGCGTGTTGATGTTGGGAGGAGCTTCTCCATCGAAGCCAGCCTCTGGGAGTACCCTGTGAAGCAAAATCCATTCCAACTATGAAGTTAGTGCACCAGATGGAGGAAATGCCCATATAATGAGCATGCGGACCCTTCAACCCACTTTATCGACTACATTGTTCGGATGGATGTGCACCCAGATTGCACTATATAAGTGCATAATCTTTGATTTATGCTCTTTATTGGTGCACATAATCCCTTCAGGCTCGATATACTACCGCCGCGTTCGGTAACCTAATGCCAGCGCGGAAGCAACTGTAGAAAAATACGCTAAGCCGGGGATGCCGCTTCCACCACAATGACGGTGATATTGTCCCTGGCACCTCGTTCTAGGGCGCGGGCAACCAGCGCGTCGCAGGCATCGGCGGGAGAACCCTCTCCTAAGAGCG
>JBCCNJ010000074.1:0-21285 GCA_039025905.1 Pseudomonadota bacterium | reverse complement strand
GTCGCAGGTCGCAGGTCGCAGGTCGCAGGTCGCAGGTCGCAGGTCGCAGGTCGCAGGTCGCAGGTCGCAGGTCGCAAACAGTGTGCCTACCAGGCACATTGCGTCTCCCCAAAAACCCTACCTTATGCGCTAAGAACTGGCAGGCCGCAACAGGCCAAAACCGTAGATACTGTCTCTACCCGGTGGCCCCAGATCCTCCGCCGTGCTCCATAGCATCTCGAGAACGTCCTCTCCGGGCTGCAGTTGACGCAGCCTGGCGACAGCCGTGGCAGCGAACGGTACGGCAAAAGAGGTGCCTGAAGAGGCTGTGTAGCCGCCGCCTGATTTTGCGTGGCGCATCGCCACACCCGGAGCCGCGATATCGAGGTAGTCACCTCGATTGGCGAGGCGAAATACCTGTCCTTCAGTGTCGACTGCCGTCACCGCCACGACAGACCTATAGGCAGCGGGGTACATCGGGTCGGCTACCGGTCCACCATTACCTGCTGCGGCCAAAATCGTGACATCTTTGTTTGATGCTCGCTCTAGCGCTGATTCAAGTAGGCGATTGGGCGGCCCGGCCAGGCTTATATTCACCACATCAACACCCGAACTCACGAGCCAATCGAGAGCCCTCACTAGACTCACCGTGCTGGCGATCTCTCCGCGCTGAGGGTCCTGCTCAAAGACGCCTGCTGCGAACAGCTGCGCATTGGGTGCGATCCCAACATAGTCTGACCCACTTCCGGCGATGATGGAGGCAATGGCCGTGCCATGAAATTCTGGCGTCTGTGCGCCGCGAGGCGTGAAGGCTTTCGTTTCAATGCTGGCATGTTTAAGGCTGGGGTGAGAGACGTCTACCTGACTATCGATCATACCAATACGAAGGGCAAGTTGATCGGTGTCTTCGGGAAACTCGATTGCGCTGCGCGGTGCAACACCCTCTTCGGCATTCTCAGCGAGGCGTTCACCGGCGGTGTATATATGGTTGAGATCTACCTCAGCTCGATCACTACCCACAACATCGATCACGCCCTGACGGATCGTGGTGATATCGAAACTTGATGGTGCAGCGACTTCGGCGAGTCGCAGCCCCAAGCCCGGCAACTCCGATACGGTTTCAAACAGATAGCCTTCTTTGGCCAACTCGTCGAAGGCCTCCGGCGCGGCCATTACTAGCCACTGATCCTTGTGAATGCGGTCTTCGTCTATCTCGATGCGCCGTTCCAGGATTTCATCGATGCCATCTTCGAGGCGCCCCTCTACATAACTGGCCACCTGCAACTCCATGGCAGTCTCTACCTGGGCCTCAGCTGTTGCCTCGACGCTTTGCTCGACGCTCATTTCAATGTTTGTTTCGACCGTATCCTCAATGCTGCTCTCCACAGCTGTTTCGATGCCGGACTCTATTTCCTGCTCGATATTCGATGCCAGTTCGTCCTCAACAGCTAATTCAAGGGTTTCTTCTACTGATTCGTTGATCGTTTCCGCAACACTATCTTCGATTCGCTGTTCTACGGTGCCTTCAACAGACTCCTCTACAATGCTCTCGATGGTCTCTTCGACCTCTTGTTCAATTTCATTCTCGATGTTGCCTTCAAGCGTGATTTCGATGTTCTCGGTTATCTGTTGCTCTACCTCATCTTCGATCACGTCTTGCACGCCATCCTCAACCTGATCTTCGATTGTTTCTTCTATAAGCTCAGAGCCCAACACCAAAACGCGTTCTTCAACTTGGTCCTGAACCTGCTCTTGTACTTGCTCTTGAACCTGATCCTGAATCTGCTCCTCCACTAAATCCTCGGCCTGTTCCTCTACAGCATCCTCGGTGGTTTCTTCAAATCGGTCCTCCAAAGACGCTCCCAGGACAAGCTCGGCGTTTGCAGGCTTCATGGAAAGAGATAACACAAGGCCCAGCAACACACTTGCTGCGAAATAGTGGGGCGATCGCTCGAGGCCGGCCAGCTCAGGCAATTTTCCTTTGCAATTCAACATGATAGGTGTAACCATGACATCTCACCTCACTCGGTGTATCTCACTCCAATACAGTAGGATGACGGCCCGGTTCAAGAATAATTCCACCGGATGGAATAGAATCCGGCCTAAAAACGTCACTAATAATAGCAGGAATAGGATGCCGATGCTCAGCGATTCACAGCGCGAGTCTTTGCTGGCTGAACTGGGCGGATTGCGCAAGTTCTGTATATCGCTTACGGGCACAGTTGCCGATGGTGACGATCTATTACAAGCGACGGTAGAGAAACTGCTCGAGAAAGGCATCCCAGAGGATGCTCACGTAGGAAAGTGGGCTTATAAGGTTTGCAAAAACGCGTGGATTGACGAAGTGCGATCTCGCGAGGTACGACAGAGGTATCCGCAGGTCGCTGCAAATGAGGTTGTTTCTATGCCCTCAGCGGAAGCGGCCGCGGACGAGCAGCGAGAGCTGGCGATCGTGTCCAGAGCGCTGTCAGAACTGCCTAACGATCAGCGCCTGGCACTCGTGCTGGTAGCGGTAGATGGCAAGACCTACGCCGAGGCTGCAGACATTTTGGATGTGCCGGTAGGAACGATAATGAGCAGAATTGCGAGAGCGCGGAGAAATTTGGTGGCGCACCGCGCTCTAAAGGATAGAGAGTAAGAACATCATGGCTATCAATGATAAAGACTACGAACTGCTGTCCCGCTATATCGATGGCGATTTATCTGCAGATGAACGCAAAGGCTTGGAAGCACGATTAAGCGAAGATATGGAGCTGGGAACGGCTCTCAACGACTTTCATCACGTCAATCAGCGATTACAAAGCGTATATGCTGGCACCGCTGAGACGCCCATTCCACAGCATATCTCAGCTTTGCTGCAGGCACCCGCAATGCCTGAAACAAAAGTCGCCGTCTTTCCGCGACGACGAGCGGCAAACTGGGGGTTCGCCTTGGCCGCCTCGCTGTTCGTTGCAGTTGCAGCAGTGCAACTCACGCAACAAGCAAACGAGGAGCCTTATGCTGATACCGTTTTCGCCACAGCATTAGACACCCTGCCCTCGCGCGGACAAGGGTGGAATACCTTGCCTAACGGCCTGGAGTTACGTCCCGTTTTGAGCTTCCAGAGTAAGACGGGGGCCTGGTGCCGAGAGTACTTTCTCAGAGACGATGACAGTGGCTGGCACGGCGTCGCCTGTTATAACGGCCAAAGTTGGGAAACCTCGGCCGTTATCGAAACCCAATTCCTCGACGCAGATGGCCACTATCAGCCCGCCAGCGCTCTCGATACTATCGATATCGCAAGATATATTGACCAGCATGCGAGCGGTATTCCCCTGGATGCCGACCAAGAGGCTACGCGAATCGCTAGCGGGTGGCAGTAGCCTCGACGCAACGCCAAGCCTTACGCTCTTTCGGGGCTGCGCCGCAGGCAAACAAACCTCTAGCCTAGCTCCGATACCATCAGTTTTTTCAGTTAATAGACTGGCGCAGGTCTTTTTCACATGCCTCCACTGGATTCAGGCCGAAACTCCTCAGGCGAAGCTCGCTATAGGGGCTCATATCGACGGATCCTATGACCGCTGGCTGACACTCAGTGGATGGTCGCGCTCACGGAACAGTAGATCCAGGCCGTTAAGCCAGCGTTTTGAGCGCAACTGCTCTATTTGGCCCGGGCCGTCATCATAGAATACGCCAGGCTCAGGCTAGGAACGCGCAGGTTTGCGCTTAGTAGAGCTCGAAGCTGTTCGCGGTGGCCATACCCTAGGAAACTTTAAGGATAGGCATAAAAAAACAGGGCTTATCGTTTCATGACGACGATAAGCCCTGGGGTTCAGGACAGAGGGCTAGCGATCTCTGCACTGTGAGACGAATTTTCGTTCTGCTTCGCATATGCTCAACTAAGGTTGGGCCATCTGCGGTTTATCGTAAAAAAAGAGAGATATAGCGGAGCCGCACGGCCCACATGCTCACGGTAGGCTCAATGCACCCAAGGCTCACGCTATACCCTCAAGCGGTTTCACTCCACTTTCATCGGGTTGACGTTCTAACCAGCGTACTTATTCCCGAAAATTTTCATTTTTTGCGTAGGCTCTTACCTTTTTCCTCGCTATAACAGGCCCAATCTTCTGACCCATTTTTTGTGGGCTAGCTTCGCGCAAAGATCCACGGCATCCCCCCTATTCACGGTGGGAAGATACAAGACCCAATATTACAAAAGCAGCCGCTATCGTGAGTGCGAATCAGGGAAGCGACAGAGCCCGATTTTATGCGAGCGGGATCACAGCATCACAGTATTGTGGGGCACAAAACTGGCGAAAATCAGACAAGTTCTGCTAGTGTTTACTAATCCGACAGCCCTCATTGTGCGGCAACCAGCACATTCACAGTTTATTTCGAGCTTCAGGTTGAAAGCGGACAGCATTATGAATTTCAAAAGTTATGCTCAGACCATTGCGATGACCCTTCTATTGCTCGGCGTTGCAGCCTGCGGCGGCGGCACGACGGTTCAGGATCACATCCTTAAGGCACAGCAGTTTACCGCGGTAGATGACTACAACTCTGCCATCATCGAACTTAAAAATGCGCTGCAACAAGACCCCAAATCTGCGCAGGCTCGCTATTTATTGGGAATCAGCTACTTGGATTCGGGCGATTCCGCATCGGCGCAGAAAGAGTTGGAACGCGCACGCGATCTGGGATGGCCAGTCGCCGAGGTACAGCTACCGCTGGCTAGAACACTCCTAGCCCAAGGCGAGTATGAGTCCGTTCGCGAGCTCAGTACCCGTGGCGTTGCAGATCAACTCGCACCATCACTGCTCGCACTCAAAGCTCAGGCCGCACTAGCCCAAGGCGATACCTGGGACGCTGAGGACTTGATAGACCGCGCGCTCCGACAAGCGCCCAACTCTTTCGACGTCCTCTATGCAAAGGCCCGTATTACGGCCAGCCTGGGAGACCTGGAGGGCGCGGAGGCTACGCTCTCAGAGGCCTTAGAAGTTGATCAGGAGAAGGCCCAGGCATGGAGTCTGCAAGGCGACATCCTCTCCAGACGCGGCGACCTAACGGGCGCTATCGACGCCTATGATCGTTCACTCAGCGTGCAGCCGGACGATTACAATGCGCTATTCAAAAGAGCGACTATCAATCTACAGATCGGAGAGTTTGATGCCGTTGAGCGCGATACAAAGAAGCTCCTGGCCAGGGCTCCCCAGCATCCTGGTCCAAACTATCTGCAAGGTATGCTTCATGCCCAAGCGGGCAACCACACTGACGCTATAACCTCTTTGTCGGCTGCGGAGCCAGCATTTAACCAGTTTCCCCTGGCGATCTATTTCCTCGCTACCTCGCATCTCTTAGAGGGCAATGTCGACCAGGCCGCGAGTTTGGCGAATCGTTTTCATAAGCGCTTCCCGGACAACGCACAAGGGCGCAAACTGCTGGCGGCCGTCCACTTACAGGAAGGCAAGGATGCCGATGTGGTTACCCTGCTCGCTCCGGTCTTAGAGCGCAACCCCGATGATGTCGAGGCGCTGAATTTGAGTGCAAACGCACTGTTGCGCCAGGGTAAAACCAACGAAGGTATCGAGTTACTTTCCCGTGTAAGTACGCTGCAACCTGACTCGCCCGTGGCTCAGGTACGCCTGGGTGCCGGCTTGCTTATGGGCGGTGAGGGCGCGGCTGCGACCGAGCAAATGGAGTCGGCTTTGGAGCTGGACCCCCAGTTTCAGCAGGCGGACATTCTGTTGGTGTTAAACCATGTGCGAGAAGGCGATATGGAACAGGCCGTCAGCGCGGCCAAAGCCTACCAGCGCCGCAACCTGACCAGTGTTACACCCTACAACCTACTGGGAAGGGTCTACCTTGAAGCAGGGCAGCGAGAAGACGCGATATCAGCATTTAAACAGGCCTTGGAATTGGACGGCTCAGACCCGGCCGCCAATCACAATCTCGCCCAAATGGCCATTGCCGATGAAGATCTGCAAGGCGCGCGAGACTACTATCAGACGGTACTGGAGTCCGAAAGAGCGTCGGCCGCTACCCTGATTCAGTTAGCACGCATTGACGCCATTGAGGGCGACGAAGACGCGATGCTCTCGAACCTACAAGAGGCGATAGGGCAAGAACCCAATGCACTTGCACCTCGCGTTTTACTCGCTCGCTTATATCTCAAGCAGGGCAAGGCGGAGCAGGTTGCTCCTTTATTTATCGAACTCGAAGACGCCCAGAAGCAGAACCCGGAGGTACTGCGCTTGGTTGCCACGGCACAGTTATCTAACCGCGATAGCAGCGCTGCGCAGCTAACGCTGGAGCAACTTCTCGATGCCAGCCCCGACAGCGCCCCCATCAGGCACATGATGGCTATGGCTGCTGCGGGCAATGGCGACAGTGCGCGCGCCAAAGAGGAACTGAAACGTGCAATAGAATTGGATGAAGACTATGCCCCCTCGCTGCTTGCACTGACTCGATTGTCTCTGGCAAGTGGTGAACAAGAGGAATTTGAAACCTACTTATCAAAACTGGATGAGCTCGCGCCAGAGAACGCCGATGTGCTGTTACTCAAGGCGGCGCGTGCGCGCAATCAAGATGATGCACCTGGTGCGCTTGAGTTCGCGGAACAGGCTTTTGTCAACCAACCCACAGATGGCACGCTAATCGCGGTAGCGACCTATCAGGAAGCAAACGGCGACCCCGCTGGCGCGCAACAACGGTTCGCGCAGTGGCTCGAAGATAATCCAGACGCCACGGAAGTGCGCATGGCTTACGCTAACAGCCTTCAACTCAACAACGATTTAAGTAAGGCGAGCGCACAGTATGCCCTTGTGATTGAAGCAGACGATGAACATGTGATCGCGCTAAACAATCAAGCGTGGATTTTGCGGGAGACTGAGCCGGAAAAAGCATTAGAATATGCTCGCAAGGCCTCCAGTCTGGCTCCTAATTCAGCCGAAGTGCTAGATACCCTTGCAGTGGTGGAATACGTTAACCAAGACTACGCCCGGGCTCAGCGCAACATTGAGCGCGCGCTTGAAACACGGCCTGAGCATCCATCCATGCGCTATCACAGTGCGATGATCGCGGCGGCCCTCAACGACGACGACAAAGCGCGAGAAACGCTCACCTTGTTGCTTGCTGAGACGACGGAATTTCCCGAGTACGCTGACGCGCAAGCGCTGTTGGATCAACTCAACACAGAAGGCTAACGCGTTTTCGTTTTTTCGATGATAGCTGTGATAGACGCGACCTGGTCTGGCAGTTACGGACCCGATAGCCGCGACCTTATCAGATTAGGCCTGAACTCATACGGATCGCCCCTCCTAGCTCTGCGGCTCACATGCAGGTAGCAAACGCCTTGTCCTCACGATTTTCACCGTATTGCGAAATAACTAGAGGCTAGCCACCGTAGCCATCGCTAGAGACTCTTCGCGACTCTATCAAACGCGCGTCTATCGATTTACTCCGAAAATGCTTATAGCCGGCTTTCCCCATAAGTAAGTGAACTGGTTTTACTCGCCTGGGGTTGTGGCACCCGCTCACCTGTCTGAGGTGAAACAGGCAGTATCGCATTTATCTGACCCGTACCCGAGCTGCCAAAATACGGTGTAATCACCTCGGCGGGCTGATCGTATTCCGACCAGCCAAGTGCGCCGAGCAACATCGCAGTGTCATGCATAAAACCTTCTCCATGACCTTTCGCAGCGTATTCCGGCAGCATCGCGCAAAACTCTTCCCATTGCGCGTTTTGCCACATTGTTACAACATCATGATCCAGTCTCTCTAGGAAAGGGCTCCATGTCTTATTGAGATACTCTGGAGCCAGGCCATTTTGCGCAAATCTATGGGACAGCGACCCGCTCGCCAAGATGGCAACGGTGCCATCGTAGTGCTTCTCTATTGCTTCGCGCATCGCCCAACCAAGGCGTGCGCTATCATTCAAATAATGGACTTGGCATAAAGCTGATACCGATATCGCCTTAAAATACTGATCTGAATTCATATACCGCATTGGCACCAAGGTGCCGTACTCGGGCTCTAGCGTGGTATTTGCATGCGCTAGTGTTTCTACACCCTGCGCACAGCATTCAGCGGCGATCAGCTCACCCAACTCTGGGTTGCCATCGATTTTGTACTCCATATTGTTGATGAAGTGCGGAAGTTCGTTACTGGTGTAGGTACCTTCAGAATGCGCCCGACAATTGATGTGGTAGCCGGAATTGACCAGCCAGTGGGTGTCGAACACGACGAAGGTATCAACGCTCAACTCTCGACACCGTCGCGCAATCTCTTTGTGTCCTTCTATAGCGCCCTTGCGAATATCTTTGTTCGGGCCATCAAATTCCGAAAGATACAGCGATGGCACATGCGTGATCTTTGCGGCTAGTGCTAGTTTTCCCATCTCCCAAAGCTCCCTGTAGTGACGCGATCAGTCCGGATTTCAATACGCGCCACTGCCCTCAGTTGATTTTTCAGACGCATCGGCGTCGTTCCTATGCGTCGCGAGAATTTTCGCAGCACCGCTGGCAAGCGTTAGCGTATCCACACCAAGTGCCAAAAACTGAGCACCTTGCGTTTCATATCGTCTTGCCAGGTTTGGGTCCGTCGCCAAGATGCCCGCAGACTTGTCTGAGTTGGCGATGGCTTGAATGGCCGCTTCAACTTTTGCAATCACTTCTGGATGCGATGGCTTGCCTAAGAAGCCCATTGAGCCAGCCAGATCAGCTGGACCAACAAACACGCCATGAACGCCCTCCACCTCCAGTATCTCTGCTAGATTGTCCAGCGCAGTCACCGACTCAATTTGGATTAGCAGACAAATTTGTTCATCCGCATCACTCAGGTAGTTCTCTACCTGATTCCAGCGAGCTGCTCGCGCAATGGCCGTACCCACGCCGCGACTCCCTTTGGGTGGATAATGCACTGCTTCGACCAACTGCCGCGCCTGCTCCGCAGTCTCTACCATAGGCACCAGTATAGTTTGAGCGCCTATATCGAGAACTTGTTTGATCAGCGCGGTCCGCCCCTCCACAATCCGCACGACCGCTTGGCTGGCTGTATTGTTGATTGCGAGCAGTTGATGCTGAATTGTCGATAGGTCGTTGGGTGCGTGTTCAGCATCAATGAGTAACCAATCAAAACCGACATGACCACATAGCTCAGCCGAGATCGGATTGCACAAACCCAGCCAATAGCCGTATTGCTGCTGACCGCTGAGAAGCGCCTTTTTGAATCGATTTTCAGGAATTTTCATCATCCACTCTCAAGCACTCACTCAAATAAAGCTGCATGTAATTTCACCCAACGGGCCATAGTCGGCGCGAATTTCGTCGCCCGGCAAGACAATAACAGGCGATGTAAAAGAGCCGGACAAGAGGATGTGCCCCGCCTCCAGGCCAACTCCATGCTGCGCAAAGCGCTTGGCGATCCAACATATACCGTTGGCAGGATGATCTAGCACAGCAGCAGCCAAGCCCGTTTCCTCAACAACGTCGTTGCGATAGAGGATGCTGCCACTCCATCTCAGATCGATTTCATTTACCGCAAAGCGATTATCACCTAACACAATTCCCGCGTTAGCGGCGTTATCGGAAATGGTGTCCATCACCGTCCTTGTGTAGCCTGACTCAGGATCAACGCGATAACTTCTCGCCGCAATGAGCTCCAGTGCTGGGACCACGTAGTCTGTTGCAGCGAGCACCTCTTCCACCGTAACACCGTCACCAAAGAGCCGCTCTTTTAACACAAACGCCAGCTCAACTTCGATACGCGGGTCAGTAAAGTCAGCGTGCCTAATCGCGCTCCCGTTTTGATATTCCATAGACTGTAGTAAGACACCAAAATCGGGCGTATCTATTTTCATGGCGCGCTGCATAACACGCGATGTGAGACCAATCTTATACCCGATGACCCGATCGCCTTCGCCCACCTTTCTATCCACCCATGAAGACTGGATTGCGTACGCGTCATCCATGTCCATCTCGGGATGCCGCTGCGTAACCGGCGTAATCTGACGGTGGCCTTTTTCCGCCTCAAAGAGCTCGGTGGCAGCAGAACCGATTTGTTCGGGTGTCAGTGTTGTCATGCTATCGACTCAAAGATAACGTTCGATGTTGTTGCGATTAAACTTCAGTGTAGGGCTCAGCTCGCGCATTTCAAAAGACAGTGCCAAAGCCCTTTGCGCAAAGCTGGTCTCGAAGTGATTTTGAAAAGCGCTAAAAATAGTTTCCGCCGCCTGTGTTTGATCATCGATTTCTCTGCCCGCACCAATCAGCACCGAAAGATGGACAAAGGCATGATCCGGATTCCCGTCCGCGATACGATAGGTATCGCACTTATGGGCGCGGCTTCTAATACCCTTAAGTGGAAACAAACCGGTGCTCAGTGCAGCCTCATGCAAAGACTCGAGAAGACCTTCAAGAGCAATTTCCGCCTCATCCATATTGCTGGAGTACTCAACAATGAAGTGCGCCATATTGCCCCCGCCTAGATGCTCTTGCCCAGTTCGGGAATCTTATGCGTCCCATGCGCCATACACACGTTTTTGGTTTCCATATAAAACTCAAAACTGTAATCGCCCCCGTCTCTGCCAATTCCGCTTTGCTTAATACCGCCAAAAGGTGACGGCAGATTTCGATTATTCTCAGAGTTAATCCAGAGCATCCCCGTCTCGATGGCATGAGCAAGGCGCATGGCTCGAGCCTGGTTACTCGTCCACGCATAGGCAGCCAGGCCGTAGTCGCTGTCGTTCGCCATTGCTATACCCTCCTCTTCCGTGTCAAAGGGGACCACTGTCAGCAAGGGGCCAAACACCTCCTCGCGCGCGATACGCATACTGTTGTTAGCGTTGGTAACCAGCGTGGGCTCAAAATAATTACCCTCTGCGCTGACCTGTTCAGCCGTATAACGATTACCACCGACACTGATGGATGCGCCTTCAGATCGTGCAATATCAACGTACTCCATCACTTTTTCATGATGGCTGGTGTGGATCAGCGGCCCAACCTCTGTCGACGGGTCTAAGGGATGGCCCACACGGAGATTACCGACCCGCTGCTGCAAAGCGTCTAAAAACCGTTCACGGATGCCAGATTGCAAAAGAAGCCTGCTGCTAGAGGTACACCGTTGGCCGTTCAGGCTGTAAATCATGAACACCACAGCATCTAGCGCTCGATCAAAATCTGCATCATCAAACACGAGCACGGGATTCTTGCCACCCAGCTCAAAATGCACCCGTTTCAAAGAGGGTGCACCCTGCTGCATGATCATCGAACCCGTACTGGACTCACCGACGAATGCCACCGCTTTGATCGCACGGTGTTCAGTCAATCGCTTACCCGCGGTTTCGCCGTAACCATTTACCATGTTCCAAACACCGATCGGCAAACCGGCCTGCTCGCTCACCTCGGCCAAAATAGCGGCGCTGAGGGGACTAAACTCCGCTGGTTTATGCACAATCGTGCAGCCGGCGGCGAGAGCAGGTGCGATTTTCCAAGTAGCCAACATGAACGGTGTGTTCCAGGGCGTGATGATACCCACAGGTCCAATCGGTGTTCGCATGGTCAGATTGCTGTGCTCGGCTTGGTAAAGCGCTTGACCATTTCGCGCCTCTGCTGCTTTGTCTGCAAAGAACCGGAAGTTAGCGGCGCCACGCACCGCGGCTTGTCGCATAAAGCGTATGGCTTGACCGCAGTCCATACTCTCTACCAAGGCGATCTCCTCTGCCCGCTCCACCAGCAAGTCGGCGAAGCGATGTAGAATCGCTCGTCGATCTGGGCCCGCCATATCCCGCCAATCGGGGAACGCGCGGCGAGCAGCGTCACAAGCATCATCAACATCCTGCTCTGTACCTGCTACTACCTTTCCCAGACTGGTGTTGTCCACGGGCGTCAGATTGTCGAATGCTTCCAACCCCTCACTATCGCGCCATAGACCATCGATAAAGTGAGTGACCGTCTTCTCGGAAAATCGACTCAAATACTGTTTCGCCAGGTCGAGATTGGACTCAAGATCACTCATAGCGGCTGTCTCCTTTGAGGAGATTTAATATAACACGTTATATATATTTATGGAAATTTTCCTCCAAATGCCCCGATATTCCCGATTTTTTATGGCCTCATGGCAGAGGCTGTTCGATTATTTAGTTTACGCGTTATGTTTTTGTTGCTAATCTAGGTCAATACTGACGCAGCGTTTGGGAGCGCCTTATGCGATTCGCCACCTATCTTGAGCACCCTCAGGCTACCGAATCTAAATGGGGCGTCGTGTTCAATGATGGAGAGGGGGACAGGATTTATGACCAATCGCATTTAGCGTCGGGCTTACATGAAGCGATCGAAAACGGATTGATCGACAACGTTAAACTGGACAAAGCGCATTCGATTTCCATCGACAACGTTGTCCTGATGCCGCCCATTGAGCATCCAGAAAAGATCCTTTGTATTGGCGTGAATTACGCAAACCGAAATGCGGAATACAAAGATGGCAGCCAGGCTCCAACCAATCCAAGCGTATTCATCAGGCTGCCGTCGTCCTTCACAGGGCACAAGCAACCGTTAATACGTCCACCCGAGTCGCGCCAACTGGACTACGAAGGAGAGATCGCAGTAGTGATCGGCAAGGCGGGCCGCAGGATACCGAGAGCATCAGCCTTTGATCATATCGCCGGTCTTTCCATCATGAACGAAGGGACCTTACGAGACTGGGTTCGACACGCGAAATTCAATGTCACACAGGGCAAAAATTTTGCGGAGTCTGGCGCTATTGGCCCATGGATGGTGTCTCGCGATGAGTTCTCGTCCGCCGCGTTGAAGGACATGCGTGTGATAACACGTGTGAACGGAGAAGAACGGCAGAACGATACCACCGCGAGCATGATGTTCCCGATAGACTTTATAATCGAGTACCTCTCAACATTCTGTGAGCTGAAGCCGGGCGATGTCATCGCAACCGGAACACCCAACGGCGCTGGCGCTCGATTCGATCCCCCTAAGTTCCTGCAGCCGGGTGATGAGATTGAGGTTGAGGTTGAGGGCCTCGGCACCCTGATCAATACCGTAGAGGACGAGCTGGTCTAGCTTACTAAGACGATGCGTGAATTCAGACGATCACTGCCAATGGCTCTATTGAAAGCGAGAGAAGCCGTGATGAGCACATTTATCCCTCATCTTAGGGCACACGATTTATCCCCCCAGCAGTGGCGGGTGCTCCGAGCTCTGTATCAGTCGGCGCAAACCAGTGACGGCGAGCTCGAGATGACCGCGCTCGCTGATAGCTGCGCCCTTCTGATGCCCAGCCTCTCGCGGATTGTCCAAAATCTCGAACAGCGCGAGCTCATCCGAAGGCGCACATCAGAGACCGACCAAAGATGTTCGATTATTGGCATCACCAAAACAGGCACCGATCTCGTTGAATTGATGGCACCCCAATCCGAGGCTCGATACGAGCACATCACAGACGTATTTGGCTACGGCAAGCTCGAGCTGCTTTATGAGTTGCTGGAAGAGCTGACCGTTAAACTCTCGGATCCGAAAGAGCCAGATGAGACTAAGCCGAGCGCAACGCACGACTAACGCAGTTTCGTATTTGAGATAATCAGGATTCGGCCGCATATGACAATAGTAGCGACCGATCGCGCTTCGCTGAGTAACCAAAGAGGAATTGGTCGGGACGGCAGGATTTGAACCTGCGACCACTTGACCCCCAGTCAAGTGCGCTACCAGGCTGCGCTACGCCCCGATGAGAGATTGCTCGAAGAGCAGGCGCTGGATTATACGCAATCCAATGATCGATACAAAACCTATTTGCTGGGCTGCAGGGCCTTCAGCAGGTCTTCTAATTCTTCGATCGTTTCTTTGATGACTGCATGGATCTCGGGTGACAGACCGGCGTCAGAGCCCTCATCCGTCATGCGCTGGCGCGCACCGCCTATCGTGTAGCCCTGGTCGTAAAGCAGGCTGCGTATTTGACGAATCGTTAGGACATCTTCGCGTTGATAGTAGCGTCGATTGCCTCGACGCTTAACCGGCTTTAGCTGAGGAAACTCTTGCTCCCAATAGCGCAGCACATGGGGTTTGACGGCGCAGAGTTCGCTGACCTCACCAATCGTGAAGTAGCGTTTGCCGGGGATGGCAGGTAGTTCATTGTTCTGACTCGGTTCCAGCATATTCCTCTACTCGGGCTTTAAGCTTTTGACCGGGACGGAAAGTAACCACTCGGCGCGCGGAAATGGGTATTTCCTCACCCGTTTTCGGGTTGCGGCCGGGGCGCTGGCTCTTGTCACGCAGATCGAAGTTACCGAAGCCGGATAACTTCACCTGCTCGTTGTTTTCGAGGCATCCGCGGATTTCCTCAAAAAACAGCTCTACAATTTCCTTAGCCTCGCGTTTGTTGAGCCCAAGCTCCTCAAACAGGCGTTCAGCCATCTCAGATTTTGTCAGAGCGCCCATCTTCCCTATACCTAATTCCGAAGCTCGGCATTAAAGTTTTTCTTTAGCGAATCAATAACTTGATCCACTGCCAGATTAACGTCTTCATCGCTAAGAGTGCGTGAATGGTCGCGGAATGTCAAACCCAGCGCCAGACTTTTCCTTTTAGGATCAATACCTTTGCCTTCATAGACATCAAAAAGCCTTAACTCTGTCAGGTAATCCTTTGCCACCAAACGAACATCATGCATGATTTCGTCAGATGCCACCGTTTTATCGACAATTACAGACAGATCGCGACGAACTTCCGGAAATTTTGAAATTTCCGCGAACTGCGGGACCTGCCCTTCCAATACGGCCGCAAGATCAATTTCACAGGCATACAACGGAACACTTAAATCCAATTCGGCCTGCAAAACGGGGTGTAAGGCACCCATATAGCCAACCAGCTGCCCCTTTCGGGTAATCGCTGCAGTCTGCCCGGGATGTAGCGCGGTACGCTGGCCGGCCGCAAAACTCAGTGCATCAGGTTTGCGATCCAACGCCGCCAGGCTTTCCACATCGCCTTTGAGGTCGAAAAAGTCGACGTCATCGGTTCTAACCGACCAGGACTTTTCAAAGCGCTGGCCAGCTGCCACCATCGCCAGCGTTGGCACCTGACGCAGTTCGTCAGACTCGGTCACAAAGCGAAGGCCAGTCTCAAACAGACGACAGCGAGTCTGTTGTCGATGCAAATTGCGCTGCACAGCAGCGACCAAACCGGGCAAGAGGCTGGTTCGCATCACCGCCATATCCGCCGAAATCGGATTGGCCAGGGCAACCGGGCTAGCGTCTGGATCAAAAAGTCTCTGCAGTTTGGGATCAACAAAGCTATAGGTAATGGCCTCGCGGTATCCCCTAGCGCTCAAATGTCGGCGCAGCCCGCGAATGGACAAGGCAGTTTCTGGCTTTAGGGGTATTTCCAGTTTCCCCTCGATGGGCCGCGCGGGCAGCCGGTTATAGCCATACACGCGCGCCAACTCTTCCAGTAAATCAGCCTCTATTGCGATATCAAAACGCCAGCTCGGCACCCCACATTCCCAACCACCGTCTACAGGTCGCACCTCTAGTCCAAGCCCAGTCAACATGCGCCCTACCTCAGCAGCGGGTAGCGCCATACCCAAGAGCTTAGGAATCCGCTTCTCGCGCAATGTCACGGATTTTTGGGGCGGTAGGTGTTCCTCGGAATGCGCCTGAGTGATCGGACCTGCGTCACCACCGACGATGTCCAACAGCAACGCCGTGGCGCGCTCAATCGCCCGCTCCTGCAACTTATAATCCACACCCCGTTCGAAGCGGTGTGACGATTCGGTATGCAGGCCATAACGTCGAGGCTCGCCCAACATTAAATCGGGCGCAAAGAATGCTGACTCCAGCAGAATATCCTTGGTGCCGGCGCCTACGGCAGAGTGTTCGCCGCCCATAATGCCGGCAAGCGCTACCGCTTTCCCATGGTCAGCAATCACCAGTGAATTGGGTTTTAGCTCAACGGTCTGTCCGTCCAGCAACGCCAGGGATTCACCTGTATTGGCAGTGCGTACCACAATACCTTGTTCTAGTTGATCAAGGTCGAAGGCATGCATTGGCTGTCCTAATTCCAGCATGATGAAGTTGGTCACATCGACCACCGCGTCGATACTGCGCACACCGCAACGGCGCAGTTTTTCCTGTAGCCACTGTGGGCTGGGGAGCGACACATCAACGCCTTTGACAATACGACAGACATAGCGCGGACAGCGTTCGGGTGCTCGCAACTCAACAGGGAATACAGTATCGATCGTGTTTTTCACGGTATCGATATCAGGAGATTTCATATCCAGCGAATTAAGCAGCGCAACTTCTCTCGCCACGCCCTGAATGCTGAGACAGTCTGCGCGATTAGGCGTTAATCCAACTTCAATGACGTTATCATCGAGAGCTAAATACTCGCGCAGATCAGCGCCCAAAGGCGCACTCTCTGCCAGCTCCATCAGCCCATCATTTTCCTCTGATAGGCCCAGCTCCTTTGGCGCGCAAAGCATACCGTGAGACTCGACGCCACGCAGCTTGGCCGCCTTTATTTTGAAACCTTCTGGCAGCACCGCACCTACCGTGGCCAGCGGTGCCACTAGTCCAGCGCGCGCATTGGGTGCCCCGCACACGATTTGAACTGTCTCGGTACCGGTATCCACCTGGCATACCCGCAGCTTATCGGCGTCGGGGTGTTGTTCCGCGCTTTGAATTTTCGCAACAACGACGCCACTGAATTCGCTCGCAACGCTTTCAATACCCTCTACTTCCAGGCCCGCCATCGTAATCTGGTGCGCCAGCTCCTGCGTCGTCAGCGGGGGATCAACCCATTCTCGCAGCCACTTTTCGCTTATGTTCACTGTTGTTTCTCCTAAATTCGGCTACTAGAACTGCTCTAAAAAATGCAGGTCATTTTCAAAGAACAACCGTAGGTCGTTTACGCCATAACGCAGCATCGACAGACGCTCTACACCCATGCCGAAGGCAAAACCGGAGTAACGCTCAGGATCAATATTCGAGTATTCAAAGACTTTGGGGTGCACCATTCCGCAGCCCAGCACCTCAATCCATCCGGTGTTACTGCAAACACGACAGCCCGCACCACCACAGTTGACGCACTGAATATCAACCTCCGCCGAAGGCTCGGTAAAAGGGAAGTAAGATGGACGAAAGCGTACTTCTAGATCATCACGTTCAAAAAATACGTGCAAAAAGTTTTCCAACAAACCCCGCAAATCCGCAAAGCTGGATTGCTCATCCACCAGCAAACCCTCCACCTGATGAAACATCGGAGTGTGCGTCAAATCCGAATCACAGCGGTACACCCTACCCGGACAAATAATCCTGATAGGTGGTTCAGTGGTTTCCATAACCCGAACTTGCACCGGTGAAGTATGCGTGCGCAAAACGGTATGATCATCCACATAGAAGGTATCGTGCATGGCGCGCGCAGGATGATTCTCAGGAATATTGAGCGCACTAAAGTTGTGATAGTCGTCTTCAATCTCCGGCCCCTCGACAACGTCGAAGCCGATAGCGGAAAAGAAGTCTTCCATGCGCTCCAAGGTACGGCTAACCGGGTGAATACCCCCGGTGCTCTGGCCTCGACCCGGCAAGGTCACATCGATAGTCGACTCAGCCAGCTGCGCCTCTACCGCAGCAAACTCCAGTGCAGTCTTTCTCTCAGATAACAGGTCCTGCAGCTCTTGTTTCACCACATTGATTTTGGCGCCTGCAGCGGGGCGCTCTTCAGCCGGCAGTTTGCCGAGGCCCTTAAGCAAGGCAGTAAATTGCCCCTTCTTGCCAAAGTGCTGCACGCGCAGCTGCTCTAGCGAGCCGACATCAGCGGCTGCTTCTATTTCTGCTGTTGCCTTATTGGCAAGTTTTTCTAGATCTTCCATTCTCTTGTTCTCTGCTTGAAGGCTACGTCACAAATCACCTTCTGTTTTTACTGCCTTCCAATGTTTAGAGCTCTTACACGGTCGGCTACACCACGGTGGGCCATGGCAGGCGACACCGACTGCAAAGCTCGGTTCCCGGCAGCCACCCTTTTCAGAAGCTGCCCTAGCCTGAGACCGTCCTAGCCCTAAACCGACTCTGCCCGCACAGCCTGAGGTAGCACTGAAAGCACAAATGCAGTTTGGTGGACCGTCTGCAGCCATGGATGGCTGCAGCGAGCCTACATGGACGTATTCACGGCGTGTCCAGCACACAGCAATTGTGCTTTCAATGCGGCGCGTGAGCTCTCAGTACGCCACCGGCTTCGCCAGACACCTTCCATGGCACGTTCTTAAACACCGCCTCCTTTGCAACTGGCGGCACTGGACAATCGATAGTGCTAACACATGCCATTACTGAGACTCATGCCTTGCCGTTTGCCGTTCGCCGTTCGCGGTTCGCCGTTCGCCGTTCGCCGTTCGCCGTTCGCCGTTCGCCAACATTCTCACAGCGCTGGGCCACCAAACCTTCATTCAACACACCAGAGCAACGCTCCCGACAACAGGCCTCACAAACCACAAAAAAAGGGAAAGAGCAAAGCCCTTTCCCTTGTTGTATTCAGTTGTGTAGCCAGCGAACCTCCGAAGAGGTGGGGTGTGGGCTTAAGCCGCCAGTGCGGCTTTCGCTTGCTCCACAACCTGGCTAAACGCCGGCTTGTCATGCACCGCCAGATCTGCGAGCACTCGGCGATCCAAGCCGATGTCGGCCTTTTTTAAGCCGTTGATCAAGCGACTGTAACTCAAGCCATTCGCGCGTGACTGAGCGTTGATGCGCGTAATCCACAGTGCGCGAAACTGACGCTTGCGCTGACGGCGATCACGGTAGGCATACTGACCCGCTTTGGTTAC
Source organism: Pseudomonadota bacterium (assembly GCA_039025905.1). Taxonomy (GTDB): domain Bacteria; phylum Pseudomonadota; class Gammaproteobacteria; order Pseudomonadales; family Halieaceae; genus JARRPM01. The sequence continues at coordinate 2,513 of JBCCNJ010000074.1, read as the reverse complement.
CGCTTGCTTGGCTACCCGAAATACACGGCTACGGGCACCGTAGTAGCCCTTCGCCTGCTTCAATACTTTTTTGTGACGGCGGCTGGCCACCACTCCTCGTTTTACACGGGGCATAGTCCTCTCCTGTCTTTAATTCGCAACCGTTACTTCGCTCGCAACATACGATCGATCAACACCTTGTCGTTGTCGTGGATCATCGATGTTCCACGCAGCTGGCGCTTACGCTTGGTTGTCATTTTGGTCAGGATGTGACTTCTGTTAGCACTCTTGCGCTTGTAGCCACCTGCCGTTTTCTTGAACCGCTTGGCGGCCCCGCTGTGAATTTTTGCTTTTGCCATAATCAAATACTCCGCATTGATCGTTGATAAATCCAAGATACTAGGGCATTCACGGGCCGCTAGTTCTTCTTCTTTGGGGCAATTACCATAGTCAGTTGCCGGCCTTCCATCTTCGGAAATTGCTCGACTGATCCCAACTCGGCCAGGTCGGCTTCCACTCGTTTGAGCAGATCCATGCCAATCTCCTGGTGGGCCATTTCACGACCGCGAAATCGCAGCGTCACTTTGGCCTTGTCGCCACCTTCTAGGAAACGTACCAGGTTGCGTAGTTTTACCTGATAATCTCCGTCCTCCGTCCCTGGACGAAACTTCATTTCTTTCACTTGTGTGCGTTTCTGCTTTTTACGCTGGGCAGACTTTTGCTTTTTAGCTTCAAAAACATGTTTGCCGTAATCCATCACCTTGCACACGGGAGGCTCGGAATCGGCTATCAAAACTAGGTCCATCGAGGCGGCTTCTGCCGCTTCCAGTGCCTGGCTCAGGGGAACAATACCTACCTGGCCTCCATCGGCACCCACCAGCCGAACTGGATCGGCGGTGATTTGATCATTAATTAACGCCTTTTTGCTGGCGCTCTTGCCCATTTCTCTCTTGATACTCGCTCTCCAATAAAATTGCACCGCATCGCGCCATATCTTGGGTGGGATGCGCATATCGCGCGTATCGATCTCTCGATCTGATCCCCACCGTGAATAGGAGCGAACGGCCTCTATAGACGATTCAAGCTTTGCCCCATCGGCTTAGAAGAAGCTAGGGACTGCGCCAAATCGTGCGACCGCGGATTTTATAGCCGATCTTCTTATTTCTCAAGTCTGACGCCTGCCGAAAGCCTTTGTTTTTTAAGGAATCTTCCACATTTGACGCATATCGGGGCTGTTCGTCCTCAATTATCAGAGCTAGCGTCCAAAATCGTAGCCACTAGAAGAGAAAGACGCCTTCACATTGTTTGACAAATTTACAGGTAAATCGCTCAAAACAGCTTTAAAAGGAGCCTTGCCCTGTAGCAGGCGTTTACCGAGCATCCTCGCAGCGAGATACTGCAGACCGAGCAGAGGCAACATAAATCAGCTTACCGAACCGGAATTGGATAGGACCGGGCCAAGGGGAGAATAAAAATGTCAGTACACAGGCCGCGCCTGTTGCTTGCCAGTAGCCTACTGGGGCTTGTGACCATTTTAATCGGTCTCTTGATGGCTTTCATCTTTCCAGTCAACTTGGAGCTCCCGGACGGATTCTTCACACCCATCATCGCTTTTGAGTTCGCCGCTCTGCCGAGCGACTTGAGCTACTTGATGGGCGAAGATGCACAGACAGCTAGCAGCAGAGAAGCAATGATGCGCGGTCTGTATCTGGATATGGTGTTTCCATTTTGCTACGCGGGATTTTTAGCCCTGCTGCTAGTACGACAAGCGGTGACCGGCTATCGAGTTGCGCTGCTAGGCGTCCCCTTTGCGATTGCCATCATACCGCTGGATATCCGGGAAAACCTGACCCTGCTCTCGATCCTTGCTGAGCTGACAGACCCAGTAGCGCTGGAGATACTGCTGGCCCGGCTAGCGATCGATACCTGGCTGAAATGGGGCGCAATCGCACTGGCAATGCTGCCATTGGGAGTAGCCTGTTTGCAACGATCAGATAAGACCGGCGCTGCGCTAAGCGTACTCGCATCTGGCAGTGTCTTTCTCTGTTGGAGCAGCGGCACCATTCCCATATTGGCCGAGATTATGGGTGTCTGTGTCCTCTTATTCTTCTTAGGCTGGACGCTGCGGGAATGTCGTCTACTGTATCGGCCAGCAAGTTGATCTACCCTCCTTGAACGCCGCCAACGGCCCCGCAACAAGCTCATCGCCATAGAGGGCCAAAAGCTTGCTCAGCTCTCTCGCGCAGAAATCACCTCGCGGTCTGTATATACGCGCTCGCGCCTTGCCGACCAGGATTTAGGTTTCGCGTAAGCGATAGCGTTGGCCACTGGTCACGCCTTGGTTTTGGTTTTGGTTTTGCTTTTGGTTTTCGCTTTGGCTTTGGTTTTGGCTTTGGCTTTGGCTTTGGCTTTGGCTTTGGTTTTGGTTTTGGTTTTGGGCTTAGCGCTTGTTAGGGTTACAGCCCCAGCTTTAGTTTGGGGTTTAGCTCTGGCTTTTGGTTTAGCTTTGGCTTTTGGCCTAGTGTTTGCTTTGG
>JBCCNJ010000073.1:0-21630 GCA_039025905.1 Pseudomonadota bacterium | reverse complement strand
TCGCAGAGAATGCCGCCGTTACGCCCGTCAATATCGTGGAAGCGCGCTTCGATGCAAGCGATGTTCCCAAAATGCTAAAAGACGCCGTTGAAGCGATAAAAAGCCAAAACTCCTAAGGACCTAAGCATCTAAGAACCTAAGCATCTAAGAACCTAAGAATCTAAGAGCCTAAGCAAGACTAAGCCTTAACAGGCTTACGGCCGTCTCATTTAACGGCTGCCAGAGCCCTGTTTTCAAAGCGGAAGGCAGACTCCACAGGATAGTACGGAGCTTCAAATAGTGGAGTGAAATGCTTGAACTGACATCGAACTGCAAACTGGAGTGGTGAAGGCGGACATGCGTTACTATGCTGAGCGTTATGCGATATTCTTTCGAAGCATTTAGTCTGGATGTCGACGCCCGCGAGTTGCACAGGGGTAACGAACCGATCGAGCTTGAGCCCCAGGTTTTTCGTCTACTGCTGACGCTCATCGAGCATCGTGAACGGGTTTTGAGCAAGGACGAAATCAATGACATCGTATGGTCCGGCAGACCAGTATCCGATTCCGCGCTGACCAGCCGCATCAAGTCGCTGCGCAAGGCTCTAGGCGACGATGGCAAAGCCCAACGCATTATTAAAACTGTGCATGGTTGTGGCTACCGCTTTATGGCTGACGTTACCCAGCACAGCGATCAACTCAAGCTAGCGCTCTTATCACAGGACGCGCTGACAGGTGCAGCTGGTGGTACTGCAATCAATAAGCCACCCACCATACTCGTGCTGCCGTTCACCGCCACCAGTGCTATCGAAGCTCTGCCGGTGCTGCCTGAGGGCTTGGCACATGATTTGATCATTGGCCTATCGCGCTTGCATTGGCTGCGCGTGATCTCCAGGTTGAGCGCGTTTCGACTGGCAAAACACACAGGTGATCAAGCAGCGCTTCTGGCAGCAAGCTGGGCCCGCTACAGCTTAACAGGCAGTGTTGAGCGGCAGGGTAAAACGCTATCACTGCTGGTTGAGCTGCACGATTTGGCAACGCAATCGGTGCTCTGGGTGGAGCGCATTAACGGCGCACTGGACGACGTGCACTGCATGCGCGCAGAGATCACTGAGCAAGCCGTGAGCGTGCTGGAGACCCGCCTCTCCTTCCACGAAGCCCAGCGCGCTCGCCTGTTAGCACCGAACAACCTCGATGCCTGGTCCAGCTATCATCTGGGCATAGACCACATGTATCGATTCAACAAGATTGATAACGCAAAAGCGGTCGATTTCTTCAACCGCGCAATCAAGCTTGACCCCAGCTTTGCCAGGGCGCACGCAGGCCTGTCTTTCGCCCAGTTTCAGCACGTTTTTAACCGCTACGGCAACGATATAAGGGATATAGAACAAGCCGCCCTGGCGGCCAGGCGCAATGCCGAGCGCAGTATTGAACTGGATGGCCTGGATCCTATGGGCAACTTCGTCATGGGGCGGTCTTTTTGGCTACAGGCCGATCCAGCGGCCAGTCTACCCTGGTTGAAACGCGCACTCGCGGTCAATCCAAGTTTTGCCCAGGGCTACTATGCCCATGGTCTGGCATCCGTGATGTCGGGCCACAGCGCGGAGGCGCTACAGGATTCAAAGCAAGCGCTAGCGCTGAGCCCTCTCGATCCGTTTTTGTACGGATTTCATGGCATTCGCGCGTTTTACTTTATTGCCGAGGGTGAATATCTCCAGGCTTATGAGTGGGCAGTTAGCGCAGCCAGGCAACCCGGCGCAATACCGGTGATGGACTTAATCGCGGCGGCAGCGAGTCACCTTGCCAAAAGAAGCGAGGAGGCTACGCGTTGGGTTGAGAGAGCCCAAAAGCGTAAACCCGATGTTTCTGTCGACTATCTCTTCACCGCGCTACCCTTTTGCGACGGCAGTATCAGAAGCAAGATTACCGAGTCGTTACACGCTAGCGGCCTGTGATTCAGACCCATCTCGCAAAATCTCCACAACATCTCCACGCCATCTTCATTTCTCCCATGCTGATCTGACAGACACTGTACGGCATCGCGAAGCACTGAAGATTCGCATTTATTGAGGGAGAAAAAAGATGACACCGACTCCGATTCTGGCTCTGCACGGCACAGCCAGTAACGCAAAACAATGGCGCGGCTTGCAACAGTCAATGGCCGCAGAGCGGCGAGTCCTGACACCGGATCTACCCGGTTATGGCGAGTTCGGCACAGCGGATCTACCGGCAACACCGGGCATGGAACGGAGGCTCCGATCCATCTGCGAGCTGCTGGATATCCTAGATGAGCCTTGCCATGTCGTCGGCCATTCCTTTGGTGGTGCGCTCGCGCTTCGCCTCGGCGTAATGAGGCCCGAGCAAGTTCTGAGCATCAGCGTCTATGAGCCCACCGCCCTCGCGGTTTTTCACGGCTGCACGCAGCCCTTGGATCAGCGTTTCTTGGGCGAATTTCGCCGTCTCGGACAAATAACCGCATCAGCGACTCCTGAGGTGGCGATGGAGAGCTTTGTTAATTATTGGATGGGGCCCGGGCAATGGACGCAGCTTTCTAGTGCTAACCAGAATATATTAACGGCAGTTGCCAAGAGCGCTGCGCGAGACTTTCAAGACGCGTTGCTGGACCTAGACCAGCCGACCCCACCGAAATGGTACGCTGGTCCTGTTCAGATACTGTGCGGGGACTCGACGGTACCCGCATCCCATCGCATTGCACACTTGTTGATGGAGCGGTTGCCCAACGCAAGCCTGCAGATCATGTCGGGCGCGGGACATATGGGGCCAATGACCCATGGCCACGATTTCCATACCGCCTATCGGGCTTTTCTGAGGCAGCTGGAAAATGACTCTGAATCCCAGTCCGTAGCCGAGTGCATCACTGCTAACTGCGCGTAACGGTGAGTGGAACCCCAGCCCAGCGACGCCAATTTCCTATAGGTTGAAGTTAGGGGCTGGGGCTGCTCTGCTGACGCATCCTGGCGCGCGATCACTTCACCAAGCTGCAGTCCCGCGCGTTTATCCGGCATGGGCTCGCCGAACACTTCATGCTGGTCTGTAGCTGCCACAGGTTCCGGTAGGCGCTAGGCTTGAGAAGAAGCGAGTGATGCGACACCCGCGATAATACAGGCGAAAGAGCCCCGCTTTTTGTTGTCTCCTTAAGAAAACTTCAATACCAGCTCGGATAGATATGGTTGTTCAAATCTCGATCGTGTTACCTTACTGCGTCATCCTGCCGAGTGTTTGTAGAGAAAAAGTAATATGCGAAACATCGTAGTGACCGCACAGCCTGCATGGAAACCAATGCTAGTCCTGACGATAGCGCTCATCGCAGCTGTGATCACACCGCTATCGTCACACGCTCAAGTCGCCCAGTGGAATCAGGTCGTCACCGACCCCAAGCTGCAGAAGGCGATGTTGCGCGCCGTCCGTGAGGTCGCCATCGACTACATCAACAGACTCGATGAAGACGGTATCGCCGGCGCGATCGCCTTTATCGATACGCAGTTGGACTATCCGCTGCAATTGAGCTCGTCCAACTTCAGACATCTCAACCTCAACGCGCTGCAGGCAAAAGCCGCCTATGTCATCCGTTATCAAGCTAAATCCAGTGCAGGCGTAAACGTAAGAGTTGAGATTCCGGACAACCTCAACGTTGGCGCCGTCAGCAGCGCGTTTGCCCCCATTGGATCGGGCGCGGGCGGCGGAGAAATCCCGGGCGATGGCGCCATGATGGTCTGCCCGATCAACAAGGCGGGCCTAGAGTTTATGTCAGGGGTCATCAGCATCGCTTCCATCGATAAAGACGGCGCATTGCGCGCGGATCAGGACGGCAAGGACATCATCCAAATACACAATGACATCCTCCGATTGACCTATAAGTACTACGGTCATACCCCTGAGGACCACTGAGCCTCCCATCTCAACTGCCGCGAGCATCTACGACGCCGGCACTTCAGAATTTGCAGTTCACTGCAATCAAGCGCGGTGCTATGATGCCCGCGCACTCATATGAGTGAAACCTGAGGGGTGGCGAAAGCCTGAGATGCACTGGCCTGGCGGCTGGGCGAACCCTTTGAACCTGATCCGGTTTGCACCGGCGTAGGAATAGGTTGAATCCTCCTCGCTGTAGCCTTAATTGACCGGGTCTCTAACTATCGTACTGATGGAGAGATCCTGTGAAACGAACACTTTTTTATTCTTCAATCTGTCTGGCATTGGCCAGTCCAACCAGTCTTGCCAACGAAAAGCTGGAAGAAATCGTGGTGCGGGGGGAATTGCGCGAAACACCCCTGCTAGAAGCCAGCAGCAGCATTTCGGTGCTGGGTGACGCTATCATCAGCGAGCGCGGTGCGCAGCAGCTTGAAGAGATTCTCAAGGTGGCTCCCAACGTCAACTTTGCCGGTGGCACCTCTCGCGCCCGGTATTTTCAAATTCGTGGCGTTGGGGATCGCAGCCAATTCGAAAACCCATTAAACCCGTCCGTGGGGCTACTCGTCGATCGAATCGATTTCAGCGGTATCGGCAGTATCGGGACGCTATTTGACGTCGAGCAGGTAGAAATTTTACGCGGCCCTCAAGGCACATTGCACGGCGCAAACGCTTTGGCGGGTCTTATCAATGTCACATCTAATGCACCCAGCGCTGAGCCCTACTATCACTTGGAAGGTACTGCGGGTGACTACGGCACTTATGGCCTGGGAGCCGTTGCCAGCGGGCCGATCACGGAGAAGCTGCTTTATCGGCTCGCCATACAGCAGTTCAACAGCGATGGCTATCAGGACAATAGCTTTTTAAACAGTGATGATACCGCTGATCGTGATGAACTCACCTCTCGCGCTCGTCTACGTTGGCTCCCCTCTGAGGCTCATCAATTTGATCTGGGTGTTACCTATATTGACATGGACAACGGCTACGATGCCTTCTCCCTGGATAACAATCGCACAACGCGCTCGGACGAGCCAGGCAAGGACACTCAGGAGTCTTTAGGTGTCACCGTGCATAGCTATTCGGAGTTTCAGCGTTTCGATTTGCAAACCGCCTTTGCCTATGCTGACTCCGACATACTCTACAGCTTTGATCTGGATTGGACCTTCGATGGGTTTCACCCCGATGGCTACACCGGGTTTGATGAATACAAGCGCAAGCGCAAGAGCGCGAGTAGCGAGATTCGCTTACTTTCTAATGAAGAATCTCGGCTGTTCAACGATCGCAGCGATTGGGTCTTTGGCTTTTACTTCCTGCGCAACGATGAAGACCTAGATCGTACCTATACATTCGCACCCTTTTTCTCCGCGGAGAACGACACCAAAACCTATGCCCTGTTCGGACAGCTGGATACTCGCCTGACCGATCGACTAACACTGGTGACAGGCTTGCGCTGGGAAGATCGTCAAACGGATTATTCGGATAATAACGCTGTCAGCTTTGATCCCGACGATGATATGTGGGGTGGCCGTATTGCGCTGGAATACGACATCGCCGAGAACACCATGGTCTATGGCGCGGTTTCCCGTGGCTATCGCGCCCTCGGCGTGAACGGGGCCATCCTCGCCAATCTTAGGACCTCCGATGATCCGGACGTCATCAATGACCTGCAAGCCATCACGACCTTCGACGAAGAAACCTTGATCAACTATGAGATAGGTTTTAAAAGTCTCGCACTAGACGGCCGCTTAACCGCGCGAGTGGCTATCTTCTACATGGATAGAGAGGATCAGCAGGTCAGCGGCTCTGTTGTCATTCCACTAGAGGAAGGGGTTACCGATTTTATCGGCTATACCAGCAATGCGGCAGAGGGCGAGAACTATGGTGCAGAAATCGAAGTGGACTGGCTAGCCACCGACGCTCTGCAGCTCTGGGGCAATCTAGGCTTGCTGAAAACCGAGTTTGATGAGTACGTAAATGAGTTTGGTGAAGATTTATCGGGTCGCGAGCAGGCGTACGCACCTGCCTACCAGTACTCTGTGGGTGCGCGTTACAACTTCCCACTCGACACCTTTGTGCGCCTGGAATTGGAAGGCATGGACGACTTTTACCTTTCCGATGACCACAATGAACAAACCGATGGTTACGACGTGGTCAATGCCGCCGTCGGTATCGAGCGCGAAGCATGGAGCCTGATCTTGTGGGGCCGTAATCTCGCCGACAAAGACTATATCGTGCGTGGCTTCGGCAACTTTGGTAACGATCCTAGAAACGGCTACGTCACCGAGCCCTATTATCAGTTTGGGGAGCCGAGGGTCTATGGCATCACAGGTACCCTAACGTTCTAAGCTAATCGAGCGTGCACGCTGTGTGCACAGAATCGGAAAGTCGACCCCGTTCTCGCATCAAACGTCAGGCCACTGCTACACCCAACCTAGATAGTCGAGGGGATCGGTGGCTTGGTGGCTTGGTGGCTTGGTGGCTTGCTGGCTTGGTGGCTTGGTGGCTTGGCAGTTACGCTAACATCAGCTCAGATGACCTCAAGCATGGGCCAAGGATGACAACCGGTGCCGCTTTGATCCGGAGTACATTTTGCAGTCTTTAGTGACTTTCACTTCAAAAGTCCTTCGCCTTTCTTTAGTCTTGCACGGTTGCGGCACCCCGTTGCCTGCCACGTACCCGTAAGCTAGCTATTCTGTAAAGGGGGCCTACACAGAGTGCAAACAATCAGGCGTATTTTTATAACGGTATTGACGGCTTTCACCCTCAGCATATCGGGTGCTCCTGGAGCAAAAGCACAGGTTGCTCAATGGAACCAGGTCGTCACCGATCCAAAGTTGCAGCGTGCCATGTACCGCGCGATTCGTGAGGTGGCGATCGACTACATCAACGAACTGGACAAGGAGGGGATTGCCGGCGCCATAGCCTTTATCGATACCCAGCTGGATTACCCTCTGCAACTGACCTCATCCAATTTCAGGCATCTCAATTTAAACGCCCTCCAAGCGAAAGCCGCCTACGTCATACGCTACCAGGCCAGGTCCAGTGCGGATGTCAACGTCACGGTTGCCTTAGGGATGCTTGCCGTCGGCGGAGGCGGGGTTTTTGGCTTGGGGTATACCGAGGTTGGCCAACTGGGCAGTGGCGGGGGAGAGATTCCAGGTGACGGCGCGATGATGCTCTGCCCAATCAATAAGGCTGGACTAGAGGTAATGTCGGGGGTGATATCCCTATCCAGCATCGACGCAAGCGGACAGTTGCGTTCCGAGCAGGACGGCAAAGACATTGTGAGAATACATGATGAAATCCTGAAAAGGACCTATCAGTACTACGGACACGAGCCGGACGAAGACGATCACTAGAATCTTTCGGGTGTTTTGGTGTCTCAACCTCGCTCGCAACCGCCGAGTATTGAATACCTAGTGCCGGAAAGCGAAATTTGACCGCCTTGTTGAGATAAACTAGTGCACATTCACCCTCGGCGAGCGCTATCGCTAACGATACCGCGCCGAGACCTACCGCTTTCACATCTAAACCCCGGAGGAATAAAACGATGGCATCAAAGGATGATCAAGTTCACTACGAGTGTATGCAGCGCTTTGTAAAGCTCGCGAACGAAATGACCGAAGAAGGCGTTCCGACCCATGTTGCCGGCGCCAGCCTGATGACGGCATCGTGCGTATATTCCAGCTTTCAGGTTAAGGGCAACAGAGGTCGTTTGAACGCAGAAGACATCGAACGCGTTACTACCACCTACCGCCAGCACCTGGAACTGGTGCAGGGTCATCGCGAGAAAGCCGAAAACGAGGGGTAGCCGCTACACTGCATCAGAGGGCTGGGATCTCATCGCGGACCAAAAGCATGCACCGACGCTACTAAGATTCTGTGCGCGCTATCTCAGTTGTGATTGAAGGCTGTTTGCATGCCTTTGCGTTCATGTCTATCTTATCCCAAGGCTAGGTCTTCCACTTAACCGGGCCTTAGCCTCAGGTGTTCGCGAATCATATCGAGTATCAGGTTCCATACCCAAAGTATGAATACAACCGCACTACCGACAATCGATTTCAGGGATCTTGTCGACTTCAGAGCTTGTGAAGCGCTGGACACAGCCTGCCGAGAGTGGGGTCTATTTTTGCTAGATAATCATCCAATTGATCAAGCGGCGTGCTCGCGGCTGCGCACAACTGCCCACCAGTTTTTCAAGCAGCCGTTGCAGGTGAAGCGCCTGATCGAGCGCACCGAGTCCAATCCCTGGGGCTTCTACAACCAGGAGCTGACCAAGAATACGGCGGACTGGAAAGAGATATTCGACTACGGCCCCCAGGACAACGAGGGCTGGATGCCGCAGTGGCCGGCCGGCCTACCAGATTTCCAACAAGCCATCGTCACGCATTGGAACGCATGCGAATCCGTCGCCTTCGCGCTCATCGACAGCATTGCCTTCAATCTCGGTGCTTCCAACGATGAACTGCGGCAAGGCTTTAGACCTTCCCACACCAGTTTTTTGCGCCTCAATTTTTTCCCACCCTGCGACTCGCCCGCAGCACCCGCAGGCATGTCAACGCCAACTGACGGGCATCTTGGCGTGAATCATCATACCGACAGCGGGGCCATCACCTTGTTGCTACAAGACGAGCATGAGGGTCTGGAGATTTATCGGCAGGGCCAATGGCATCTGGTACCGGCAGACCCCACTAAACTGGTGGTGAATATCGGCGACATTGTTCAAGTATGGTCCAATGATCGCTATGCGGCGCCGGTTCACCGGGTTCGCGCGAATCAATCGCAAGAACGCTTGAGTGCGCCCTTCTTTTTTAATCCACGCTACGATTACGTTTATCAGCCACTAGTGAACTCGATCAGTACCAGCAGTTCACCGCGCTACCGCGCGATAGAGTGGGGCGAGTTCCGCCGCCTGCGCGCACTTGGCGACTATGGCGACTACGGCTCAGAGGTACAGATTAGCGATTACGCAATAGCACCGTAAGGCTGGCACAGCTGCCTATCTAAGCCACTTTATGATCTCAAGCCCCGGGCTTACAAAGCCTCTGTGGGGACAACGGCAGTTGTCAGCTACAGGGTCCGATTACTGCGCTCGGGCCATGCAAGCTAGAGTGCGCGTCGATTCAGAGCGGTGATTCGGTTATCCTTTCGCACCCCAGTCCCAACGACCCAACAATGCCCTGTGTACGCCGCAATAAAACCACTGTTGTTCGCTCTTTCACCTGAAACCTCGCATAACTTTAGCTTGAGTGCGCTTAGCACTAGCGAACGTTTGGGCCTGACTAAGCTCGCCATGCCACAGCCGGTCTCGGACCCCGTGACAGTAATGGGTATCCGCTTTCCCAATCGGGTCGGGCTCGCTGCCGGCCTGGATAAAAGCGGTGATTACTTCAACGCGCTGGGGGCTTTAGGGTTTGGATTCGTCGAAATCGGCACGGTCACGCCGCGAGCACAGCCCGGTAACCCGCTCCCCAGGATGTTCCGGTTGCCGGAAGCACAGGCCATCATTAACCGCATGGGATTCAATAATAAGGGTGTGGACCATTTGATCGCCCAGGTCAAAAATCGACGCTATCAAGGCGTGCTCGGCATCAATATTGGCAAAAACCGCGATACGCCCGTCGAACAGGCGGATCAGGACTACCTACTCTGCATGGACAAGGTCTATGCCTACGCCGATTACATTACGATCAATATTTCATCCCCCAACACTCCGGGGCTGCGGGACCTGCAGTTTGGTGAACAACTCAATCAACTTTTACTCGCGGTCTCAGAGCGCAGAAAAGCGCTATCCGACGAACACGAAAGATACGTACCTGTCGCGGTTAAGATTGCCCCCGACATGAACACAGAGGAGTTGGAGGCAGTGGCGCAGCTGTTGAGGTCTCACTCGGTAGATGCAGTTATCGCCACCAATACCACTATCGATAGATCTAGGGTGGAGCATCTGCCAAACGCTCAGGAGCAGGGAGGCCTCAGTGGCGGCCCCCTGAGTCGACAATCAACGGATACTATTGCTGCGCTACATCGTGTCTTGCAGGATGAGCTACCCATTATCGGCGTCGGCGGCATCATGTCTGGGGAAGACGCAGTCGCCAAAGTCGAGGCCGGCGCGTCTCTGGTTCAGCTCTACACGGGCTTCATTTACGGCGGCCCCAGCCTGATTCGCACATCGGCCCTGGCCCTCTCAGCTAACGCTACCTAGTGATCTCAGTCAACGGTCGCGCCATCTGCAACCGGATCAGGATTCGCTTGAAAGCCCATCTATGCGTCAAGACGATGCCAATTGCACACACTCGCAACCGCACACCGAGGTGACCTTTGCCGCCAACCAGGCGGAAAACTACACTGCTCTCAGAGCCGACGGCGAATCAGCATGCGGCCAACGCCCGCAGAGACAAAGACCACGCACGTATGGTGTTGCAAGCGTAGACTGCTAATATCGAGTGGCAGGTATTCGATTACTGTCGAGCCAGGGTTCGAGTTATCCGTTTCAGACGGGTGCTAACGACCGTGGCGCTGCGACTCGCGCAGATACGAAATGCACAGACTCAAGCCGATGGACCGGAGGAATGTAATGGGTGATTTTGCTACCACACACGCACGCCACATACAGGAGGCGCGCGATTTCACCCCTCAGGCGATCACACAGCTTGGATGGAGCCGCGACCAAATTGCTGAGGCGCAGACACTGGGTTTGCGTAAGGTTGTCGCCCACGCACAACAGCATTCACCCTACTATGCAAGCCTGATCGGCTCTCTGGAAGCATCCACTCTCGATCTCGGCGACCTGACTAAGATTCCGCCGCTGACTAAAGCGATTGTCATGGAGCATTGGAACGACATCGTCACGGACCGTTCACTGAAACTCGATGATGTGCTCACCCACCTCGACCAACTGCATCGGGGAGAAGCGGACAACCCTTACTTTCGCGGCGATTTGTACGCTGCTGCCACAGGCGGTACCTCAGGCAAGCGCGGCGTTTACCTGTGGGACTGGGAGACGTACATCGTCACCGCAAACATTACCTATCGCATGGAGATGCAGCGAGATCTCAAGCAAGCGCCCAGTGGACCAAGACGCACCGCCGTGGTCTGCGCCGGCTCCTATGTCCACGCCAGTCGGCTTCTCTACCCCACCTCATTAGACCCAAAGCGGGAGATGCAGGTGTTTCCAGCCGACACGCCGCTGGACAAAATGGTTGAAGCGCTCAATCGCTATCAACCAGACCGGCTCGTTGGATACGCTTCCGTCGTTCAGGAACTGTGTGCGCTGGCTCAAGACGGCAAATTGAAGATTGACTTAAATCGCCTCTCAACCAACTCAGAGCCCCTGTTTCAGGAGGCACGTGATCTGGCGAAAGAAGTCTGGGGCATTGGCATCAACGACGCCTGGGGTTCAGTAGAGATCGGTCTCGCCGCTACAGAAGGCGACGATTACGGCGGCGTATCGCTGGCAGAGGATTTCGTTATTTTTGAACCAGTCGACGACGAAGACCTACCTATGCAGGACCCCCACTTCGCCGAGCGGGTGCTGTGTACCAAGCTCTATGGCACAGAGATGCCCATGATTCGATACGAAATGACCGACAAAATGACGTTCGATATCGATGACAACCCGGATGCACCGGGCTGTCGACGCATTAAAGAAATCAGGGGTCGTGCGGATGACTGGTTTGTTTACGCAGGCTCAGTAAAAGTGCATCCCATGAGCTTTCGTGGGGTGTTGGGACAGGAACGACACATCAGCGAGTACCAGGTCATTCAGACCGAGCGCGGCGCAGACGTGCGGGTGATTACTCACGGCGATATCTCCTTTGATGCACTACATCTGGCAGTGGAACGCCTGCTAAAGGATGCCGGCGTTTCGCAACCCGAGGTGACGTTCAAGCGCGTGGAAGAACTGCCCCGTCATCCGCAAACGAATAAATTAAAGCGCTTCGTGCCCCTGGGTTGATAGTCGCCGGGCCACAGGCTAGCGCCGTTGCACGACGGCCGTGTGTGTCAGCGCGATCAATACGATCGTGACGGTAAACCAGCCGAAGAACAGCGCGATAGCTGGCATAAAATCCAGATTGTAGAAAAATAGGATCATAGCGGCGGTTAACAGCAGAAAACCCAGCGCTCTGAGGGATAGGGTCTGAAAGCGCGAGAGTGTGTAGCCGCCCAGCAGCGCCCGGTGCCTGCGCATGGCAATGCACAGGCAGATAGACGCCATCAGTGTCAGGATAAGTGCTGCGGTGACTGCCATATCGATCGCGCTAACGCGCCGCCACTTTCACCGGCTCAGTTACGGTTTCTGCAGTGGCTGCCGGTCGCAGCTTGAGTGCAACAGCCAGCGCAATCAGACCCGTAGCGATTGCCAGCAAATCAAAGCCCGCTAAAACCCAATCACCCGCAGGAAGCGTATTGCCCAAATGAGCATCGGTTGTCATAGCATTAATCAGCGGCAGCCCCAGAAACAGTGCAGCCACAGCATAAAGTTGCTCGCACCATACCCGCGCTTTGCGTCGCAGCGCCGCATGAACAAAGCAACCGCCCCAGACCAAAAACATGCAGTTGGCCTCCCAGTCAGCACGATGTGCCATCTCTAGGGGCAGAAGACGATTTGCCCAGAAATAGGCGGCCACGGCGGTGAGCAGACCTGCAATGGTAGCCGCGTTCATGCACTCGACAAAACGTATGCCCAAGCCCTCAGCCGTTGCCTGCTTTTTCTTGCGCGACTGCACCCAATAAATGGCGCCGGTTGCAATCATCGCCGTACCCATGAGACCGGCAAGGAAGTAAAGCCAGCGCAGCAGCGTATCGGCAAAAAGCCCCTCGTGCAGGTCCACCATGGTGAGCGCAAAAGCAACCGACGCATTGGGAACTTTAAAGGCCTCTTCGTCCAGGGCTTCACCAGTCACGCCGCTGAGCGCAATTGACTCGCGTCCAGAGCGACCGACGCCTGAATTTGTCAGAGTCACCAGACTATTTGCATCACCGGGATAATCGACAATGACAATACTGATCGGACTGTCACGCCAGTCAGCGTTTACCTCCGTTGCCAGCTCCGCGAGCGGCATCAGCGGAGCAGCAACCTGTGCTGGCACGGGTTCCTCACTGCCAAACACATCTTGTAACGCGCGCAATCGCTCTGTATCAAATCCATAGCCCCCGAGCGCAATCAGTGGCATCCAAAACAGCCCAAGTGAAAAAATGAGGCCGCTGTAAGTGATCATTAGTTGGAACGGTAATGTCGACACTGATAGCAGGTTGTGCGCATCCAGCCAGGAGCGTGAACCCCTCGCCCATCGGAAAGTGAAAAAATCCCTGAAGATTTTTTTGTGAGCCACAATGCCGGTGATGAGCCCCACCAGCATCACCATGGTCGCCAAAGAGACTATGTAGTAGCCGATTCGATTCGGGAAGTAATGCAATAAATAATGCATTCGATACAGAAGTTGGCCTCCGCCGGTATCACGTGCCTCGGGCAAAGGCTCTCCCGTTTTGGGGTTGAGCTTTTGGCTCTTGAACGTACCGCCCTCTCTATCTGCCTTTGGCTCCAACCAGCCCACCATCAAATGGGGTCGGGTGCGATTTTGGGAGGGATAGATAAACCAACGTTCCGAATCCGACGCGACTTGTTCCAGGTAAACCTGCCCCAGCGCGATATTCGACAAGGTATCGGTGCGCTCCTGAGCCGGATTTTCGGGCGTCATCCACAAATCAATCTCGGTGTCGAAGTAGCCGAGCGTGCCGGTAACGAAAATGAAATACAGCATCCAACACAGAACGAGACCAGACCAGGTGTGCAGCCACGTCATGGATTGGCGAAATGCTCCGTTCACAGCGCGGGATCCATTAAATACAAGCGCCATGCGGCTGCAGAGAATACGACTGTGCAAATCAGCATGGGCACGGCTGCAGCTCGCATCCGATCAACAGAGAAGACCCACATGACAGCCGCTGTCCAAAAGACAAAGGTCAGCAGCGTACCTAATACAACCCCATGTAAGCGATCCAGTGGCAAGATAAACATCAAGAGCATCGCTACGCTGTTGGCGAACAAATAGCCAAGAAAAATCGCTACCAGCGTCCGCCAGGTGATATGCCAGCGCGTCCTGTTGCTTTTAATACCCACGTTAGTACCTTTACCTCGTCCGTTTGGTAGACGTGTATCGGAATCCCCTACGCCCCCTTACCTGTTCAGGGCGATAATGAGAAGCGTTCGCCTTAACAATACGATGCTCTCGGTTTAATGCCAAGTGTGAATCACTCCAACCGGTAAGGGGATGCCTCTTAAAACGCGTCTTGGCTGCGCCAATATCGCACTGATCAAGTTGAATCCATTTGAAACGGCGGGGGACGCGCTGGCTCAACTCGGTGGGAATGGCAGGAGGGGGATCGAGGAACGTGGCGCATTAGGGATTCTCGAGGGTATGACACAGCTATCGCTGCAAGCGCTCTGATTGGGAGTATCCGCTCGATCCGCCTTTATATCGCGAATGATAACCACTATTATTAGCATTATATTTGATACTTTAGGGACATCATGTCCAAACCACCCTCCATACCTTTTGACATGATCGTCAATCAACGACATTGGCTGCAGCGGCTATTAGGATCAAGAGATTCGGCAGACGACGTTATTCAAACTGTTTGCGAAAAGCTTTTGCGATCAGATGTAGAGCCTAACCAGGCATATTTGAACAAAATGTCCCGTAGCGCAGCGATCGATACGGTTCGCGCTGAAACCACCCGTCGCGAATACGAACAGGCGAGTGCGGTGTTCCTGGACAACTCGAGTACAGAAAATCCTGAACAGTATATCGCCGCCGAGCAGGCAGTTGACGCTCTGGAAGCCGCACTGGCTGAGCTTGGGCCGCTCAATAGAGAGATTTTTTACCGCGCATATGTTGCCTGTGAACCGCGCGCTGAAATAGCCAAATCCCTGGGCTTCAAAATTTCGACCATCGAGAAACGCTTAACCAAGACTCGCCGACACTGTTGGTCTCACATCAGCTCGATAGTCAGCCCCGACTAGACCCAATACTTCATCCGCAAGTGCTGGTCTCATTTGGTACGGTTCAGTACGATGAGAAACGTTGTTAGTAAAAGAACCATTGACGGACTAGGGAAGGCACCATGCCGCCTGAGAGCGAGCCTCACTTTACTGAGAACATGATCGACACTGAGGCACATGAATTAGTCGCGGCCTATAAGCGTGAGCCAACGAGGCAGTCATCAAACGCGATCGACAGCTTCAAAAATTTATCCAACCGTCATGCTCAGGCAATAGACAAAGCGCAACAATTATTAAGGGCAGGCGGGAAAATCAGTTCTTATAAGCTGAGCCGTTGGCAGCAGCTTCGGCGAAAAGGCGAGATCATCGCGACAAAGCTAGTCGAAGGACAGCTCAGCTACGTCCTGGGCGCACTTGCTATTGTCAGCATAAGCGTCTTTTTATCGTATAGCGCTTTCCACGGCAGTCAGACACCCGTAACGCCTTCCGCGCAGACTAACCCGTCTGTCGATGAATACATCACCTCTTGGCAGGAGCAAAAAGAGCTTACCCTCGCGGATGGATCCAAGGTCTGGATGAGTTGGAATACACAGCTTACGGTTGCGTATTCCAAGCAGGAACGCAAAATCATTTTCAGCCAGGGATTAGCGGCGTTCGACGTTGTGAGCGACCCGTCCCGTTCCTTCGTTGTGGTTTCAGACGATATTGAAACCACAGTGGTTGGCACCGAATTCGTTGTAAACCGCCAAACCAGCGACAGCGTAAGGGTATCGGTGATGCACGGTGAGGTGGTGGTGCGCAACGCCTACTACGGGATAGCAATACTAAAAGCGACGCAAACGGTCATGGCAAGGCAGGGTAAATTGACTCCGGTAGAAACTCGGCCGGCACAGGACATCGGTCAGTGGCGTAGCGGGAAATTGGTGTTTACAGAGCGCCCGATATTAGAAGTCATTGAAGCACTAGCGCCTTACACGCCATTTAAGGTCGACAGCAGCGAGTTAAATGAGCACAGCGGAGAGGTGACTGGCATCTTCTATATTGATGAAGCGGCCGATGCACTGTTCACTATTGTGCAAGCACATCGGCTGGAATCCCGCTGGACAGGGAGCCAACAGCTTCATCTCAGCCCGTCCATCTAAGACACACTAAATCGTCTGCCGACTAACTATTTTTCCAAAATAGATCCGGTTCGGGTGCGTGGTGGCCGTTATTCCCTTGTATTTGAGGATAAATGCCCAGACAGCGAGGTATCCCGGCCGTGTATGTCAAAAAAGCGCTATTGACGCACCCATTTTTTTTATCCAGCTTGGTGGTCATGCTGCTGCTTGCGGCACCTGTATTGGCGCAAGATCCAAATGAACCGAAATACCAGTTCGAGATCGCTGCACAGCCATTGTCCGCGGCACTAATCGAATTTAACCATGTCACAGGGCAACAGGTGGCGGCGGACTCGTCAGCAATCAAGCATATTGAATCCAACGCCGTATCCGGTGAGCTCACGGCCCGAGAAGCACTCAAGGAAATGATTTCGGGCCACCCATTAGAGTGGGTCCAGGTCAATGGGAATAATTTTGCCTTGCGCTCCATCTCATCGCCGATGCCACCACCACGAACCGCAAGTGTTCAGGAAGAAATCATTATTTTTGGAACCAAGCAAGGTGTCTCCTTGCAGAATACCATCGAATCCGTCGCTCTTTTCACAGAACGGGATATGTTTGATCAGGCACTGTTTGAGGCGCAAGACATTCCTGCGCTGACAGCGAATGTAACCAACACCGTGGGGCTCTTTAATATTGCAATCAGGGGCATCAATTCGCGCGGCTTCGGCGGCTCCGGCGCGGGGCGGACGTCCAACGTTTACATCGATGGTGCGCCTGCATCAATCAACGGCCTTAGCGGCGCTTTCAATCTGTGGGATGTCGAACAGGTGGAAATCCTGCGTGGCCCACAATCTACAACGCAAGGGCGTAATGCGCTCGCAGGTGCCATGGTGATTAAAACGAGTGATCCCGAGTACGTGCTCAACGGTAGAGTGATGGGGATCGTCGGCTCCGAAGATACGCGACAGGCATCTGCCATGCTAACAGGTCCACTCATCGACAATCAGGTGGCCTATCGACTGGCGTTGGATTATCGCGAGCAGGACTTCAATGGCTTTAACGTTCCGGTCGGAGTATCGAAAGATGCCAGTGATGCGACGACCGCCAGAGGTAAGCTTCTCATTGAACCCGATGCTATCCGGGATTTGAGAGTCGAGCTCAATCTCCAATACACAGACTACCTCAACTCCGGGCGGGGTAACTCTGTGATTGGACCTAACGCAGGTACGCCGGAAGCAATCGGTTTTGATCCGTTTGACCTAGATGACTACGATTTCCGAGCCGGTGAGGGAAAAAATGAAGCGACCCGATTCATCACCGACGTCAGCTACCGCTTCTCCGACCGTTG
Source organism: Pseudomonadota bacterium (assembly GCA_039025905.1). Taxonomy (GTDB): domain Bacteria; phylum Pseudomonadota; class Gammaproteobacteria; order Pseudomonadales; family Halieaceae; genus JARRPM01. Next base: position 4,269 of record JBCCNJ010000073.1, on the reverse strand, counting down.
GAGGACGGTTTTAGTTGCCACCTATGACGATACCAAGCGCTTGATAAACAATAATGGAGACGATGATAAGCGCGACGAAAATACCTGGTCCGCAGATTTTCGCGTTCACTATAGTTCTGAAAGGTTAACCGGCTGGGTTGGGGCATACTACTTTAGAGATGAGTCTAAGTCCGATCTCTTATTGGGAGTGACTGCAGCCAATACGGGGCTAGTTTTTGATCCACCCGATACGACGATCGTGTTTGAACAAGACGCAGAGTCTGAAATCGATAATTACGCGATCTACGGCGACTTCACCCTGGCACTAAACAACCAATGGAGTGTCAGTCTGGGCGCTCGCTATGACGTCGAGGAGATTTCTAGTACTGGCCTACAGGTGAATGTGCAGTTCAGTAGCGACCCTTGCTTTATCGTGCTCGGCACGGCTAGCCTGCCGTGCGATGCATTCATCTCAGGCTCCAGCGAAGAAGAACGTGATACCGATTTCTCCGCGTTTCTACCTCGTGGCTCGATCAAGTACAACTTCAATGAGAACCAGTCACTCAGCTTTTTCGTAGCTCGGGGATACCGAGCCGGTGGAGTCGAGGCAGTGGGCAACGAAGTGCTGGAATTCGATCCAGAATACCTCACCAACTATGAGCTGGCCTTTCGATCGCTGCAGTTAGATGGCCGCCTGGTGTTGAACGCCAATATCTTTTACGCAGAATATGAAGATCAACAAATTGTCGTTCCCACAGATGATGTCATCCTGAATTTCCAAACCCTAAACGCGGGTAAGTCCAACCTGTATGGAGCAGAGCTCAACGCCAACTACAGTTTCGACAGTGGCCTCTATGTCTTCACATCCTTGGGTTACTTAAAGACTGAATTTGATGATTTTGCATTCGGCGTTGATGGGCAAGGCAACCCCTTACCGGGCGAGACGGGCCTTACAAATCTGTCTGGCAATGAATTCCCTAGCGCACCCAACTTTTCCGGATCGTTAGGCGCAGCCTATTCACATGACACCGGTTTTTTTGGATCCGCAGTCTTAAGCTATCAGGGAAAGCAGTACAGTGACGTAGAAAACTTCGTCAGCGACAAGGTGGAGGAATACTGGCTAATAAATGGCCGGGTAGGATTACAAAGGGACAACTGGCAGGCCTCCGTGTACGTCACCAATCTACTTGATGAGCAGTACTTTACAAGCGTCGATACCGTCGCTGCGAATGTAGAGAGCGATCAGATCACAGTGGGGCCGGCGGGGATTCAACGATTTAATTTTGGTCATCCGCGCATGTATGGTCTGGAGGTTCAGTACGCGTTTTGACAGATCTGTTCAACGCTTATTCAAATGATCCATCTTCACTAGCCTATCGATGCTAATACCTAAAGGTCAGCCATGATGAGTGTAGAATGGCTGATCACATATCAGGAATCCCCCTCACTCACCAGCCGATTGTAATCATCTTGCGTGATGGTGCCGCCCTCTTGCTCTGCCCTGCCCTGGTCTTTCGGCACCAGAACATCTTGCAAGAGTTCGATGCGCTTCCAGGCGGGGAACGGCTGATTGCCCTGCTCGTCGGGTACATATTTAGACGTTCCCACGCGCTTGAATCCGTGGATATAACGTGCGCAATTGTAAAAAACGGAGTCGATTTCAACCACGACGACCATGTTCGCCCCCGGATACACCTCCATCGCACGCTCTTTAGTTGTGATCGAAGCGGTGCCCTGCACGCGTATGCGCTGTGGTGTTTCCATGTCGATGAACAACATCCCCAGCTTTTTGCTCTCCTGCACATTCCCCATAGAAAAGAACATGCCATTGCCATCATAGTTGGGAAACATCAGCGTGGTTTCATCGAGTATTTTGACAAAACCCACCGGGCCGCCCTTGTACGAGACTGTGGGTTCGCCCTTCGAGCTGACGGTGGAGAGGAAAAAGTAGTCCAGCTTCTCTATGAATTCGATATGCGGCGCTTCCAGCGACTTACGGACGATGGCGCCGACGACCGCATCCCCTAATTTGAGGGCTTCATTCTCCTCCTGCAGTTTGCGCTGGGTTTTCGTATAGAACTCGTCCGGATCCATCATATTGTCGTCTGACATCAGCTTTCCTCGCTGCAGATTTTCTAGGGTCGCTTGGCGCTGACGATCTCCGGTCAAAACTGGCCTGTGGCTTCTAAGCTATTTTGCCAGGGCGTCTCCAGCGCCTGATCAATGTAGCGTATCACGTCTGCGTTGCCCACTGGGCCGGCACAGTGGTTATACTGTCGCCCACTCATATCCATCAGCAAAAACGCTTTGTTAGTGAAATAGCTAGATGACAAAAAAGAAAGCGGGGCAACAGTTCGACGTCGCCGTCATCGGCGGTGGCATGGTCGGAGCCGCCACCGCCATTGGCCTGGCGAGCGCTGGCATTAAGGTCGTCATGTTCGAACATCAAGCGCCGCAGGCATTTGATCCCGACCAGCCACCTGACCTCAGGGTGTCGGCGATCAATCTCGGCTCTCAACGCCTGCTCAGCTCCCTGGGCGTCTGGGACACTCTGGAAGCGATGCGTGTACACCCCTATGAACGCATGCGCGTATGGGAGCGCTCGGGTAGCTGCGAGTTCAGCGCCGACGAATGCGGCCAGGACCACTTGGGCTATTTCGTTGAAAACCGCTTGCTGCAGCTCGCTCTGCATCAGCGTGCGGAACGACTGGACAAGGTCGACATCGTCTATGGGACGCATATTGATCAACTGCAGTGGCGCGGCCCCTGCAAGCTCGTGACCGCTGACGAGAAAGAGTATCACTGTCGCTGGGTGATTGCCGCCGATGGGGTCAACTCGCGAACACGCACCAGCGCCGGTATCAGCACCCAGGGCTGGCAGTACAGTCAACAAGTACTGGCTGTGCTGGTGAAACTACGGGGCGGGCCGACCGACGTCACCTGGCAGCAGTTTTCTCCCCATGGCCCTATGGCGCTACTGCCGCTGTTTGATCATCATGCGGCCCTTATCTGGTATCACGATAAGACCCGCATCGCAGAACTCAAGGCCCTATCACATGCTGATCTAAAGCCTGAGATTGTTGCCGCCTTCCCGGACGCACTAGAGGACTTTGAAATACTTCAAACGGGCAGTTTTCCCATTCGCCGCCTGCACGCCAACAGCTATCACAGAGGCAATCTGCTGCTAATCGGCGACGCCGCCCACAGCATAAATCCTATGGCCGGTCAGGGTGTCAATCTGGGTTTTAAAGATTTAAACGCGCTGCTGCAGCTGTTGGACAAACACGGCCTGCCCGAAGACGATGCAACCTTAAGAGAGCTGTTTCGACAGTACGAACTGCGGCGACGCTACGACAACCTGCTGATGATGTCCGTTATGGACGTGCTCTACGCCACGTTCTCTAACGATATTCTGCCCGTACGTTTACTGCGCAATGCGGGGCTCGATATCGCGGGAAAACTCACGCCGCTAAAGAAACAGGTGCTGCGCTACGCCACCGGGATGGACTGAGCGCTGCTTTAGTGCGCGCCGTCCTTCGGCGTTTCCATGATTTCAGTGAGCATGCCATTCATGTCTTTGGGGTGCACAAAGAATATCGGTGTGCCATGGGCACCGATGCGCGGTTCTCCCAATACCCGCTTGCCTTTGCCTTCAAACCAGGCTTTGGCCTCATGAATATCGGGCACCTCAAAACAAATGTGATGCTGACCCCCAAGTGGATTGTTCTTAAGAAAGGAGCGAATGGGGCTGTCTTCCCCCAGGGGTTCAATTAGCTCAACCTGTGTTCCAGCCGTGCCATTCTCGCCAGGTGTGTCAACAAAACACACCTTCACCCCCTGTGCAGGCATATCGAAGGGTTCATGAATCTGCGTAGCGCCCATGATATCGCGATAGTAAGCGATACTCTCTTCAATCGAGTTAGTGGCCACACCTACATGGTTCATTCGACCTAATTTCATTGTCACTCCCTGGATTCGCCTATCTCTTGAGGGCCGACATTTTAACAGGGCGATTGCGATTTAGTATCCATAACAAGCTGACGCACGTGCTCGCGCTATTACGTTCTAACGGGCTAGATATTTGGCTCTCCGTACGCCAGGGGAAGGCAACACCCATGCACAGCTCAAGACTCATGTCACAAACTGCTTTGGCCGTGCGCTGATGGTCTGATGGTCTGATGGTCTGATGGTCTGATGGTCTGATGGTCTGATGGTCTGATGGTCTGATGGTCTGATGGTCTGATGGTCTGATGGTCTGATGGTCTGATGGTCTGATGGTCTGATGGTCTG
>JBCCNJ010000072.1:0-21770 GCA_039025905.1 Pseudomonadota bacterium | reverse complement strand
CCTAAGGCGGCAGACATTCATCAGCTTAATCGTGCGATCTTCCACCCCCTTCGCTCCATCGATCACCATCAGCGCGGAATCCACTGCTGTTAGGGTGCGATAGGTATCCTCTGAAAAGTCCTCGTGGCCTGGGGTATCGAGCAAATTGACGATGCGCTGTTCGTAGGGAAACTGCATCACCGACGAGGTGACAGAGATACCACGTTCCTGTTCCATGCTCATCCAATCGGAGGTCGCATGAGGGCCTTTTTTGCCCTTAACGCTGCCGGCGACCTGGATCGCATTGCCCAGCAATAACAGCTTTTCAGTGATGGTCGTTTTACCCGCGTCCGGGTGCGAGATGATCGCAAACGTGCGTCGGTTATCGATTTCGTTAGATAAGTTGCTGTTACTCACGACTAGCTACCCAATATCTCCAAGCGCTTCCGCATTCAACACGCTCGCCAAAAAAGCGCGCTATCTTACCTGAATAACACGTTCAAGGCTCGCCGGAAATTGACGACTCAATATCTCACGCTTACACAAACGATAAGTACCTGCCGCCCTTTGGCAAGTGACCGTATAATGCGCCCGTGAACACAGCCCTGACACGAGCATCATCCGCCTACAATCCTTCGCTAGACAACCTGCGAAGTCTGCTGCTTATTCGCAGCATTGCGTTGACCGGGCAAGCCGGTGTGCTGATTTATGTGATATTTATCAGTCAAACGGAGGAGAGCCTAATCGGTGTTACTCTCAGCCTGTTGGCGATGGTGGGGGTCACCGCCGTGAGCCTGTGGCGTTGCACTCAAAACTGGCCGGTCACCGACAACGAGTTTTTAGGTCAGCTTCTCATCGACGTCCTCGGCTGGACCATACTGATGTTTTTCACTGGTGGGGCCAACAACCCCTTTATCTCTTACTACATTGTGCCCTTGGTGGTTTCTGCGGCGGTTTTACCCTGGCGCTATACCTGGCTGGTGGCCGGTGTCTGCCTGCTGGCCTACAGTTCGCTGCTGCTATTCCACGTTCCATTCCCGCTGTTTACACCACACGGCCATATGGGTCACGAAACTGGGGCGAATGTGCATGTCATCGGCATGTGGTTTAACTTCATTTTCAGCGCAGGTCTCATCACATATTTTGTTGTGCGCATGGCGTCGATGCTGCGCCAGCAGGACGCTCGCGCGGTTGAGGCCCGTGAGGATCGTTTGCGTGATGAACAGATTGTCGCAGTAGCCAGCCTTGCAGCTGGGACTGCCCACGAATTGGGCACGCCGCTCTCTACTATGACAGTGCTGGTGGATGAGTTGCTATCGGACGATGCCTTGGGCGCCCAGGCACGTAAAGACTGTGAGCTACTGCAGCAGCAGCTCACTCAATGCAAGGCGACGCTGAAGGGGTTAACGCGCACAGCGGAATTGACTTCAACAGCCCAACAGCAGGAGCAGGCGATCGATAGATTTGTTAGCGATTGTGTGGAGCGCTGGTCAGTGCGTAGACCCGGCATCGTCTACGAGCTGCAACCCGCGCCGGATGGCTCAGCTCCCACCATCGCATTTGACCCAACATTGACCCAGGCACTGGAAAATCTGCTCAACAACGCAGCGGACAGCGGAACAGACAAAGTAGCCATCGAAGTGAGCTGGGATGCACGCGAGGTCTGTGTTGCTATTCGCGATTGGGGGCCAGGCTTGTCGAATGACATGCTGCAGAGCATGGGCAAGCCCATCATCAGAGCCAGTATGGAAGGTTTGGGCATTGGCTTGTTATTAAGTCATGCCACAGTAGAGCGCTACGGCGGACGAATCGAGTTGTCTAACGCCGCAGGCGGCGGCACCGAAGCGCAGCTTTACCTGCCGAGCACCCAGGGAGCTCAACATGGCTGATGTCCAGCCTCGCATTCTGCTTATCGATGACGATCCTGTCTTTACCTCTGTTATGGCGCGAGGGTTCGCCCGGCGCGACTTCACTACTGCCTGCTGCGGTAGCGCGGAGGAAGCCCTACGCGAATGCGAGGCATTTAAGCCCACCCATATTCTGCTCGACCTGAACATGCCCGGAACGTCAGGACTGGTCGTCTTGCCACAGCTGCTAGAGCGTGCACCCGCTGCTCGATTGGTAGTCTTGACGGGTTATTCCAGTATCGTGACTGCCGTGGAAGCAACGCGGGCTGGTGCAACAAATTATCTCTGCAAGCCCGCTACGATCGATGACATTCTGCAAGCGTTTGAGGGTAAGACCACAGTGAGCGGCGACTCCGCCATTCCCAGCGATCCGATATCTGTCGACCGCCTTGAATGGGAACACATACAGCGGGTACTGCAATCGCACGAGGGCAATATTTCGGCGACCGCCAGAGCCCTCGGTATGCACCGCAGAACACTACAGCGAAAATTACAGAAGCGACCGGTTAAGCGCTAAGTCAACTCATGATCTTCTTGTTCAAGTCTTGCTAGTGTTTTCCACTTCCTGAACGAGCGTGCTGAGCAGGTCTGCACCCACTGACTCAATATCTACGGGGTGGCCGGGCAGCAACTGCGCCATAGAGGTCACTCGCAAGTCTTGATAGCCACAGGGGTTGATACGCGCAAAGGGTTCCAGATCCATATCGACGTTGAGAGATAGGCCGTGGTAGCTACATCCGCGTCGCACTCGCAAACCCAAAGAGGCCACCTTTGCCCCACCCACATAAACCCCAGGGGCCTCCGGCTCGGCCACGGCGTCTATATCATAGTTCGAGAGCAGCTTGATAATGCTGCGCTCGATCACATTGACCAAGTCTCGCACACCCCATCCCCGACGTCGTAGGTCAATCAACAGATAAATCACCCATTGGCCTGGGCCGTGGTAAGTCACCTGGCCACCGCGATCCACCTGCACCACCGGGATATCCCCCGGCGCTAGAATATGCTCTGCCTTGCCCGCCTGTCCCTGGGTGAATACACGAGGGTGTTGCAGCAGCCAGAGTTCATCATCGGTATCGGCATCGCGAGCGTCGGTGAAAGCGCGCATAGCATCCAGGGTGGGTAAATACTCGACCAGTCCAAGTTGCCGTAACTGCAGGCGGGGATTCATCAAATAACCATTTGAACCCGACCACTGGCGATTAAGTCTTTGTGAAGCGCATCGAGTTGATCCGGGCCTGTTGCCTCAATAGTGATCGTGACCGAGGTAAAAGTGCCCTTCTTGGAAGCGCGAGCTGTTACACGCGTGCGATCAAATCCTGGTGCGTGTTGCTCGAAAATCTCATAGATGGCCTCTTGCAGATCATCTGCTGTTCTCGCCAGCACTTTAATTGGATAGTCGCAGGGGAATTCTATTTTGGGAGGATCTTGCTCCAACATTCACCTCTTGTGTACCGCTTCCATTGCGCCTCCTGGTAAAAACCTAGTCAACCAGGGGGTATCAGGTAGCGAACAGGCTCGCCACCCACATGAGAATAGTATCCCAAAGGCGCGAAAAAAAACCTCCGGGTTCCACCGTTGCCAAAGCTACGGCAGGAGCTTCAAACACGGTCTGACCCGAGATGCTGAGGGTAACCGTACCGACCGGATCGCCAACGGCTATTGGTGCTATCAAATCCGGCTCCAGCGCGACCGTGGTGACCAGATTCTTTGACTTCCCCCTGGGCAGGGTGAGCACCGTCTCATCAATCAATCCCACGGGCACCGTATCTTCCTGACCCTTCCAAATCCGAGGAGCTTCCAGCTCATGCATGGGCCCGAAGACGTCCTTAGTCTCGAAAAATCGGAAGCCGTAATTGAGCAGACTGCGGGTTTCATTCTTGCGCGCCTTGGCACTACTGGTACCCATCACTGCGGAAATCAGCCGCATGCCGCGACGCTCCGCAGACGCCACCAAGCAGTATCCGGCCTCCCTGGTATAGCCTGTTTTCAAACCATCGACCGAGGGGTCCTCCCCGAGCAGGCTGTTGCGGTTGTACTGTCTGATGTCGTTGTAGGTAAATTCCGGCTCTTTGTACATGGCGTAGTGTTCGGGAAAATCCCTGATCATCGCCGCGGCCAGTATGGTCAGATCACGCGCCGTCACCACCTGATCGGGATCCGGTAGGCCGTGAGAATTGGTAAAGTAGGAACCTTCCATTCCCAAAGTTTGTGCCTGCGAGTTCATCATTTCAGTAAAGACGGCTTCGCTGCCGGCAATATGCTCGGCGATGGCGACCGTGGCATCGTTGCCTGAAGAGATCACGATACCGCGTTCAAGATCCTCTACGGTCACGTCCAGCCCCGGCTCAATCCACATCAGAGAAGACCCTTCGAAAATCGGGTTCTGAGACCAGGCGTTCTCGCTCACCGTTACCAAATCATCGGCGTTGATACGCCCTGCCTCCACTTCCCCGGCCAACACATAGGCGGTCATCATTTTGGTTAAGCTAGCGGGCGGTAACGGCATATCCGGATTGTGTTCAGCCAACACAGCCCCACTCTGGGCATCGACAAGAATATAGGCGGCGGCATCAATCTGCGGCGGCGACGGCACCAGACCCTGGGCCATTGCCTGTACGGGGAACAAAACAAAACAGACGGCAAAAAATCGTTTCAGCATGGCGAAGATAGGTCGCGGGGAGTCATCAAAGTTGGCGCATGTTAACGCATGCGTTGAGTGAAATGAATTGGGCGCATGCTTCGTTCATCGCACTAGGGTAAAGGTTGGCCACCGTCGTAGCCCGCCAAACGCAGCTGCTTCTGTACTGACTGCAATTGTTTTGAGTCCATCATGGGGCCGATTCGAACACGGTACAGTAGGCTGTTGCCCGACTGCACCTCGCTCACGAAAACGGGGGGTTGGAGCATGGCCTGCAGCGTGCTCTGCAAATTTCGGGCTGAACCCTCTGAGCTGTAGGCGCCCAACTGTAAGTATCGATAGTCTCCGACAACCGTGTCGCGCCGGTCATCCACGCCAATCACGTCGATAACCTCAACCTCCACTGGCGCGGTTCCCTCTTCCATAAAGCCGAGTTTCACCGCGGCGCCGTAAGATAGGTCAATCAGACGATCGCTGTGAAAGGGACCGCGGTCATTGACGCGAACAATGACACTCCGTCCATTCTCAAGGTTGGTTACTCGCGCAAAACAAGGTATGGGCAGCGTTTTGTGTGCAGCCGTCGCAGCGTAGAGATCATAAATCTCGCCATTGGACGTTTCATGGCCGTGGAACTTGGAACCATACCAGGAGGCTGTGCCTCTGCGCTTATAGCCGCGATGGTCTTCCAGAATTTCATACTGCACGCCGTTGACGGTGTAAGGGCTGGCGTTTCCGACGGCAAGAATCGGGTCGGGTTGCGGCAGGGCATCGCGAACCTGCGCCGGATCGATAGGCTTGAGAGGTGCACTATCAATGGACTGTGAATAGCGGGTTTGCTGCCAGTCGTCTACACGACCTTGGGCATCTTGATCCTTATGCTGTTTGTCTGTGCATGCCGCCATCAGCAGCGCTGAACACGCGACCACGCCGAAAAGGCTACGCGTCATCAATCTGACATACCATCGGCAATTTGCTGGCTAAGCTGATACACAGACATCGCATATTTCGCGCTGTGATTGTAGCGGGTGATGACATAAAAATTGTGCAAACCAAGCCAGTATTCTTCGCCATTGGCCAGCTCAAACTTCATGGCAGAGGCCAACGCTTCAGCATCCACCGCCTGCATGGGTTTAACGCCAATCTCGATAAACTCACCGACGGTCTGTTCTGGACGAAGATTTTTGCGGCCCTGCACAAACCAGTCCAGGGGAACCTCGCCTTCCACGCTCGCCGGCACCACAACCGTTTCGCCCTGGCGCCAGCCATGCTCCTTAAAGTAATTCGCCACCGAGCCGATAGCGTCAACCGGGTTGTTCCAGATGTCTGCGATGTCGTCACCGTCAAAATCTACCGCATAAGCGAGGAAGCTGCTCGGCATGAACTGACCGTAGCCCATCGCCCCCGCATATGAGCCTTTCAGGGAGAGAGGGTCGAAGCCCTGCTGGCGCGTCAATATTAAATAGCTCTTGAGCTCGGAGGTGAAAAATGCCGAACGGCGGGGGTAATCAAATGCCAGCGTTGAGAGTGCATCGATGACGCGGTAGGACCCTGCTATTCGCCCGTAGTATGTCTCAACGCCAATAATGGCGACAATAATATCGGCGGGCACGCCAGTTTCATTTTGCGCTCTATCGAGCGTTGGGTAATGCTCACGATAAAAGGCCAGACCCTGCGTAAGCCGTTTATCATTTAAAAATATTTCGCGGTACTCATACCAGGGTTTAGCCTTTTCCGCAGGGCGGGCTATTGCTTTAAGGATGCTCTCCTGACGCTCGGCGTTGGCAAATACCTGCATCAGCGTTGCTCGATCAAAATCCTGCTCTGCAACTAGCTCGTCCACCAGCTCTATCGCCGCCGGATGATCGGCGTAGTTATCCCCTGCCCAGGACCAACTGCTCCACAAGCAGATGGCTACCATAACCAGCATCAGGCGTAAGCGCATACTGTCTTTCTCGTCGTTGATTACCCCAATCCGGAAACCGGACTGACCGGTGTCATCTGGCCACAGCGGTTTTTTCCGTGCTGATTGCCATCAGGATGCCAAAACCCGCCATCAAGGTGACAACCGACGTCCCACCGGCACTCACCAAAGGTAAAGGCACACCCACCACTGGCAGTAGGCCAGCGACCATTCCCATATTAACAAAGATATAAACAAAAAACGTCAGCGTTAAACTACCGGCCATCATTCGGTTGAAACTTGATTGGGCGCGCACACCAATCCAGAATCCACGCAGCAGGATCAGCAGATAGATGCCCAGTAACACTAATACTCCGCGCAGGCCAAATTCCTCAGACATGACTGCAATAATGAAGTCAGTATGACTTTCAGGCAGAAAGTCCAGCTGAGACTGCGTGCCGTTCATCCAACCTTTACCGTCCCAGCCCCCAGAGCCGATCGCCGTTTTAGACTGGATGATATTCCAACCGGCTCCGAGCTTGTCACTTTCGGGATCCAACATCGTGATGATGCGCTGCTTTTGATAGTCCTTCAGCACAAACATCCACGCCGGCCAGAACGAAACGCAGGCCACTACCCCTGCGCCCATGATGTAGCGCCAGTCCATGCCCGCCATAAACAGCACGAACAAACCGCTGGCGGCGATAAGCAGCGCAGTGCCTAGGTCAGGCTGTTGAAGTATGAGAGCGGCGGGGAGCGCGATCAGCGCCAGGGCAACAATGATATGTACAAAGCGCGGTGGCAGTGTGCGATCAGCCAGATACCAGGCCACTGTCAGAGGTAAAACCAGTTTCATAATCTCAGAGGGCTGGAATCGAAAGCCACCGAGGGATAGCCAGCGTTGAGCCCCCTTTGCACCCACACCAACGAGCATAACTGCGACAAGCGTCGCCAGCCCAATCAAGTAAAACCAGGGCGCCCAGCGCATCAGACGCGCCATGCTTACTTGCGCGATCACGAACATGGCCACGTAAGCCACCAGAAAATAGCGCCCCTGACGAATCACCGCATTCATGTCTTTGCCAGAACCGCTATAGAGCACCACCAGCCCGTATACCGTCAGCACCAGCAACAGCATGAGCAAGGGCAAATCGACGTGAAAGCGGAGAAATGCGCTGGGGCGTCTGGCTAGATCGGCAGAGCCCTGATGAGGCATCTGGCGAACGTAGTCACCCATCAGCCGGCCTCGCCGAACAGCCAGGTATCGATCACTGCCCGCGCGATAGGGGTTGCGGCAGAGCTACCGCCGCCATTTTCGACGATGATGGCAACGGCGATGGTCGGGGCTTCTGCTGGAGCAAAGGCGATAAAGAGACCGTGGTGGCGGTGACGCTCGGCCACTTCTTCTTCGTTGTAGACTTCGCCCTGGGCAATACCGATCACCTGAGCTGTCCCGGTCTTACCCGCCATGGTGTATTGAATGTCCTTGGCCAAAACTTTGGCAGTACCCCGCTCACCGTGCACCACCTCTATCATGCCTTCAAATACAGCGTCCCAATGGCTATCTTTGGCGACAATGGGCTCGAGCTCCGGCGCCGCGATGGCCTCTCCGTCAATGGATTGCAGCAGGCGAGGTGTCCTACGTTCACCCTTGCTTGCCATGACACTGGTCGCCACCGCGAGTTGCATGGGTGATGTCAGCATGTAGCCCTGGCCGATTCCGGCACTTAAAGTCTCACCGGGGTACCAGGTCACGCCCATGGCATCACGCTTCCAGCGCGTCGAGGGCAATACACCTCTGCGCTCATTGGTGGTATCAACCCCGGTGCGCTCACCCAATCCGTAAGGCCGCAGATAGTCATACATGCGGTCTATGGTCAGACGCCGGGCCAGGTCGTAGTAATAGACATCACAGGATTCGGCGATTGCCATTTTCATGTCGACGAAGGGCGCATGACCGGTGCCGCGTATGCGCAAAATCCAATCTCGATACTTGCGGGAGTCACCTGGCAGACTGTACCAGCCCGGATCGGCAACGGTCGTCTCCGGCGTGACCAACCCCGATTCCAGGCCAGCCATGGACATGAACGGCTTAATCGTTGACCCCGGCGGGTACTGGCCTTGAATGGCGCGGTTGAACAGAGGCACATCCAGCGAATCTCGCAGAGCGCTATAGTCTGCAGTACTGATACCATTTACAAATAAATTCGTGTCGAAACCGGGCGTCGATACCAGCGCCAGCACCCCTCCCGTGAACGGGTCCATGGCAACAACCGCGCCCCGCCGTTCACCCAGCGCTTCGCTGGCTGCCCGCTGTAAACGGATATCCAGGTGTAGCACCAAATCTGCTCCGGGCTTGGGATCAAAACGTTCCAGCACACGCAGCACCCGGCCGTGAGCATTCGTTTCGACATTTTGATAACCCACTTCACCATGCAGGTCGTCTTCGTAGAATTTCTCCACACCCACCTTGCCAACGTGGAAAGTGCCGCGGTAATCCGATTCGTCTAGATAGGAAGCCTCTTCTTCATTGATGCGCCCCACATACCCGATTGCATGGGAAAACAAGTCGCCATGGGGGTAGTAGCGCAGCAACTGCGCATCGACGACCACGCCGGGGAGCCGATAGCGATTTACCGCCAGCTTCGCTCGTTCTTCCTCGCTCAAGCGGAAGCGCAGGGGCACCGCTTCGTAAGGACGGCGACGCTGCAATTTCTTTTCGAAATTAGACAGATCGTTTTCGCTGATAGGGAGCAATTGCCCAAGCTCTTCCAGGGTGGCGTCCAGATTGGGAACTTGTTCCCTGACAATAGACAATATATAGCTGGGCCGGTTGTCTGCCAGGAGTTCACCGTTGCGGTCGAATATCAAGCCCCGTTTCGGAGGAAGAGCCTGCAACTGCACCCGATTGCGTTCAGATTCGGTGCGGTAGGTTTCATATTCGGTGATTTGCAGGGAGTAGTAACGCACCAAAATCAAGGCCAGCAACCCGACCACAAGAAACACCGCCGTGACAATTCTGGCGTTATTGATTCGGGCTTCGCGGTGCGAGTCCTTAAGCTGAACCGGGCCAGCCATCTGCCGTTTTACCAATCAACACGTCTATTTATATGCTAGATGAATGCAATTCCGCTAGCGCAGAAAAACTAGCTGCGATGATACGGGTGGTTGATGGTGATTGTCCAAGCCCGATACAACTGTTCGATCAATAAAACACGCACGAGCGGGTGCGGCAGCGTCAGGTCACTCAAGGACCAGCGCGCATCCGCGCGCGTTAGGCACTGCTCGCCAAGACCGTCCGGGCCACCAATCAAAAAACTGTAATTCTCGCCCGACATGCGCCAGTCATCCAGGCGGTTAGCCAACTGCTTGGTAGAGATGCGCTTTCCTTCTACATCCAGTGCAACAACTCGATCCCCGGCGGGTACTGCTTTCACTAACTGCTCGCCCTCGCGCTCACGCAACTGCTTGGCTGAACTATCACGCGAGCGATGCGCCAGCGGTATTTCCTGCCATTTGAGGTTGAACTCTTTGGGGAGCCGACGCTGATAGTCTTCGACAGCCTCGCTGACCCAACCCGGCATCTTATTACCCACGGCAATAATGCTGATGCGCATCAGTCAGAGGATTCAGCAGCGACCCAGAGCCGTTCCAAGTCGTAAAAATCACGCGTGGCTGGGAGCATGACGTGCACCACAACGTCACCAAAATCGACTAATACCCATTCGCCAGCATCCTCACCCTCAACACCCAGGGGCCTCAGATTTTGGCGCTTCGCCTCCATGCAAACATTGTCTGCCAGCGATTTCACATGCCGATTCGACGTCCCGCTGGCTATGACCAGGAAGTCCATTACATCTGTCAGCTCGGTGACATTGAGTGTCACCACATTAACGGCCTTCAAGTCTTCCAGGGCGTCAACAACAATCTGCTTCTGTTGCTCAGCTTCCATTCAGTTTACTCATAGCAAAATTTGTCTTTTTAATCATTCCCTCCTTACACATAGAGCTGGTGTTCCTCTATGTAAGCGAGCACAGCTTGCGGCAACAGAAAACGCACTGATCGCCCCTTACGCAAGAGCGCTCTGATTTCGGTAGAAGAGATATCCAGGGGTCTCAGCTCTTCAATGAAAATGCGGCCGTTGGGGAGCTGTGCCAGCGACTGAGTGTCACTAATCCTAAACCGCTGTAACCAGTCGGCGACAGGGCCCTGCACAGGGAGTTGCCAACCTGGCCTTGCGATCACGATCACGTTTGCCCATTCCAGCAGTTCAGCCCAGCGATGCCAGCCAGTCAGCCCCTGTACCGCATCACACCCCATAACGAGACTCAGGCTCATGGCGCCGCCACACTCTCGACGTATCTCGATTAGGCTATCAATAGTATAGGAGCTTCCGGGACGGTCGAGTTCACGCTTGTCGCAGACCAGCTTCTGCTCATCTTTGACAGCCAGCTCCACCATGGCGGCGCGGTGCTCTGCGCCACAGGCCGGCGCAGCGCGATGCGGCGGTATGGCACAAGGCATAAGGCGCAGCTGCTGCAAAGCCATTCGTTCCACCAGCTCAAGGGCAGAACGGAGGTGACCGTAGTGAACCGGATCGAAGGTTCCGCCAAGTACTGCTATCGGCCCATCCGATGCATTGGCGTCGCTCAACTGCGGACCTGCCCCTCTCCCAGCACCACGAACTTCTGCGAAGTCAGTCCCTCTAGGCCAACGGGGCCCCGGGCATGGAGCTTGTCAGTCGAAATGCCGATTTCCGCTCCCAGGCCGTATTCAAAGCCATCTGCAAAACGGGTAGACGCATTAATCATGACCGAAGCAGAGTCGACCTCGCGCAGAAAACGCATTGCGCGTGCGTGATCTCGAGTAACAATACTGTCGGTGTGCATGGAGCCGTAGGTATTGATGTGCTCAATCGCCCGGTCGATACCGTCCACCACCCGCACCGCGAGAATGGGCGCGAGATACTCCTCGCGCCAATCATCCTCCGTGGCAGCAGCTATATCAGGCAATACCGCTCGTGTCTTTTCGCAGCCGCGCAACTGCACGTCCGCCCTGGCAAATGCCTCGCCAAGTTGCGGCAAGATATCCGCTGCAGTGGAGTCGGCTACTAGCAGTGTTTCCATTGTGTTACAGGTGCCAAAGCGCTGCGTTTTTGCATTGATTGCAATCTCCATAGCCATATCAAGATCCGCATCGTCGTCGATATAGACGTGGCAAACCCCATCCAGGTGTTTGATTACCGGGATCGAAGCATCGGAGCTGATACGCTCAATTAACCCTTTGCCGCCGCGCGGCACAATCACATCAACGTACTCAGCCATCGTGATGAGACTACCAACGGCCGCCCGATCACTGGTGCTGACGACTTGCACCGCCGCTTCAGGTAGACCAGCCTGCAACAAGCCCTGGGTAATGCACCTGGCGATGGCGCTATTGGAGGCCAGCGCCTCGGATCCACCACGCAGTATGGCGGCATTTCCCGATTTAAGGCACAGGCTTGCCGCATCCACCGTGACATTCGGCCGGGATTCATAAATGATGCCGATTACCCCAAGAGGCACGCGCATTTTGCCAACCTGAATCCCACTTGGCATGGTTTTCATATCCGATATCTCGGCTACAGGATCAGGCAGGTCTGCGACCTGCTGCAAGCCGGCCAGCATGTCGTCTATTCGCGATGGTGTGAGTTTCAAACGATCCATCAATGCCGGCGTCAGCTCATTGCTGGCACCGCGCTCCAGATCGTCTTTATTGGCCAGCTGAAGCTCTGCTCTCGCGCCGTCCAGGGCATCGCGCATAGCCAGCAGGGCGCTATTGCGCACCGCGGTTGACGACGCCGCAAGTTGCCGCGACGCCGCCCGCGCCGAGACACCCAAGTCAACCATGTACTGATCAACATCCATGATCTAAGGACTCTGCCAATCTCAAACAGACAGTATACCCGAAGCCTCCGGACGGTGTGGTGACTTGCGTATGCTAAGCTCAGGCCAGAATATGAAGAAATGCCTTTTGGCAATGGCTCTTGGGACGGCGCTAGGAGACAGCTCTGAGGGCTAACTCTAAGGAAAGAAAGCGTGACTAATCACATAGAAATTGAATTCTTCTACGATTGCTCCAGCCCCTGGACTTACTTTGCATTCACCCGGATGGTGCCACTTTGTGAGGAGCTCGGCCTACTGGTGCGCTGGCGTCCGATTCTGGTTGGGGGGATTTTCAACGCCGTCAATCAGCAAGTCTACAAAACCCGGGAAGCGCTGTTTACCGACCCCGACAACAAACGCAAGCTGAGCTATTTCATTAAAGATCTGAACAATTGGGCCGAGCTATGCGGCGTCACGGTTGAATGGCCATCGGCGCACCCCATCAGCGCGGTCAAGGCCATGCGCGGTGCTTTTTTCGCAGAGGAGCAGGGTTTGATCGTGCCCTATTCCCGTGCAGTCTTCGAGGCTTACTGGGGTGGCGTCAACCCCGATATCGCCAGTGATGAGGTCTCGCAGGACATTTGCGGCCAAGTGGATCTCGATACCCAGGGCTTTTTTGACGCGATCAATCAGCAAGCCTACAAAGATCTTTTGCGCCAAAACACGGACGAAGTCATCGCCCGCGGTGGCTTTGGATCTCCCACGATTTTCATTAATCAGGACGATATGTATTTTGGCAATGACCGCCTGCCACTGGTAGAGCATCGATTGCGCGACCTGTTAACCCAATAAAACAGGCCCAGGTAAGCAGTTAATCGGACCGAGCCCTAATCGCAAAAGGCAGCGAGTTGAGGGCAGTATTTTCTAGCAGCGGGCGATCTAAAAACGGCTGTTAGTCCTGAATGGCAACACCTTTCAGCCGCTTGGTCTTCTGGGCATTTAGCCAAAGCGTTTCTTAATTCACAAAGCATGCCTTGGGTGAAGTGCAGCACCGCGTTTTAACGACTGTGGATACCCAATGGAGCAATTCAATTGCTGACATCCGCGTCGGACCCAGTCTCAATCTAAATATTGACGTTTACGTAAACGTAAACTTTGGCTATAGTTGCACACCTCTATTTCAGTACTACAGGGACCCCACTTTCGGTGAGCGCTCAGACCTATTCCATTTCTGATCTGGCAAAGGAGTTTGAAGTGACCACTCGAACCATCCGCTTCTATGAGGAGAAGGGCCTCATTTCACCCCTGCGCAACGGACAGAAAAGGCTATACAGCAATGCCGACCGAGTGCGTATCAAGCTGATTCTCCGAGGTAAGCGCATCGGCATGACCCTGCAGGAGAGCGTCGAGTTTATCGATATGTACGACCCTGAGCACAACAATGACGACCAGTTGCGCGCGCTTGTCGATAACATCAAAGCGCGCCGGGAAAGATTGCTTCAACAGAAGCGCGATATAGACGAGATGTTGATCGGTCTCGATGAAGTTCAGGGCAACTGCGAAGCATCACTCGCCGCAGGCAGGAAAAGCCCTCTGTAACTTGACCAACATGACAGACACACAAAGGACCTGGCTATGAACACGCGGTACCCCAATTTGAACTTTGGACTTGGCGAAGAGATCGATATGCTCCGAGACGCCGTCTACCAAATGTGCCAGAAAGAAATCGCTCCAAGAGCCGCGCAAATCGATGCAGAGAACGATTTCCCATCTGACCTGTGGCGCAAGTTTGGCGATATGGGATTGTTAGGTATCACCGTAGGTGCGCAATACGGCGGCAGCGACATGGGCTATCTCGCTCATTGCATCGCGCTGGAGGAGATCAGCCGGGCATCGGGCGCGGTCGGTTTGTCCTACGGCGCAATGTCCAACCTTTGCATCAACCAAATCAGTAAGAACGGCAGCGAACAACAAAAACAACGCTACCTGCCAAAACTCTGTAGCGGTGAACACGTCGGCGCGCTGGCCATGTCTGAGCCGAATGCGGGTTCCGATGTGGTAAGCATGAAACTGAGCGCGCGCAAGGACGGCGACAGCTATATTCTCAATGGCGCAAAAATGTGGATCACAAATGGGCCTGACGCCGATCTGTATGTCATCTACGCCAAGACCGATCCGGAAGCGGGCTCAAAAGGCATCACCGCGTTTTTAGTTGAACGCGACTATCCCGGCTTCTCGCGCTCACCCAAGCTCGATAAGCTGGGCATGCGCGGCTCCAATACCTGCGAATTGGTATTCCAGGATGTAGAAGTCCCCGCAGACAATGTGATGGGTAAGGAGGGAGATGGGGTACGCATTTTGATGTCCGGCCTCGACTACGAGCGCACCGTGTTGTCGGCGGGCCCGGTGGGCATCATGCAAGCTTGTGTAGATGAAGTACTTCCCTATTTGCATGATCGCAAACAGTTCGGTCAAAGCATCGGCGAGTTTCAACTCATGCAGGGCAAACTCGCCGACATGTACGCCGATCTCAATGCGTCGAGGGCCTACCTGTACGCGGTGGCAGCGGCCTGTGATCGCGGCGAAGAAACCCGCCAGGATTGCGCTGCCGTGATTTTGTTCACTGCAGAAAAGGCCACGCAAATGGGCCTGCAGGCGATTCAAGCATTGGGCGGTTACGGCTACACCAACGAGTCGAACGCCGGACGTTTACTGCGCGACGCCAAACTCTACGAAATTGGAGCGGGCACCTCGGAGGTGCGACGCATGTTAATCGGTCGCGAACTGTTTAATGCATCGGCCTAGGGGGCTTATATGAGCGTCATTCAATCGCGCATCAACACACGCGATGGTGTGTTTATCGCTAATCGCGACGCGATGTGTGATCAGGTCAAAGACCTGTGCGAGAAGGTCGAAGTGATTCGCCAAGGCGGTGGAGCGCGCGCGCAGGAACGTCACATCTCCCGCGGCAAGCTACTGCCTCGGGATAGGCTAGCCGCCCTGCTCGATCCCGGCTCACCTTTCCTGGAACTGTCACAACTGGCCGCGTATCAAGTCTATGAAGATGATGTGCCTGGCGCTGGCATCATCACAGGCATCGGTCGCGTGGCCGGCCAGGAGTGCATGATTTTTGTGAACGATGCAACGGTTAAAGGCGGCACGTATTACCCATTAACCGTCAAAAAACAGGGCCGGGCACAAACGATTGCACAAGAGAATCATCTGCCGTGCATTTATCTGGTAGATTCTGGCGGCGCCTTCCTGCCCCTGCAGGCCGAAGTGTTCCCCGATAGAGAACACTTTGGGCACGCCTTCTACAACCAGGCGCGAATGTCGTCTATGGGCATTCCGCAGATTGCCGCTGTTCTGGGTTCCTGCACAGCCGGAGGCGCCTACCTACCCGCGATGGCGGACGAATCTATTATCGTCAAGAATCAGGGCACGATCTTTCTGGGCGGACCACCGCTGGTAAAGGCAGCGACCGGCGAGATCGTCAGCGCTGAAGAGTTGGGAGGCGCCGACGTCCATTGCCGCACGTCAGGGGTCACCGACCACTACGCCAACAACGACCACCATGCCCTACAGCTAGTGCGACGAGCAGTAGGACGCCTCAACCGAATCAAACCCGTCGCCATGGATGTTTGCCAACCCAAAGAGCCTCGCTATCCGGTTGAAGATATTTACGGCGTGATTCCTTCTGATAAGAAACAGCCTTTCGATATCCGCGAGGTTATTGCTCGCATCGTTGATGATTCCGATTTTGATGAGTTTAAAGCGCTATATGGCGAGACGCTGGTATGCGGTTTTGCGCGCATTCACGGTTACCCGGTAGGCATCGTCGCCAATAATGGGATCCTGTTCGCTGAATCGGCCGTCAAGGGAGCACATTTCGTGGAGCTGTGTGCACAGCGTAAAGTCCCACTGGTGTTCTTACAAAACATTACGGGCTTCATGGTCGGTAAGCAGTATGAGGCGGACGGAATCGCACGTCATGGGGCGAAAATGGTACATGCCGTTGCCTGTGCCCGTGTGCCCAAGTTTACGATCATCATCGGTGGTTCTTTCGGCGCGGGAAACTACGCCATGTGCGGGCGCGCCTACGAACCTCGTCTTATGTTCATGTGGCCCAATGCACGCATTTCCGTGATGGGCGGTGAGCAAGCGGCGGGGGTTCTGGCCACCGTGAGGCAAGACGCACTAGCCCGTGAAGGCAAAACCATGACGACAGAAGAAGAAATCGCATTCAAGCAACCTATCCTCGACCTGTATGAGGAACAGGGTCACCCCTACTACGCATCTGCTCGGCTGTGGGATGACGGCGTCATCGATCCTGCCGACACGCGCATGGTGCTGGGTTTATCTATTTCCGCGACGCTCAATGCACCTATTGAGGAGACACAGTTTGGCGTCTTTAGAATGTGAGACCTTACCGGCGACGGGAGGGAATATAGCCGCGTCCATGAGAGACCAGAATGTTTAGCAAAATTTTGATAGCGAACCGCGGAGAAATCGCGGTTAGGGTGATTAAAACGGCCAGGCGCATGGGTATTGCGACTGTTGCAGTATATTCAGATGCAGATCACAACGCGCTACATGTACAACTTGCAGACGAGGCCATCCATATTGGCAGTGCTCCTTCTAAGGAGTCGTATCTTCTTGGCGAGCGCATCTTGGACGCCGCGGAGCGTACTGGGGCGCAAGCGATTCATCCGGGTTACGGTTTTCTGTCCGAAAACGCAGCATTTGCCAATGCCTGCGCCGAGCAATCTATAGTATTTATTGGTCCGCCCGCGCAAGCAATCGAGGCGATGGGTTCAAAATCAGCAGCGAAGCGAATAATGGATGCGGCTCAGGTGCCACTGGTGCCGGGCTACCACGGCGATGCTCAAGATAGCGCTACGTTGCGCAACGCCGCTGAAGAGATGGGCTACCCAGTCCTATTAAAAGCGACAGCGGGCGGCGGCGGTAAGGGCATGCGTCAGGTTTGGTCAGGTGACGAGTTTGAACAGGCGCTAGCTGCGGCCAAGCGTGAATCCCTTGCCAGCTTTGGCGATGACAACATGCTGGTTGAAAAATACTTAACCAAACCTCGTCATGTTGAGCTTCAGGTGTTTTGTGACAACCACGGCCACGGTGTGTATCTCGCGGAGCGAGACTGTTCGGTACAGCGCAGGCATCAAAAAGTAATCGAAGAAGCACCCGCTCCCGGCATGACGCCCGCTTTGCGTCAGAAGATGGGCGAAACCGCCGTCAAGGCCGCCCGAGCGATCGACTATCGCGGCGCCGGTACAGTTGAGTTTTTATTGGATGAGGACGGCAGCTTTTACTTCATGGAAATGAACACTCGGTTACAGGTCGAGCACCCGGTGACCGAGATGATCACAGGGCAAGATCTGGTGCAATGGCAGCTCTTAGTCGCCGCTGGCGAGCCTTTACCGCAGCTGCAGGATGATATTGAAATTCGTGGTCATGCCTTTGAGGCGAGAGTGTACGCCGAAGATCCAGAGAACGATTTTCTGCCGGCTACGGGGAGCCTGGATTTCCTTCAGGCCCCCGCTGAAGATGCCCATGTCAGAGTTGATACCGGCGTGCGGCAAGGCGATGAAATCAGCGTCTATTACGATCCGATGATCGCCAAACTTATTGTCTGGGACGAGAGCCGGGAGCAGGCGCTACATCGCATGGCAATGGCCCTGAAACACTATCGCATCGCCGGTACGGTGACCAACCTGGAATTTCTCTACAACCTGGCCAGCTGTGCGCCGTTCAAGCAAGCTGAACTCGATACTGGCTTTATCGAGCGGCACAGAGCACTCATCTTTCCAGAGCGTTCCCACGACTGCGAACGGGAGTTGTCTATCGCTGCGCTGGCGACCCTGCTGTTTCAGAAACAAGCACAGCATGGATCCTATACAGACCCGTTTTCGCCCTGGCAATCAAGGGATGCCTGGCGCCTCAACGAACCCCATGCCTTTTCGCTTTCACTAGACTATCGAGGCTCAACGCACGCACTATCCATCGAGCAACGCGGTGATCTTTACGCCGTATCGTCGTCAGAATGGGAGTCCAGCCTGCGAGGCTACCTAGAGGGCGAGGAGCTGACATTTGAAATTGCGGGGCACAGAGAGCGCGCCACGCTGGCTCGGACGAGTGACGGGTTTACGCTTTATCTCGAGGCTGGGACGTTCACATACCGGCAGACGCCAACCGACTTAGGCGAGGTGAGTGGCGCAGCGACTGCCAGCGATCTGATCGCGCCGATGAACGGTACCATCGTGGCCCTGCTAGTCGAGCACGGCAGCGTGGTCGATGCGAATACGCCGTTGCTGGTTATGGAAGCAATGAAAATGGAGCATACGATAAAGGCGCCCACGCGCGGTACTGTGCAGACGTTTTACTACCAGCCGGGAGATCTGGTGGATGGGGGAGCAGAGCTAATGGATTTTTCCAGCGAAGACAGCGACGAGACTTCCTCGTGACTTTTCCCGATCGTGTGCAACTCGTTGAGGTTGGGCCCAGGGATGGTCTGCAAAATGAGCCCAACTTAATTCCACTTAACACCAAACTACAGCTCATCGATAATCTGGCCGCCGCTGGTCATACTGTCATCGAGGCAGGCAGTTTTGTGAACCCTAAATGGGTGCCTCAAATGGCAGATAGCGAGGCCGTTTTTGCAGGTATCAAGCGCCAGCCTGGCGTAAGGTATTCAGCGCTCACGCCGAACATGCGCGGATTTGAGCGAGCACTGGCTTCTGGCGCCGACGAGGTCGCCATTTTTGCCGCAGCCTCAGAGTCATTTTCCGAGAAGAATATCAATTGCAGTATTGCGGACAGCCTTGCCCGATTCGAACCCGTCATGCAAGCCGCTATCGATCACAACATTCCTGTTAGGGGCTATATATCCTGTGTCTTGGGCTGCCCTTATGAGGGAGAGGTGAAACCGGATGCGGTCAATCAGGTATGTGCGGCTCTGCTCGAAATGGGATGCTACGAAGTATCACTCGGCGACACTATTGGCACCGGTACAGCTGGCAGCATGCAGAAGTTACTCGCGAATCTGCTCAAACGATTTCAACCAGCGCAGTTGGCGGTGCATTGTCATGATACCTACGGCCAGGCATTGAGTAATATTCTGGTCGCGCTGCAACATGGCATCGCTACGGTAGACTCTTCTATAGCCGGACTTGGCGGCTGCCCCTACGCCAAAGGTGCGACGGGTAACGTGGCAACCGAGGATGTCGTGTACCTGCTTAACGGCCTGGGTATCGCTACGGGTCTCGATCTTAACGCCCTGGTTCGCACGGGAGCTACCATTTCGAGAGCGCTCGATCGCCCTAATGCCTCGAGAACAGCCACTGCACTGGACCTCAAATCTGCGTGAGTTAAGCTGCCAACCTCAAGCTAGAGACGAGACCGGGTTAAGAGCGGCCAGCGTGAGCATCGATTACGAAAGAGTTCGAGTATTAACCGCCTTACTGATTTTAGCGTCGGGGAGCGGCCAGGTCGCTTTGCTATGGCTGCATGATCTAGATCCCAGTATTTTGATTGGCGCGTTTCTCGGAGTCGTCTATATCATTATCGGTTTGGGCTTGTTGGGCCAATCACGGTTTACTCTGTTCGTCGCGGTGGTGGTGCCGCTCGCCGGCGCACTCTGGTTACTTAACCTCATCTCAGAAAGCGGTATCAATACGATGCAGTTCGCGCTACTGATCGTGGATGTGCTAGTCGCATTTAGCGCCGTATTGATTTTGGTTAACACCCGAGGTGAATCTCGCTAGCGGGGTCGGATTTCGACTTTTTTCCCGGACAAAGTACTCAGCAGCCCATGGCCCTTAAACCCATCATCTATAAACCTACCGTTCAACTCGCCAACAGCGATGTGGCTTATTACGACAATCTGTCACTGACTTTGGCCCGACACCCCTCCGAGACATTGGAGCGTATGACGGTGCGACTGCTCGCGTACTGCCTACTTGTCCAACCCGGCCTGGAATTCGGCAAAGGTTTATCGACCACGGACGAGCCCGACCTCTGGCTACATAACGATAACGGTGTCATTGAGCACTGGATCGACGTCGGTCAAATTGAACCAACGCGGCTAAAAAAAGCCTGTGGGCGCGCAAAAAACGTTTCAGTTTGCTGCTTTGGAAAAAGCGCTGACACCTGGTGGCGGCTGAACAAGGACGCTGTGATTGTGCTACCTAACATCACTGTATGGCACTACCCTTTTTCTGAAGTTGTCAGTGTCGCAGCGCTTATCGACAGAAAGGTGAAGCTCAGCGTCAGCATTGTCGGCGGCGTAGTCTATGCCGACAACGGAAGTGAATCCGCTAGCCTCGAACCCAGGCGATTTTTCACGACGGGATAGACGCCTTTTATCGACGGGACGATCTGTGTCTATTCGCCTAAGACAAATAGAATAGAGCGGCCGGTAGATGCTAGGGCCGAATTTGGCTAGTCGCCGTTGATCTTCACGGCTATATTAGCGCCATGAATAGCTCTGCAATACAAGATACGCTCGCTACTCAATCAGCCAGCCAACTTCCCTCTGAGGAGGTCTGCCGGCAGGCGAGATTGTCGCGCGACCCTCGATTTGATGGTGAGTTTTTCCTCGCGGTCCGCACTACGGGCATCTACTGCCGCCCAATTTGCCCAGCGAGACTACCCGCGGAAAAAAATGTTAAGTACTACCTCACGTCCGCACAAGCCGCACGAGATGGTTTCCGTCCCTGCTTACGATGTCGGCCGGAATCCGCACCCAGTAGTCCCGCATGGTTGGGTACAAGAACAACTCTGCAGCGCGCGTTGAAGCTGATTGAACAAGGTGCACTGAATCGGGGAAAGCTGTCTCAGCTTGCAGACAGGCTGGGCATCGGCGAACGCTATTTGCGCAAGCTCTTCGAGGGCGAACTCGGTGTATCTCCTCATGCCATTGCGCTCAACCAACGGCTATTATTTGCAAGAAAACTCCTGCTGGAGACTTCGATGCCGGTAACGGAGGTCGCGTTTTCAGCAGGTTTTGGCAGTGTTAGACGCTTCAACAGCGCGATCAAAAATCAATTTCGACAAAGCCCCACTGAATTGCGACGCACTTCCAGGCGCGACCTCGACCGTGAGGGAATCAGCTTACAGTTGCACTATCGACCACCCTATGACTGGCAGGGTGTGGTGAACTTCCTCAGTAGACACACTATAGAAGGTGTAGAACGGGTTGACGCCCAGGGATACCACAGAAATCTCTATCTGGGTGGGCACCGCGCCACCATCAGTGTCAGACCGGTGGCTGGTCGCGATGCATTGGAGCTGGTTTTTCGAGCGCCAAATCACAGTATGTTGATGCCCGTAGTTGCGGCGGTGCGGCGAATGTTCGATTTGGATGCCAACCCTGCCGCTATTGCAGCCACCTTGGGAGCTGAGCCGGCACTCGCACCCCTTCTTGCACGGTATCCAGGGGTTCGCTCACCCGGCAGTTTTTCGGT
>JBCCNJ010000071.1:0-22198 GCA_039025905.1 Pseudomonadota bacterium | reverse complement strand
CGTTGTTCGATCGAATACTCGCTAAACCCAAACCCAAACCCAAACCCAAACCCAAACCCAAACCCAAACCCAAACCCAAACCCAAACCCAAACACAAACACAAACACAAACTGAAACCCAAACCCGTCGCGGACAAAAACACTGGTGGTGTGGTGCTGTATCGGGCGAGAAATTTACACAGCATCGTCAAGATAGAGAATGCGAACAGCGCCCCAGGTGAAGTTCGCGGTTTTTCGTCTCCCCCTGCCTGTTTATTCCACGCTCTGCGGACACTGGCAGCGTTGCCTAACCCAGTGGCACGACTGTGCTTGCAGGGTGCAAGTTTGCCTCTGTGCGTATATGATCTAGCCCTCTAGCAATAAGAATTAGGCGCCAACATTGACAGCGGATGTTGATTCCAACCTGATAGCCTGCCCGAGCTGTGACCACCTGTACGATGTTTCAGACATGCACTACGGCGAGAAGGCGACCTGCTCTCGCTGCGGACACCTGTTAACCCGAGTTCGCGAAAGCTGGCTGCAGAAGCTTCAAGCCTACTCTATCGCCGGCTTGGTCTGCCTGGCGATATCCTGCGCTTTCCCCTTTATGTCCTTCGAATCCAGCGGCATTACGAGCATTATGACGCTGCCGCAAACCGTGCAGCAGCTTTATGAACAGGGCCGCCCAGACCTCGCGTTTCTGGTAGCGGCCTTTATTTTGGTGATACCCGGTGTCGTTTTGCTACTGCTGGTGCTGCTATCGACCTGCATGCTGCGAGAGCGTTTTTATCAATGGATGATACCCACAGCTCGATTAGTATTTCACTTGCAAAACTGGGCCATGGTCGAGGTGTTTTTTATAGGTGTTCTGGTAAGTCTGGTAAAAATTGCGCATATGGCGACGGTGGTCATCGGGATATCGTTTTGGGGTTACGCGGCATTCTTCTTGTTGTTTGTCGCAGCATTAGCGTGCATAGACCCCCTGCAATACTGGAATCGAATGGAACACTTAGCAGGTGACAAGAGTGCCGGCTGAACGCGCGATAGAGCGCAACCTGGTGTCCTGCCATCTCTGTCATAAGCTCTCGGATGCCAGCTTGCATACCTGTCCACGCTGTGGGGAGGACCTGCACCTGCGTAAGTCAAACAGCGTCCAGCGCACGCTGGCACTACTGATCACCGCATCGGTACTGTATATACCCGCTAACATTTTACCTATCATGGTGACCGACCAATTTGGCACTGCAACCAACAGCACTATTCTGGGTGGCGTGGTGCTTCTGATTGATATGGGGTCAATACCCATCGCGGCGATTATCTTTATAGCCAGCGTGATGGTGCCCTTGGGTAAGCTGCTGGCTCTTTTCTATCTCTGTTATCTGGCAAGCAGCGCGAAACCTATTGGTGCGCGGCAAAGCACCACCATGTATCGCATCACCGAGTTAATCGGTAAATGGTCTATGGTAGATGTATTTGTGGTGGCGATTCTCGTTGCACTCGTGCATTTGACGGGTTTGCTTGTCATCTTGCCTGGCGCTGCCGCGGTCGCTTTCGCTGGCGTCGTTATGGTAACGATCGTAGCGGCAGAGAGCTTCGATCCAAGAATAATATGGGACCATCAGGAAAGCCTAAATGAATGATTTGAAGCCCGACATAAAAAAGGGCAGGGGATTCAACCCCATTTGGATCGTGCCGATTGTTGCCGTCGTGGTCGGCATCTATATGGTCATCCACACCAAAATGAATGAAGGCCCGCAAATCACGATCAGCTTCGATACAGCAGAGAGCCTGGAAGCGGGCAAGACGAAAATTCGCTATCGCGATGTCGATATTGGGATGGTTGAGGACGTCACGCTCACGGACTCTTTAAGCGGCATTCTCGTTACCGCCAAGATGACGAAAAACGCCGAGCCCTTGCTGCGCGAAGACACGCGTTTTTGGGTGGTTAGGGCGCGGGTGGGGGCGGGCTCGGTAACGGGTTTGGGCACGCTGCTGTCAGGCGCCTATATTCAGCTCGATCCAGGCGTGAGTAAGACAAAAGAGCGGCGCTTTGTTGGCTTGGAAGAACCACCGCTTACGCCAGCCGACGCCCCCGGTGTAAGACTGGTGTTGCACAGTGAACATGCGGGTTCGCTCAATGCGGGCGATGTGATTGTTTACAACGGATTCAAAGTGGGGCGCATTGAAGGCATTACCTTCGACTCGCAAAAAAAAGAAGTGCTATACGATGCCTTTATCGACGCGCCCTATGACGACTTGGTTACAACCAGTACCCGGTTCTGGAACACCAGCGGCATTACGGTCACCGCCAGCGCAAGCGGCGTAGAAGTGCAGACCAGCTCTATGGAGACCATTCTGCTGGGCGGCGTCGCATTTGGCACGATTCCCGGCATTCCCCCCGGTGAGAAGGTCAGTTCAGGCGCCTCATTCAAACTGAATCGCTCATACAGCGAACTCGCGCAAGATCCTTTCCGCTACCGCAGCTACTTTGTTGTCGAGTTCAGTCAGTCGCTGAGAGGTCTCGCATCCGGCGCGCCGGTCGAGTATCGCGGCATACAGATTGGTCAGGTGGATCGCATTATGGTGCAAGAATTAGTGCGCAGTGGACTCGCAGGTGGAGGCTCTGCTATCCCGGTTCTGATCTATCTTGAACCGGGAAGGTTAGGAGCAGGAGATACGCGCGCGATGGTGCAGCAGATGTCATCCAATGTGGAGAACGGCGTTGCGCAGGGGCTGCGGGCAAGCTTGCAAACCGGCAATTTAATTACCGGTCAACTCTATGTGAGTTTTGATTTTTATGATGATGTAGAACCTGCAGAGCCGCAGGAGTTTGAGGGTTACACGGTGTTGCCGACCATTCCCACGGGGCTTGGCCAGTTGGAGAAGCAAGTTGGCGACTTACTGGATAAGGTCAATGCACTACCGCTGAACTCGCTGCTCGTCTCTGCTGACAACTCACTGCAGACGCTTGATGGCACGCTTGCGTCCCTCACCGGAACACTGGACTCGCTGCAGACGATACTCGATGAGGAATCTACCCAGTTAATGCCTGAGGAGATCAATCGAACGCTGGGAGAAATTCGACAGGCCGTAAGTGCCTTAGCGCCTGATTCCGCAGGTGGGCAGTCATTAAATGAAGCGATCTTGGAGCTGAACCGAACTCTGAGAAATCTGGAACAGTTCACCCGCACGCTGAGCGCAAAACCCAACTCGCTAATATTTTCTTCTGATGTTCCCGCCGATACGATTCCGGAGGCCAGTGCACAATGAGACTAATTTGTCTGATGCTCGCAACGCTGTTGGCTGCTTGCTCCAGTACGACGCCTGTGACCGAAACCTATCTGCTGCGCAGCACCCCGATCGATGGCAGCAAAACTGAATTGATGAACAGCGGTATCGCGATGGATAACATTCAGGTCGCACCCTACATCGATCAACCCGGACTTGTGCTTGCCACCGGGGATGGCAAAGTGCAGTCGGCTCGACATCACCTATGGGCCGAACCATTGCAGGTGAGCTTGCGTCGGTTCTTCACTGAGGAAATCTCGGCGGCGAGTAAGCAAGACATCTCGGCCTTTCCGAGCGCGTCCACCTTGGCGCGCATAGACGTGCGCATTGACCAACTGCACGGCGAATCCTCAGGTGCGTTGTTGGTGGCTTACTGGTCTATAAGCGCTGGAGACGATATCCAACGCCATCGCTTCTCGCAGCGGCAGGCTTTAACAAGCGGCGGCTATGACGCACTCGTCGCAGCGGAGGAAGCACTTTTGTCGCGGCTAGCCACAGCAATCGCTGCCTCGCTGCCGGTAGATCATGCGGTGGATTCAGCTGGTGATGGGTGAGGCTGTTCTCAGTCAGTATTCGCTGAGCAATTATCCACGCGGCAGGTTATCAGTTTTTTCGCTGACAGCGGCATTCAGGAACAGAGCTTCGCTTGCTACTCTGGCTTTGGATCTAGCGGAAATGAATGAGACAAGCCATGAATATTGAAATCCTGCAGGCTGACTACCACGACCCGAGGCAGGGAGACGACTTGATTTTCTTGCTGAATGCCTACGCTGAGGACCCAGTGGGCGGCGGCGAAGGTCTCTCACCAGAGGTTTGTGATCAGCTACTGTCCGCCTTGGCCGCGCTACCTCATGCAGTCAGCTTGCTTGCATACGTCGACGGCAAGCCCGCAGGTCTGGCGAATTGCTTCGAGAGTTTTTCCACCTTCGCCTGCCGAAAATTGCTAAACATCCACGATTTGGCGGTGTTGAAAGCGTATCGAGGTCAGGGCATAAGCCAGGCGTTGCTGGCTGCGCTGGAAGCGTTGGCCACGGACCGCGCGTGCGCCAAGTTAACGCTAGAGGTGCAGGATGGAAATGACGTTGCCAAGCGAGCCTATCAGCGATTTGGCTTCGCACCCTCAACGGTGAGTCCGACCTCGGGTGCGGCCCAGTTTTGGGAAAAGTCCTTAGGAAAAGGATGAGTCTCTTGACCCGGTTGTTGTGAAGATCTGAGACCAGTGCTTGATGCGTCGCAAACGCTTGCTGTTAGGGTACTTCTGACACATTCCATAGCACTTTAGCGTCAACCATCGTGTGCTCGCAGAAGGCGCAAGTAGAAGGTCAAGGCCGGTTATCCCTGGCGATGCTCGCAAGGCTCTGAGAGCGCCATGGAATTAATCAGAGGTGCCCTAGATCGGCATTCACTCCAAGGAACGTTGCCCCGTGCCTGTAGGTGTCCCGCGTTGCTGTATACCACTGCGACCCGTATCGGGCCGTGATTGGGCGTTGATCGCCTGGGGAATGGGCAACAGTAATTCTCTACCCCAAAAGTGTTGCGGCAGGTTGTCGGTCATATCGTCGACATCGACTAGCGGTACAAGGCCGATGGGTTGTATGGCCCGAGCGTCCGTGCCGTCACTGCTCCATCGAGAGAATGTCTGCCCCGTCATCTCATGCTCGCGGTTGAACGTCACCAACAGAAATTCCCCTGTCAGTTGGGCATCACCCCAGTCGACAGACATGATATCGGCACCCAGGGCACCCAGTCTGACGCCAAGTGTGTCTTCGTCGATAGTCCAGTGTTCCCAGGCCAGAACATACCCTGTTCCTACAGCGGATAAACGCAGGGGTGGCCCCAACTGTGCAAGTACCTCCGACAGGGTAAGCGGCGCGTCACTCTCTGGCAGGCTTTCGGCGACCAGTGGCTGCCCGAGCTCGTATCGCCACTGCGAGCAGCCCGCCAGTAGGGTTAAAAGCAGCAGGGCGGACGCAGCCCTAACCCTGATCACTGTCACTGATCTTAGTCGCATAATCGGTGAGTACGTCGTTGGCATCGAAGAACAGTATGGCTCGATCGTAGTTGGTTTCGATCGCCATGCGATTGTAGACGATCAAAATGATGCCGTTGCCTTTAGAGCGTTCGAACAGATAGTAGAGAACGGACTCGTCTTCTAAGGAAATCACCTGCGAGGGTGGCCCCAGCAGCGTCAGCACATCTTTACGCGTGCTTTCGCCGGGTACGAGATTTTGCGTCACGGTGTCTTGCCAGGTCACCTCAACGCCGCGTTTGTTTGAGTATTGGGCGCAACCGGCCACAAGCAGGCTGATAACGCAGGCGGCTAGGCCGGCGGAAAAACGTTTCATGGGGGGACAACTCCAACGATATCGGG
The DNA here is from genome assembly GCA_039025905.1 of Pseudomonadota bacterium. Lineage (GTDB taxonomy): Bacteria > Pseudomonadota > Gammaproteobacteria > Pseudomonadales > Halieaceae > JARRPM01. Next base: position 16,561 of record JBCCNJ010000071.1, on the reverse strand, counting down.
GTGAGTAGAATAGGGTATCGAGATATACGAATCCAGTATAGGGGTCGATCACCCCAGCATCTGGTGACTGAAGATTCCTTTGTTGCCGGGTTGAGATCGCAGGCACTAGCCAGCGGACGAGCAATGTCTGTACGCGCATCCGCCATGGCGCGGTAGCCGTGGGTTATCGATACTGTTCGGTCAGATGCTAAGGTATCGCAGGTAAGGCTTGGGTGGTGTTAATAGCCACAGGAGACGTTGGCGCAGCTGCGGTACCGTGAGGCAGCCCGGAAGAGCGCCTCAGCAGGAATGCCGATTTAGTTTTTTGCGCCTGGTGTCGCACCCGCCTTGGCAAGATGTTCACTGAGAATGGTCGCCCAGCGCTTGATTGTGCGGTTTTCATCTGCCGTGTTGGTCACGCTATTACGCACCTGCATGATGTCGAAATTGCCGCCGACTGTTTCCGGGTCGATGACGCGCGCAATGAGATCGCCGGTCTTGCCGTCATACAGCTGCATATACAATGTCATCTGGCCCGCATCGGCGGCAAAATTCATCTCTCCTGGCGCCATGGTGTCTGGCGCGGTGACCTCCAGATTGATGATTGCCGGCTGCACGATCAGTACGCCGCTGGCACCCTTGTCCACCATCTGATAGCCGGCCTGGGTTAGGACGTCAGTGAAGTCTTTATTGAACTCGGTCGCCAGTCGAGTGCGGATGGCCTCCATATCCTTGTCGGTCACCTGGCTCATGAGATCCATCTCCTCATCGTTGTACTGACGTTGCCAGTCCTTGTTGAAGGCCACGTAGCAGGCCAACAGCGCGACTTTGTCGTACTCGGCCAGGCTGGCGCCCGGCTTCATGTAGAGGGCTTTGAGCTCGCTGTCTTTAACCAGATGTAGGCCATCGTGACTCACCTCGGGCAGTTTGTCCTCGGCGTGGGCAACGCTTGCAAGCAGTAAGCACAGAAGGGAACAGAGGTAATATCGGGCAGTTTTGAATCGCATGGGAATCTCCTTAATGGGCCGAAAAGCTGTCCTTGAAGCTGCCTGCGCGCAAGTGTGGACCACAAACGTTTTCGGGGCAAGTTAGCCAGTCGCGTACCATCGACTTGCGGCGCGAAAGTACTTTTCTTAAACGGTTGTTAGACGTATCGGGTGCGAGCCAGTTCCCGTTGATTTTGATTCTACAAACAACAGGCCTACCGCCGCGGCGGCGTATCAGTTTTCCTTTTACTTAGTGCGTCGTACCTGACGCGGTTGCTACTGTATTCAGTAGTGATGCTACAGCGGGGTTGTGACGGAAATCGGCACGTATCAATGCCTCAAGGCGATGCCACTTGCGCCGTATTTTCTGTCGCGCGAACAGCGCGCTGTAGCGGGCCAGTGGCACAAAGTCTGAGTTGCCGATATTGTCCACCAACACCAATTTGCCGGTATCGGGGGAGCTGCGCTGGAACAAGATATTTTTGGGCTTTAATGTCATCGTAACGATACGCTGTTCTAGGAGATAATCTCGCAGGGCAGCCATTGCCTGCGCTAAGACGTCGACGAGCCCAATTGTATTCCCCTCGGTGCTCAGGTAGTGCTGCAGCGGTAGTGAGACCTCGCCGCTATAGTCGCGAATAAGATCGAACACCGCCGCCTCACCCAGGTTGGTATCGATGAGCCCGTAAAATCGTGGCAGCATTTCCCAACTGACACCGCGTTTCATCAATTCGTGATAGTAGCGCTGCTCCCGGTGATTTTCGTTTCCCGAACCCGATACCACGACCTTGACACAGCGAAGTGGGTTATCCGGGTGTACATAGCATTCCCGATGCCAGCCCTTGCCAACCAAGGCCGCCGGGCACAGCTGCAGTCTTTTCGCATTTTCGATGCCGGTCATGGGCAGGCGTTTTCTCCAAAAAACTCGAGAATAACACGGTAAAAGTGCCGCTGGAGTATCGGCAGGGTGGGTGCAAACGCTTTATACTGATGCCTCATTTCACAATGCTAAAAGCCGAAAGATAGGGTGCTCGCGTCAGTTGCACTGTTTCTATTTCGAGCTCTACGGGTAACTTCCATGTTTCGACATCTCGCCCTGCTCACTCTGCTATTGCTGACGGCCGTCAGTACATCGGCCGCGACGTTGCGCGTCGGGGTCAGCGCTGACTATCCCCCTCTGATATTCCAACAAGACGGGCAAATTGTCGGTATCGAGGCCGATAATGCGCTGGCGCTGGGTAAGATTATCGGGCGCGAGGTCGAATTAAAAAACATGCCTTTTGAGTCTTTGATGCCCGCGCTCTTAACGGGTGAGATAGACGTCATCATGTCGGGCTACAGCGTCACGGCTGAGCGCAGTGAGAAAGTTATCTTTACGGATTCCTATATGCTGATCGGACAAATGGCGATCTTGCACCGGGACAAAATTGCCAGTTTCTCACAACCATGGTCAGTCTATCAGCCGGGTGTTCGCATAGGCGTTGAGCCCGGTACCACCGGCGCCGGTTTCGCCGAGCGCGAGTTAAACGAGGCCCAAGTCAAATATTACGTCGATCCGGCGGCTGCGTTTGCCGGATTGCGCGGCGATGAGATTGACCTCTATATACACGATGCGCCAACCAGTTGGCAGCTGGCGACTACGCCTGAGAACGATGATCTTTTAAGCCTCTACTCACCGATGACGGAGGAGATGTTAGCCTGGGCGGTTCGTCCTGGTGATGATGCTTTGGCGGGCGAATTAAATCGCGCGCTGGGCGTGATGAAGCGCAATGGAACCCTGCAGTATATTCTCAACCGCTGGATTCCCGTGCGGGTTGAGGTGCACTGACTCGTTTCAGTTTCGGCGCTACGAGCCGAGCTTATCTTAGTCAGGCGGCCCCGGAAAGCTGTAGGCATGGCCCCACAAGTCGCCCTCTGTGGATTCAGTGGCGGTGTAGTTTTCCCAATCTTTAATTTGCAGACCATCGTAGCCGTATTCGAAAGGAATACCGCCGGGTGCGAGCACGTAGAATGAGCACATATTGTCATTTACATGTCGGCCCAGGCTCGCAACGATAGGATGGCCGCCGCGCTCAGCGCGGTCCAAGGCCAGTCCAACTTCATCTAAGGTTCCGACCTCGACCATGATATGCACTACACCAGCCGGCGAAGGCTGGTCGTAGAGGGCGACCGAGTGTTGCCTGGGATTGTCTGCATGCATGAATACTACTTTCGAGGGGGGTTGGGCCAGGGATAGTACATCGCAGACGCTCATCCCCAGTAGCGTTGTATAGAACTCCGTAGTCTCGTCACACTCAGGGGCCGGAACGACCACATGCCCGAAGCCCATGTCTTGACCGGAGTCATCCGCGGTGATGAAGCGATCGATTCCAAGGGGCGATTGAAAAGGCTCATCACTGAGTGTCCTGCCGTGATACAGCTCGATTGTATTTGCGGACGGATCTTGCAGTCTGAAAAAGCGCTGTACGCCCAGAAGGGCAGCTTCCTGTGCCGACCCCATCTCGCAGGGATGTCCGGCACGCTCCAGGCGCTCTGCGAGTTGCTGCCATTCGTTCTCCGTAGCAATCTCAAGGCCAAGCGCTAACAGTTGGTCGGATTCGCTGGGCTCAACCCTAAACCGGAAAGGGTGCGCGTCCATACGTAGCAGCTGCGAGTGGCCATCTTGTGCGAGACCCGCATGCATCAGCCCCAGCATATCGGTGCAGAAGCTGGTAAACGCGTTTGGGTCTGTGCTGGCGATACGCAGGTAACCGATGGCGGCGATGGTCATAGGGACTCCGGATTGGAAACGGGATTGTCACGGACACTGCTGTGCGAGGCAGCGGATGTCAACAACTTGTCGCCTGCAAAGGCGGAACTCAAACTAAAGGCGGATCGGTGGTTCAAGTAAGGGAACTTGTGGCTCTTGCCCTCAACACAAAACGCTACTTAGCCTGATCATAAAAGTCACTATCGCCTGATTCATTGGGTCATTGAGCCTTGTCACGAGCTGGAAGATACTATGAAAATTCAAACTTGCACGGTGTTGTGGCGTTGCTGGGTTTGTAGCCAGTCATCGGCATACGGTTCAACGGGGAATAATAAACATGACGCAACCCGAGGTGCTCAGCCAGGCATTTGAGTTGGGCTTTACCTATACGCGTTCAACCGGACCTGTGGTCGGACGCTTTCTAACCGGCCTGCGTGACAAAAAGATCATCGGCATTAGAGGCAGTGACGGCCGGGTCATCGTACCGCCGATGGAGTTTGATCCACAAACCGCCGAAGCGCTATCTGAATTTGTGGAAGTGGCCGATTGCGGCGAAATTATCAGCTGGTGCTGGGTGAGCACACCACTCGCGGCGCATCCGCTAGACGAGCCATTTGCCTGGGCGATGATACAGCTAGACGGTGCCGATGTGCCCATGGTGCATTGCGTGCGGGCAGGGTGCGAGAGCCAGCTTGCTAGCGGCAAGCGTGTACGAGCTGTGTGGGTTGCTGAGCCGCGGGGTTATATCACGGATATTCGCTCATTCGAGCTTATGGAGAAATCGGAATGAGCGAGCAGGACGATGCCATTACGGCCATCGAAACGCCGGTGTACCTCAATTACAAGTTCACCGCCGGTTTCGCACCCACTCGGTTTCTGAGTCAGGTGCGAAGGGGTGTACTCACAGGCCAGAACTGCCGACAGTGTCAGAAGGTGTATATTCCAGCGCGCGGGTCCTGTCCAGCCTGTGGCGTTCCCACCGATGAAGAAGTCACACTCTCGGATAAAGCCACTGTCCAGTCGTTCACGGTGGTAGCGATACCCATCCCCAACAATCCCATAGAACCGCCCTTTGTGGTGGCTAATTTGGTCGCCGATGGGGCCCATATTTCCTTCATCCATCTCATGAGCGAGTGTGATAACGACGCAGTACATATCGGGCAACGTGTCCAGGCAGTGTGGAAACCCGAAAGTGAGTGGACTTACGCCATGGATAATATTCGCTACTTCAAACCGATTGATGAACCGGATGTGCCTGTGGAGTTGATTGGTACGCTACCAGTAACCGGTTGGCAGGGTTAGCTCAATGCGTGAACTTGCTATCGTGGCATTTAGCCAATCTGATTGTCTGGGTCACGGCTTGGCAGCGAATGAGGTAGAGCTCATCATGCCGCAGCTGCAGGCGGTGTACCGTCAGGCAGGCTTGCAAAACGCGCAGGACGTCGATTTCGTCTGTTCCGGCAGCTGCGATTACCTGCAGGGCGCTGCATTCGCTTTCGTCGCAGGCGTGGATGCGCTCGGTGCGGTGCCACCGATGGTGGAATCTCACGTCGAGATGGATGCCGCCTGGGCGCTGTATGAGGGGGTTTTAAAACTACGTACCGGCGAGGTGGACTCAGCCTTGATCTACGGGTTTGGTAGAGCGACGTCGGGCGAGCTACCCGTGGTGTTGTCGCAACAGCTGGATCCCTACTACCTTGCACCCCTCTGGGTAGACGTCGTATCGCTGGCGGCGATGCAGGCAAGATTACTGATCGAGCGAGGATTAGCCAGCGAGCAGGAGATGTCGGCCGTTGTTGCGCGCGCGCGCAAGCATGCGATGGATAATCCTCATGCGCGTTTCAGTGGCGAGATATCCGTTGACGAGCTGCTGGCCGAGCCGACTTTGTATTCCCCCTTGAGAAGGTCCGATTGTGCGCCCGTGGTTGACGGCGCTGCTGCGATGATCATCTGCACTGTGGCGCAAGCACGTAAATGGGATGTGCCCTATGCCCGTCTTACGGGTATTGATCATCGCATAGAGACCCACAACTTGGGCATGCGTGATCTAACGACCTCGGTCTCGACCGCGCTGGCGGCGCAACAGGCTGGTCTACAGGCAGATACCCTAGACGTGGCTGAGCTATACGCGCCCTTCAGTCACCAGGAAATAATCCTCTCCCGCGCAATGGGTTTGAATGAACACACACTGGTTAATCCCAGTGGTGGAGTTATGGCGGGCAATATGATGATGGCCTCAGGATTGGCACGTATTGGCGAGGTGTTTAACCGAATCGTCTCTGGATCAGCGAAGCGTGGTATCGCCCATGCCACGTCTGGACCCTGTTTACAGCACAATCTGGTTGCAGTCATGGAGGCAGCCTAATGGCAGAGCGCGCGGCGGTAGTGGGCATTGGGCAAACGCAGTACAAGGCGCGGCGCGGCGATGTGTCAATTGCGGGGCTGGTCAGGGAAGCCGCCGTGAATGCTCTGCGGGACGCCGAGCTTGACTGGGACGACATTGAGGCCGTTGTGATTGGCAAGGCGCCGGACATGTTTGAAGGTGTGGTCATGCCCGAAGCCTACCTGACTGACGCCCTGGGTTGTAATGGAAAACCCATGTTAAGAGTCCACACGGCAGGCTCGGTAGGTGGTTCAACCGCAATCGTGGCTGCATCGCACATACACAGTGGCAGTTTCAAGCGCGTACTGACCGTCACCTTCGAGAAACAATCGGAGTCCAACGCCATGTGGGCGCTGTCGACACCACAGCCGTTTTCGGTGCACTTGAATGCAGGCGCTGGCGGCTATTTTGCACCTATCATTCGTGAGTACATGCGCCGATCCAAAGCGCCTACCGACGTTGGCATAAAGGTGGCCGTGAAAGACAGACTGCATGGCGCTCGCAACCCCTTGTCTCACTTGCAGTTGCCCAACATCACCGAACAGGAAGTGAGCGAATCCATGATGTTGTGGGATCCCATTCGATTTTTGGAGGCCTGCCCTTCCTCTGATGGTGCTTGCGCGATGGTAATAGCCGCCGAGAGTGCGGCGAATGATTCGCCGAAACCGCCTGCATGGATACACGGCACGGCGATGCGCTCCGAACCGACCATGTACGCCGGGCGGGAAGAGGTCAGCCCCCAAGCGGGCCGTGATTGCGCCGCCGATGTGTATCGACAGGCGGGCATAAAAGATCCGCGTCGCGATCTGGATTGCGCGGAGGTTTACGTGCCGTTCAGCTGGTATGAGCCTATGTGGTTAGAGAATCTTGGATTTGCAGATGCAGGGGAAGGCTGGAAGCTCACGCTAGCGGGCGCTACCTCGCTGCATGAAAACGGTGATATTCCCTGGAACTGCTCCGGTGGCGTGCTGTGCTCCAACCCCATTGGCGCATCTGGAATGATACGCTTTGCCGAGGCGGCCCGGCAGGTGCGCGGCGACGCGGGCGAGCACCAAGTGCCGGGTGCACAGTTGGCTATGGGTCATGCCTATGGTGGGGGTGCCCAATTCTTTGCGATGTGGGTAGTGGGTGCTAAAAAGCCTTGAGAGGGAGGTGGCGGTGACAGTGCATTTCAATATAGCGGATATGTTCGAGCTGGTGGCAGATAAGGTGCCAGAGCGACCGGCACTGGTCTGTGGTGATAAGCGCGCCAGCTTTGCCGAACTCGAACAGCGGGCCAATCAGCTCGCTCACTATCTGGCGGGTCGAGGTGTGTCGCGCGGTGACCATGTTGGCCTGTATATGTATAACTGCAACGAGTATCTGGAAGCGATGCTGGCGTGCTTCAAGTTGCGGGCCGTTCCGGTCAACGTCAATTTTCGCTATGTCGATGAGGAGTTACTCTACCTATTTCGCAATGCCGATTTAGTGGCGTGCATACACCACCAGGCTTTTTCTGAAGCCATCGCTGCTGTCCTGCCCGATGTGGAAGCCTTGAGCACGCTGGTATTCATCGAGGATGACAGCGGTGGTGATACTGATTCAATCCAATCCAATGCCTATGAAGCCGCGTTGAGCAGTCAGAGTCGAGCGCGTGATTTTGGTGAACGAGCCGATGACGATTTATTTATTCTGTACACCGGCGGCACCACCGGCCATCCAAAAGGCGTTATGTGGCCGCATAAGAATGTCTTTTATGCCGCCATGGGCGGTGGCGGATGGTTTCATCCAGATGGCGCGATCAGCGCGCCTGAACAGATTGCCGATCGCGTCGGCGATACTCCGATTGTTGGGATGGCGCTCGCCCCCTTAATGCATGGCGCCTGCTGGTGGTATGCCTGCATACAGCTCTTGGCGGGTAACACCGTGGTGCTCAACCCTGCGCCCTCTCTCGATGGTGAGGCGGTTTGGGAGATTGTTGCGAAGGAAAAGGTCAACGCCGTGACGATTGTGGGCGATGCCATGGCGATACCCCTGCTGGATGCTCTGGAGGCAAACCCGGAGCGCTGGGATCTGAGTGCCGTGTTCAGCGTGGGCTCTGGAGGCGCGGTTTTTTCGCAAAGTAAACAGGAAGCTTTTCGTCATCATTTCCCCAATGTTTTTATCACCAACTCCTTTGGTTCGTCTGAAAGTGGCAGCATGGGTATGGATGGTGGCAGCAAAGACGGACAGGGCTTGGGCAACGTTACCAAAAGTGAATTCATGTCGGTGATAGCCAGCGACAACGGCGTGTCGCATCGCCATGCCGCCGTAGGCGAGATGGGCATCTTTGCGCGCAGCGGCTATATCCCTACTGGCTACTATAACGATGCAGAGAAAACGGCGAAGACTATCGTGGAAGTGGATGGGCAGTCGTGGCTTTTACTGGGAGACGAAGCCAGGCTAGAGGAAGACAACAGCATTACCGTGTTTGGGCGCGGCTCCAACTGCATTAACACGGGCGGTGAGAAAGTGTTCCCGGAAGAGGTGGAACAGGCGCTAAAAGCTAATTCAAAGGTGCTTGATTGCCTGGTTGTGGGTACGCCGGATGAGCGATTTGGTAGCAAGGTGGTTGCCGTCGTTTCTGTTCGGGCCGGTGAGACACTGACGCTCGACGGTCTGCAGCAGGACGCGCGGCAACACCTCGCTGGCTACAAAGTACCCAGAGAAATGCATATCGTTGAACAAGTGCCAAGAACGCCCAGCGGTAAGCCCGGCTATAGCGAAGCGCTGGATATCGTCATGGGTGCGCGGACATAGCAGCGGCGCCCAAGTCAAGGACATTGCAAATGGAAGAACTCAGCATTAGCACTGAAAACTGCACCGTTGAGCGGGATGATCATGTTCTGATTGTTACCCTCAATCGGCCAGAGGCGAAAAACGCGTTTACAGCCGAGATGCTGCTCGGGATGTACAGAGCCTGGCGTCTGCTTGATGACGACGATAGTTTGTACTGCGCGATCCTCACGGCGAATGGAGATACCTTTAGCGCCGGTATGGATTTAAAAGCAGGTGCCGATGGGCAGCAGCGGGCGACGGATGAGTTTATGGCTGTTATGGCTGAAGTCCCCAATGTGCATTGGCAGGCGTTGTTGCGTGACAATCGCCCCAACAAACCACTCATCCTTGCGGTTGAGGGCTATGCGCTCGCTGGGGGTACTGAGATTTTGCAGGGAACGGATATTCGAGTAGCTGCAGAGAACGCAATTTTTGGTGTGACCGAAGTCGCCAGAGGTTTGTACCCCATGTCCGGTTCGACAGTGCGCTTGCGACGGCAGATACCCTACTGTATCGCTGCAGAAATGCTGTTGTGCGGCGATCACATAGACGCGGCTCGCGCCTTGCAGATAGGCCTCATTAATCAGATCGTAGCCCCGGGTCAAACGCTTGCAGCGGCCAGGGGATATGCCGCGAAAATCTGCGCTAACGGACCACTCGCAGTAAAAGCGGTTACCCAATCCTTACGTGATCACCAGGAACACATGGCGGAGGACCAGGCGATGCAGGCGTCGGATGCACTTGCGCAGCCCGTGTTTGCATCCAACGATGCCAAAGAAGGTATGCGCGCGTTCAAAGAGAAACGGCCCGCCAGTTTCAGTGGAAACTAGTGCCACGATCTGCATGCGTGGCTGGATAAGCGACCGGCTCATACGCATAATGGCGATCCGTAGTTGCTAAGAGGTTGTAATGGTTGATACCGCATCCGTGTTTGATGAGATCGTGAGACGACGGCGATCCCTGCGAGCTTTTCTACCCGATCCATTGCCCGACCAGCTGCTACATCAGCTGTTTGACGTGGCACAGCGAGCGCCCAGTAACTGCAATACCCAACCCTGGGTGACGCACGTGGTGTCAGGCGCCAAGCTCGAGGTGTTACGCCAGGAGATGCCAAAACGGTTTATGGCGGGCGATATGAGCCTGGATTTTCCCTATGACGGTGTCTATGAGGGCGTACACAAAGAGCGTCAGTACGCTTCTGCTCAGGCAATGTATGACGCCGCGGGTATCGAACGCCAGGACAAGGCAGCCCGGCACGAGCAGTTCATGCGCAACTTTATCTTTTTCGATGCGCCGCATGTGGCATTTCTGTTTTTGCCTGAACCCTTCGGCTTAAGAGAGGCCGCGGATCTTGGCATGTTCGCGCAAACATTGATGCTGGGTATGACAGCGCGCAATCTCGGCAGTTGTCCTCAGACTTCATTAGGCTTCCAGGCGGATTTGGTGCGTGAGGTTCTGGAGCTGGATGCCAGCAACAAGCTGGTTTTCGGCATCTCCTTTGGTGTACCGGACCCCGATGCAGAGGTTAATCGTTGCGCTACGGACCGAGCGGACGTTCCAGAGCACGTTGAGTTTCACAGCTAAGCCCGTCGAATGATATGACCGAATTCATTTCCACAGAAACGCTAGAAGGCGTACTGGTTGTTAAATTCAACCGGCCACAAAAGAAAAACGCGATAACGAATGAAATGTGGGTATCGCTACGAGACATCTTCACCCAGGCTGCATCCGACGATAGCGTGCGCTCTCTGTTGCTGTGCGCTGAGGGCGACAACTTTTGTGCGGGTGTCGACCTGGCGAGCATGAGCGAAACCGAACCGGGTGTTGAGCATCCCTTCGAAGCCGCCGCGAGAGCGGTGGTGGAATTCGATAAGCCTATGGTTGCCGCCGCCGCTGGCATCGCGGTGGGCGGTGGCGCGACGGTGCTGTTCCACGCTGATGTAGTGTATGTGGGGGAAAGCCTCAGGCTACGTTTGCCCTTTGCCAGCCTGGGGCTAGTGCCCGAGTGGGGCAGTAGTTATATGTTGCAGGCTAACATTGGCGCGCAGCGAGCTGCGGAACTGTTTTACACCGCGCGTTGGGTAGACGCGGAGCTGGCCCTTCAATACGGTATGGCCGCTGCGATGCTGCCCGACGACAAGCTGTATGCGCGGGCATTGACGACAGCCCAAGAGATTGCGCAATGGCCCATGAACTCTTTGCGCGAGATTAAGCGCAGCCTTCGCGCCCATCACCTCGATAACGTCGACAAAGCCATCAATCTTGAACAGGCGGCGATGGCCAGGCAGGTGGGATCACCTGAGAATATCGAGGCGATCACGGCATTTCTTGAAAAGCGGGCCCCCGACTTTAGTAAACTGTGACCGCGTCTAATCTTTGGGCTTGAAAACGCCGAGTGGATGCCTCTTTGCGGCTAGGGCTGCACGAAGTCGATCACTTCCAGGTTGAAACCCGATAGCGCATTGAAGCGTACCGGTGCTGACATCAAGCGCATCTTGCCAAAGCCCAGTCGCTTGAGTATTTGCGAACCCGTACCAATGACCCGGTAGTTTTGAATGCCGATCGAGCTGGTCGGGCCGAGCGCGCCCTGATTATTGGGGAAGCTGTCTACCTCCGACAGGCTGCGTTCGGCATTATTGGTTTGTCCGATCAGCACAACCGCCCCGCAGCCTTCTTCCGCAATGTATTGCATGGCTCTGCGGTATGACCATCCGGCCGATGAGCCCTCAATCTGCGTTCCCAGAACGTCCCGCAAGGTGTTGATTGTCTGTACGCGCACTAGTGTTGCCTGGTCTTCCTTTATCGCGCCGCAGGTGAGTGCGTAGTGCACCGTATCATCGATCAGATCGAGAAAAGTGTGTAGAGTAAAGTCACCGTATTCCGTCGACACCGCTTTCACGCTGCGCAGTTCGACAGACTGTTCATGCAGTGCCCGGTACTGGATAAGGTCGGCAATTGTACCCATGCGAAGGTCGTGCTTCTGGGCGAACATCTCCAGCTCTGGTCGACGTGCCATAGTGCCGTCCTCATTCATGATCTCGACAATCAGTGCCGCCGGTTCGAAGCCAGCCATACGTGCCAGATCAACGCCGGCCTCGGTATGGCCCGCGCGCCTGAGTACGCCGCCTGGTTTTGCGACCAGGGGAAAGATGTGCCCTGGTTGTGATATGTCAGCAGGTGTCGCCTTGTCAGCCACCGCTTGATGTACGGTGTGCGCACGCTGAATCGAACTGATACCTGGCCCCTTGCGTTCCGCCGCGTCAATGGAGACCGTAAAGTTGGTCTCGTGTTGGGAACGATTGTCCCGGACCATGAGCGGCAGCTGTAGCTGCCGGGCCCGCTCTTCTGTAATCGGCATGCAAATAAGTCCGCATGCTTCTGTCGAAAAAAAGGTGATGATGTCCGGTGTAACAGACTGCGCGGCCACAATGAGGTCGCCTTCATTCTCGCGATCCTCATCGTCCATCAGAATGACCATCTTGCCGTCTTTGATGTCATCGATCAGATCTGGCACGCTACTCAGCGACATGATGGGGCCTCTTGCTTGGCAGTCTCTGCTTTTCTTCGAAGCGGCGTCACAACAGTTCGATGCCCATCGCCGTCGCCTCACCGCCACCAATGCATAGAGCCGCAACACCGCGCTGTTTCCCATGCCTTTGTAGCGCGTGCATGAGTGTGACCAATATCCGCGATCCGGTGGAACCGATGGGATGGCCCTGCGCGCAGGCGCCGCCATAAACGTTCACCTTGGCGTGATCTAGATCGAGGTCCTGCATCGCGAGCATGGTCACCATTGCAAAGGCTTCGTTGATTTCAAACAGATCCACATCTTGAGTCGACCAGCTGGCTTTCTCCATCAGTTTTCGAATGGCGCCAATGGGCGCCAGGGTAAACTCAGAAGGTTCTTGACTGTGCCGTGCGTGCGCCACGATGCGCGCCCGGGGTGTGAGCCCACGGCGCTGCGCTTCTGACTCACTCATCAAGATAAGTGCGCTCGCGCCGTCGGAGATGGAGCTGGCATTGGCGGCGGTAATGGTCCCGTCTTTGCTGAATGCAGGGCGCAGCCCTGGGATCTTTTCCACAGCAGCTTTGTGGGGTTGTTCATCATCGGACACCAGATGCTCAGCTTTACGCGAGCGTACGGTGACAGGTGCAATCTCTGCGGCTAATGCTCCTGATTCAATGGCGTGCTTCGCTCTGGTCAAGGATTCGACAGCGAATTCGTCCATTTGCTCGCGCGTGATACCGCGCGCATCGGCTGTTTCCTGTGCAAAGCTGCCCATTGCGCGACCGGTGTAGGCATCCTCAAGACCGTCAACGAACATGTGGTCCAAAGTAGATTTGTGCCCCGTTCCCAGCCCGCCTCGTGCTGCCATCAACAAGTGCGGCGCATTGCTCATGCTTTCCATGCCACCGCTAACGACGATCTGATTGGTGCCTGCGATAATACTGTCATAGCCAAAAATCGTCGCCTGCATACCGCTGCCACAGGCCTTGTTGACTGTCACGGCTCCGGTCGATTTCGGAATGCCGGCCCCGATGGCTGATTGGCGAGCCGGGCACTGCTTTAAACCTGCCGGAAGTACGCAGCCCATGAAGACTTCGTCTATGTCGCCTGCATCCACGTTGCTGCGCGCAATCGCGGCGCTGATCGCGGTGCTGGCTAACTCGGGTGCAGGTACGCTGGATAATGCGCCAAGCAGGCCGCCCATCGGAGTGCGGGCGCCGTCGACAATTACTACCGAGTCATTACTCATGATGTGCATCCATTCGTTTGATTGATGAGTTGTCTTGCGGTGCAAGGTGTAGGATGAGCCGTACGAAAACGGGCGAACATTTAGCCACAGGCCTAATGTTTACTCAAGCGTAGAGGGCTGCATGTCAGGGTTGAATAGTTTACCCCTGACAGCCTGGCGATACTTCAGCGGACTCATGCCGCACTGTCGACTAAACAGTTGCGAAAAGTAGCTGGCGTCTTGCAATCCTATGCGCCATGCGATTTCGCCAACGGCGAGGTTGCTGTGCTTTAGTAGGTCTTGGGCGTGCGTAATGCGCAGCTGCTGCAAATAGGCTAGCGGGTTCATGCCGGTCGCATCACGAAAGCGCCGGCTCAGGCTGCGTGAACTGAGGCCGAGATCGACGGCGAGCTCTTCTATGCTGATGCGCTCGCCCAGTCGCTCCTGGAGTTGCTGCTGCGCTTCAATCACCAGTTCATCGTGGTGAGAGCTGTCCACCTCGTCCTGATAGGCGGCCGCGCGAAAGCTCCTGCGGATTTCCGGCGAGAACTGGTTTTCTATGGCTCTGGCGATTCGACTCCCAAACCATTCTTCTACGATGTGTACCATCAGGTCTGCAATGGAGTTGACGCTGCCAACGCAGTAAATGTTGTCACTCTGGGTGATTAGGTGTCTCGTTTTAAGTACCACGTCGGGGTAGCGCCGAGCAAACTGATCAAAGTAGTTCCAATGCGTGGTGGCCGGCTGGCCGTGCAGCAATCCCGCCTCCGCTAGTAAACAGCTGCCTGTGCCAACACTGCAGATTTTAGTTCCTGAGGACGCGTAGCTACGCAATTGCGGCTGCCAAGGTGCCATGTCGCGTATGGTGGGTGCAGGGTTGCGCCAAATAGCGGGTAGCAACAGCAGGTCTAGCTCTGGGAGCTCGTGATAGCTCATGTGCGGATTGAATGAGACGCCGCTGGAAAGCGTGATCAAACTGCGATCAGGGGCTGCGATAAGACAACGCACCTGGGCTTCGCCGCGCGACTTAACGCTTGCCATTTGGCTGGCCGCCAGCAAGATCTCCATGGGAAGGGTCACGCTGGTGGCAAGCGCCCTGGAGTACAACAGAATTGCTGCCGTGTACATGGCCTTCGTTACGCTGTAGAACTGTCCAAAATACCGTATTTTATGTCCAATATATCATAGTCTGATTTGTGCCAGCCCCGTAGACTGAAAACTGAGTCGAGAAATAGGACGTGCGCGGTTATGGGCAAGGAGCGGTTGCCGGTTGTTGTGGGCTTTGGCGGTATCAGTGGGGCGGGTCGATCTTCCGGCCTGCATGCGCATGGCCGCATGGTTTACTCTGCATTGCCTGAGATCCAGCGCAAGAGGGTACTCGCCTCGCTGGCCGCACTTATGGGCCCTTATGCGCAATCGGATGGGGAACCCAAAGAACAGTACATCCTCGACCACACCCTAATCAGACGTGTCGAAATTAATCATTTCGACGTGGACTCCGTGCGCTGGAATCAGCGCTTTCCTACGGAAAGCAACGGCCATCCTGTCAGTTTCGACATTGCACGAAAGCACTTGCCGGCGGAACTGCCCGCTGACTGGCAGATAACGCCGGCATCGGTGACGCACGTCAATGTCAAGATTACGGGTCAGCAGGATTTTTTGCTGCCCACACACCGCGACTTTGAGGTAAAAGCCGCAGGGCAACTGCCAACGGGGTTCGATCCGGGAAAGCTCTACCCCTCGCGCAATCATCCGCGCGGTTTGCAAATGTCCATTTATGCCGCCTCCGACGCCCTTGGCAGCTTAGGTTTAGACTGGGATCACGTGCGCAAGCGAGTTGGTATTGACCAGATGAGCTGCTACGCCGGCAGTGCGATGGGTCAGCTCGACGACGCCGGGGCCGGTGGCATGTTGAAGTCGCGCTACCTCGGCCAGCGCGTCACATCGAAATATTGCCCTCTGGGTTTAGCAGAGATGCCGGCCGACTTTGTGAATGCATACGTGCTGGGCAGCATGGGATCAACGGGTGCCACCCTGGGTGCCTGCGCCTCGTTTCTGTACAACCTGCGACAGGGTATCGAAGATATTCGGCACGGAAGGGCGCGCGTTGTGTTTGTTGGCGGCGCCGAAGCCCCGGTAACGCCTGAGGTGATGGAAGGCTATAGCACTATGGGCGCACTCGCTACAGATAAAGGCTTGCGAGCGATTGAAGGCATCGATGATGGGCGAGAACCCGATCATAGGCGCGCCTGCAGACCCTTCTCCGAGAACTGTGGTTTCACCATTGCTGAATCTGCGCAAATGGTGGTGTTGTTTGATGACGCGCTGGCGTTGGAACTGGGCGCTACTATGTATGGTGCGGCCACGGATGTCTTTGTAAATGCCGACGGCTTTAAAAAATCTATTTCAGGGCCGGGTGTGGGCAACTACATCACGGTTGCAAAAGCAGCGGCTTCGGCTAGGGCAATCGTCGGCGAAAAGGCGTTCCGCTCAGGTGGCCTGGTTCAGGCCCACGGCACAGGAACCCCTCAAAACCGTGTTACCGAGTCCGCTATTTTGAGCCAGGTTGCTCGCGCATTCGGCATCGATGACTGGCCCATCGCGGCAATCAAATGTTATCTGGGCCACTCACTGGGGTCGGCTTCAGGTGATCAATTCGCGGCGACGCTTGGCAGCTGGCAAAATGGCATCTTGCCGGGTATCGCAACCATCGATGCCATTGCGGACGATGTTCATCAAGAGGGTTTAGCCTTTCAACTAGAGCATCGGCAGCTCGATTTATCTGAGCAACACTATGCCATCGTGAATTCAAAGGGTTTTGGCGGCAATAACGCCAGCGCCACGATGTTGAGCCCCCTGCAGACCGCCAGGATGCTGCAAAAACGTTATTCGAAATCGGAGTGGGCCAGTTGGCAGGCAGCCAATGAGGCCG
>JBCCNJ010000070.1:0-22755 GCA_039025905.1 Pseudomonadota bacterium | reverse complement strand
TTTGATCAGTGCTGGCCAAGGTACGGAATTGAGTACGATGGCGAAAGGCTGGACATAGATAGCTTATTCCAACGAAGCGCCCCCTGCGTTTTGGAAATCGGGTTCGGGATGGGCCATTCATTGGTGGCTATGGCCGAGGCAAGCCCAGGGACTAATTTTATCGGTGTCGAAGTGCATCGGCCGGGAGTTGGTAAGCTGTTTCACGGCATGCAAGAAAGAGGCGTGGACAATATTCGGGTCTATTGTCATGACGCCGTGGATATCCTACGCGACTGCATCTCAGATGGCGTCTTGGATGGCATACAGATCTTTTTCCCAGACCCTTGGCACAAGAAAAAACACCACAAGCGACGCTTGGTTCAACCTGAGCTGGTGGCGCAATTAGCCCAGAAGCTAAAACAGAAGGGTACCATCCACCTTGCAACCGATTGGGAACCTTACGCGCAACAGATGATGGCTGTAATGACTGCAGAAAAGACGCTGGTCAACAGCTATGGCTTGGGGGAGTTTGCACCGCAAGGAGGTGGGCGCCCGGTTACCAAGTTTGAGCGTCGGGGTGAGCGACTTGGCCATGGTGTTTGGGACCTGATTTTTGAACGGCGGTGAATAGGCCACCCTCTCATTATATATCCCTAGAAAAAGCCTGCGACTACGTCATCCAGAAAGCGCCTGCCCAAATCAGTCGTGCTAACTTGATCTCCTACGATCTGCAAAAAACCCTGTTCTTGAAACTTGCTTAGGGTCGGCTCTAATGTCGTGCGCTCTAGCCCTGTCCTGTCGGTAAACTGTCTCAGCGAAAAGCCTTCGTTCAATCGCAGCGCGTTTAGAGCAAATTCTCCACGCACGTCCGCAGGCTTGAGACTACTTCGCTGTACTGTCAGTTCGACGCGCTCTGCGTTCAGGTAATGATTAGGTTGCCGAGTCTTGTTGTAACGTAGAATCTGGCCATCTAAAAAAGTCACCTTGCCATGTGCGCCGGCACCGATGCCGAGATAATCGCCAAATGTCCAGTAGTTCAGATTGTGTCGGCACCGGTGTCCTGCACGAGCGTAGGCCGACACCTCGTACTGCTCAAAGCCGTTCGCTGCCATGATGGCCTCTCCCTGCATTTGAATTTCAGCCAGAACATCTTCATCGGGAAGCTCGGGAGTCTGTTTGTGAAAAACGGTATTGGGCTCAATGGTCAGTTGATACCAGGACAGATGGTTTGGTCGGTGGTCTATTGCCTGCTTGAGGTCTGAGCAGGCGGCACTGGCATTTTGACCCGGTAGGCCATGCATGAGGTCTATATTCACGCCATGGAAGCCTGCTTTTACAGCCATGTCGCAGGCTGCGTGCGCCTGCTCACTATCGTGTACGCGACCCAGCGCATGGAGATGCTGGTCTTCGAAGCTTTGCACGCCGATTGACAGTCGATTGATGCCGGCCGCAGCGAAGGCAGCAAATTTTTCCGTTTCGGCGCTACCAGGATTGGATTCCAGCGTTATCTCTACATCAGCGGCTAGAGCGATTTGTGAGCGCACACCCTGAAGCAATTTTGCAACCGCCTGAGCTGAAAACAAACTCGGCGTGCCGCCGCCGATAAACACGCTTCGAATCACTCTTTCCTGTGCCATCGCGGCATCGAGTTCTAAATCCCTCAGAAGCGCGTCGACATATTCCGCCTCGGGGAGTTCGTTGAACTCGTGGGAGTTAAAGTCACAGTACGGGCATTTGCGCTCGCACCAGGGCAGGTGAATATACAAGCTGAGCTCGGGTAGGGTCATCGGCTGGTTTGCAGCGCCCTTAATAATGCGGCACTCGCCTTTGCGCGATGACTAATCTGATTTTTTATCGAGGGATCGAGCTCGGCAGAACTGCACCGGTGTTCTGGCACAAAAAACAGCGGATCGTAGCCAAACCCATTTTCCCCTCTAGGTGATGTCAAAATGCTGCCTGCCCAGCTGGCCTGGCAAACCAGGGGCATGGGGTCGGTTTCGTCCTGCAGATAGACAAGGGCACAATGAAATCTCGCACCGCGCTGCTTCGGTGGTACATCAGCTAGCGCAGCGAGAAGCTTTCTGTTGTTGGCGTCGTCTCCTTCTCCAGAGTAGCGAGCGGAGCGGACGCCGGGTGCACCGTTGAGAAAGTCCACCGCCAGCCCGGAGTCATCGGCTATAGCGGGCAAGCCGCTACAGCGAGCTGCGGCTCTGGCCTTTATTAACGCATTCTCCACGAAACTGAGCCCGGTCTCCTCGACCTCGGGGACGTCGAACTGCGTTTGAGATAGTAGCTCCAATGCGAGTGGCTGCAGGGTATTTTTTAGCTCCCTGAGCTTGCCCGCGTTGCCGCTGGCCAGTACGACTCTTGTTAGCTCGTTTTCTGGCATGCCTAGAGATATAGCTGGTGCTTGAATTTTAGCGTGTAGGTTTCGCTTGCGCCCTCAGGCCTGAAGGTGATCTCGAAGAAGCGCCATTCTTCATTGATGAATTTGAAGTCGGCGATGTAGTAGACAGCAGTACCCTCACGGATAGTCTGAAACTCCAGCGTCTGGCTCTGAATCAGATCCCAAGTTCTACCTTTAAGTTGCATGGGCAGGGTTTGTCCCGGTGGCGCGTCGGCCTCTCGCGCCGCTAGGGTTAGCATCGCCCGCCGGTCGCCGCGCACGATACCGTAGCTGGCGGCGACATCAGGCTCGATAAAGGTGGTGTTGAGCACACTGTAATGTACTTCGTAGGGCCCAAACATTTCCGACTGCTGTGCGGGCACTTTGCTGCTCACGGCGATGAGCAATGCAAACGTCAGTGGAAGATGCCATGTGGGGCATGAGCGAGGCATCTTAATGCGCAATATGGTAAATGGCTGTGGTCGCGAACAAGTTAGGCCAGGCGCTCGCAAGCATCGGCCTGCCTTCAGCGTGGCCCACAACGTCTCTAGCCAGTATGCGGATGTTCTTTTCTTCACAGAGAGCCTCAAAGTCATTTACCGTACAAAAGTGGATGTTTGGCGTGTCGTACCAGTTATACGGCATAAATCGGGAAACGGGCATACGACCTTTGGTACTCAGATAAAATCGGCAGCGCCAGTGCCCGAAATTTGGAAAAGTGACAATACCTTCCCGGCCGATGCGGAGCATTTCGTCGAGCACTCGATCGGGGTAGTGTACAGCCTGAATTGCGTGCGCCATCACGACGGTATCAAAGCTCTGATCGGGAAAGTTCGCGAGCCCTTGATCCAGGTTTTGCTCGACGATATTAAGCCCTCTTGCGATGGCAGCCGTTATTTCTCGCTCACCAATCTCGATTCCTGTTCCTCGCACTTGACGCTGCTCGCGCAAGAGCTCGAGAAACTCGCCGTCACCGCAGCCCAAGTCGAGCACGCGCGACCCAGGTGAAATCCAGCGCTGAATATGTGTTAAATCCAGGCGCATCAGGACGCGACCCCCACTCGCCTCATATAGGCCTGGAATACATCGAGATAACGCGGAATTGGCAACAAGAAGGCATCGTGGCCCTCGTCCGCCTCTATCTCGGCATAAGTGACTGGTCGATCAGCAGCGATGAGTGCATCGACAATTTCTCGTGATCGCTCGGGGGAGAATCGCCAGTCGGTGGAAAATGAAACAACGAGAAAGCTACACTCGGCATGTTGAAAAGCGGCAACAGCATCGTTGTCGTACTCTCTTGCTAAATCAAAATAATCCAGCGCTCTGGTCATCAATATGTAAGTGTTCGCATCAAAACTATTGGAAAACTGCGAACCCTGATAGCGCAGATAGCTCTGCACCTGAAACTCCACGTTTTCTTCCGTGCCTTGTTCAAAGCTTCCTGAACGCAAATCACGACCAAATTTGTTGGCCATTGCGTTGTCCGAAAGATAGGTGATGTGGCCGACCATACGAGCCAAGGAAAGCCCGGCCGTCGGCGGTGTGCCCTTTGTATCGTAATAACCCTCAGCGAAACTGGGGTCAGATAAAATCGCCTGTCGTGCGACCTCGTTGAAGGCAAGGTTTTGTGCGCTGAGCTTCATGGCGGCTGCAATAACAATGCAGTGTCTAATTCGCTGGGGATACTCCAATGCCCAGCGCATCGCCTGCATGCCGCCCAGGCTACCACCCACCACCGCCGCCCAGCACTCAATGCCAAGGTAATCAGCCAAACGTGCCTGGCTGTTGACCCAGTCGCGGGCGCGCAGCGGTGGAAAATCGGGCCCCCAGACTTTGCCAGTGTCTGGGTTGATGGATTTGGGCCCGGTTGAGCCGTGGCAACCACCCAGATTATTGAGGCTAACGACAAAAAAACGATTGGTATCGATAGGCTTGCCAGGACCAATGCACTCATTCCACCAACCGGGCCTCTTGTCCTCTGCACTGTGATAGCCTGCGGCATGGTGATGCCCGCTGAGTGCGTGACAAACCAGCACTGCGTTACTTCGTTCGCTGTTTAGCTCGCCGTAAGTCTCGTAGATGATTTCATAGCTGGCAAGATGGCGGCCGCAAGCCAGGGCGAGTGGTTCGTCAAAGCGCGCTATGGCCGGGGTAACAATCCCAACCGATTGTGCATCTTCCGCTTGGTTCATGAATCAGCAGAATATCGACTAGACATGGCGTTAGCCCAGCCAGGGCGTGAGACCGAGCACGCCGGCTGCCGCGGCCATATGGCCCAGAGCGATCCGAATGACGTTGATCAGAATGAATACCAGTATGGGAGACAGATCGAGACCACCCATAGACGGCAGCATATTGCGGAACGGAGCCATTACTGGCTCCGTAATCTGGTACAGCAGATACACGGCTGGGTGTCGACTGCCAGGGGCAATCCAGCTGATGATAATCATCGCTAAAATGGCGAAAAAATAGATATTCACCAACAGACCCACGAGGCCGAGCCCGCTGCCGATTAACAATGGCCCAACGGGCGGAAAACCGCCGTGTCTGATGTAAACCAAAGCTGCGATGGTCGCGATTTGTAGCAAATAAGCCAGCAACAGAGACGCCAGATCCAGGCCACCCAAACCCGGAATGATTTTTCTTAGTGGCAGCACTAGCGGGTTGGTAATCTTGACCAGGAACTGGCAGATAGGATTGTAGAAATCGGCGCGCACCAGTTGCAGCAAAAACCGCAACAGCATGGCGAAAAGGTACAGGTTTAAGGTTGTCTGTACCAGGTACGCGAAGATGTCGTTGAGTGCGCCCATGATGCTCTCTCCCTTAGCCCATCTCGCGAGCCATTTCGACGGCTCTGTCTTCGGCCGCCTTGATAGCTTTGCGCACGAGCTGACGTAGATCGCTGTGTTCAAAACTCTCAATAGCGGCCTGTGTTGTCCCTCCGGGGCTGGTAACGCGACGCCTCAGTTCTTTCAGGTCGACATCGGTCTCGAGCGTCATTCGCGCTGAGCCCATCGCAGTCTGTAGCGTGAGCGCAGTGGCTATTTCGCGGTCCAGGCCCTGCTCACAAGCGGCGTCTATCATGGCTTCCATAAAGAAAAAGAAATAGGCGGGCCCGGAGCCTGATAGCGCTGTCACCGTATCCAGGGCTGACTCATCGGCAACCCAGCAGGTGCTGCCGACAGCGTCCAGAATCGCTTTTGCGAACATTTTCTGGGTGCCGGTGACTTGTTCGTTGGCGAACATGGCCGTCGCGCCGCTCGCCAGCAGAGCCGGCGTATTTGGCATGCATCTCACAATCGCCGCATTCGGGCCCAACCTGGCCTGGAGGCTGGTAATGCTAATCCCGGCAGCAATAGAGATGACTAAAGCACCCGACGCTCTCACTTCTCTGGCGATGCTCGTAACGGCCTCCGCCATCGCCT
Source organism: Pseudomonadota bacterium (assembly GCA_039025905.1). GTDB lineage: Bacteria > Pseudomonadota > Gammaproteobacteria > Pseudomonadales > Halieaceae > JARRPM01. The sequence goes on along the minus strand of JBCCNJ010000070.1, from coordinate 16,965 downwards.
GCGGTTTAACGGCCAAGATAACGATGCCCGCATTCCTTGTGGCTCTTACATTGTCGGCAAATAGTTTTACCGGCGCGAGTTCGCCGAGCCGTTGAAGACTATCGGGGAAGGGGTCGGCGGCGCTAATAAGCTCCGCGGGATGGCCGCTGTCAACCAACCCGCCTACAATGCTGCGGGCCATATTGCCGGCGCCAATAAATGCTATCGGGGGAATGTCCAAGAAACTGCCCGCTGCTTTAGTGTAATGAAACTTATGTGTGGCGAATAAGTGCGCCAGTATACACGTCGCTTTCTTGGAAAATCACCCGTTGCGCGGGCCAAAGATTGCGGTGCCTATACGGACAATAGTCGAGCCTTGAGCGATGGCCGCCTCCATGTCGTTGGACATTCCCATAGACAGCGTATCCATACTTGGCGCTATTGATTGTGCAGCTTCAAAGGCTTCGCGCAGGGTCGCAAATGCGCTTTCTTGCGTTTTTCGATCATTGCTGGGTGCGGGGATAGCCATCAAGCCGCGAAGGGTTACTCTGGGGAGATTTATCGTCGCCTTTACCAGATCGGGCAATTCGCCCATAGTGACACCAGATTTCGACTCTTCGCCGGATATATTCACCTGCAGGCACAGGTTCAGATCTGGCAGACTTTGTGGCCTTTGATCGCTCAGCCTTCTCACGATTTTTTCTCGATCGGCGGTGTGCACCCAATCGAAGTTTTCCGCGATGGCGCGTGTTTTATTCGATTGTATTGGCCCTATAAAATGCCAGCGAATCGACACTGTCGATAACGCGTCAATTTTGGCAAGCGCCTCCTGTAGATAATTTTCACCGAAATCACGCAAACCGCAGCTATAAGCCGCTTTAACGGCCTCAGAAGTGTGATTTTTACTGACTGCAAGTACCAGAATATCTGGATTTACTCGCTGGCTTTTTTCAGCGCTGAGACGTACTCTTTTCAACAGCGCCGCGATATTGGCCTTGATTGTTTGGTCGTCCATGCAGGGCATGGTAGCCGATTCGACTCGATAGGGGCGAGCGCAGAATAACAAAGGGGCAGAGCCACCGGGTTGCAAAACTTGGGGCTGAGTTGGCGGCTAGCGTCAACTGCAAAGGGGAGTGAGTAGGGAACGTATGGACATTACAGAACTTCTGGCCTTTAGTGCCAAACAGGGGGCGTCGGACTTACACCTGTCCTCTGGTCTTCCACCGATGATTCGCGTCGATGGCGATATCCGCCGTATCAATCTGCCGCCTATGGAGCACAAGCAGGTTCACGAGCTGATATATGACATCATGAATGATAAGCAGCGCAAGGACTATGAGGAGTTTCTGGAAACAGACTTTTCTTTTGAGGTGCCAGGTGTCGCGCGCTTTAGGGTGAATGCCTTTAATCAAAATCGTGGAGCGGGCGGCGTATTTCGAACCATTCCATCCAAGGTGTTGACGATGGAAGACTTGGGAATGGGTCAAGTGTTCCGAGATATCTCAATGATGCCACGAGGACTGGTGTTGGTTACGGGCCCGACCGGCTCTGGCAAATCAACCACGCTTGCCGCGATGATGGACTATATCAATGACAACAAGTACGAACATGTTCTGACTATTGAAGATCCCATCGAATTTGTACACGAGAGCAAAAAGTGCCTCGTTAACCAGCGAGAGGTGCATCGCGATACCCTGGGTTTTGCGGAGGCCTTGCGCTCAGCGTTGCGTGAAGACCCCGACATCATTCTGGTTGGCGAAATGCGTGACCTTGAAACCATTCGACTTGCGCTGACTGCGGCGGAAACGGGGCACCTGGTGTTTGGCACCCTGCATACCACCTCGGCGGCCAAGACCATTGACCGGGTGGTAGATGTGTTTCCCGCTTCCGAAAAAGCAATGGTGCGCTCAATGTTATCGGAATCGTTACAGGCCGTGGTATCGCAAACGCTGTTGAAGCGGGCGAGCGGCGGTAGGGTGGCGGCGCACGAAATCATGCGCGGCACCTCAGCGATTCGCAACCTAATTCGCGAGGACAAGGTTGCGCAAATGTACTCTGCAATTCAGACAGGCAGTGCGGTCGGCATGCAGACGATGGACCAGTGCCTACATGAAATGGTTGATAAACGGATTATCACGCGGGATGTGGCGCGAGAGAAAGCCCGTATGCCGGAAAACTTCTAGCGGAGTACTCGCAAGAAGGAGGAGACGACTATGTCTATGAATATTGAACAGCTGCTGGAGCGCGTTGTACAGGAGAAGGCCTCGGATGGTTTTGTCTCTGCCGGGGCGCGCCCGAGCATTAAAGTCGATGGCAGAATTATTCCGGTAGCCGATGCGCCCGTGTCTGAGGAAGAAGCTCGGGATCTGGTGATGTCCACCATGCGCGAGGATCAGAAAGAGACCTTCGTTAAGCATCATGAATGCAACTACGCACTCAGTGCAGGCGAACTCGGACGCTTTCGAGCCAGTGCATTTGTTCAGCGAGGCAAATGTGGCCTGGTCGTCCGACGCATTAACACCGACATACCAACGATCGACGAGCTGGGTCTGCCGCCTATTATCAAAGACCTGGCGATGACCAAGCGCGGCCTAGTGATTTTTGTCGGCGCGACAGGCACAGGTAAATCAACTTCCTTGGCCGCAATGGTGGGATATCGAAATCAAAATAGTCAGGGTCATATCATCAGTATCGAAGATCCAATTGAATATCTGCATGATCACGGTAATTGTATTGTGACTCAGCGCGAGGTTGGTATGGATACCGAGTCATTTGACGTTGCCTTGAAGAATACACTGCGCCAGGCACCTGATGTGATTTTGATTGGTGAGGTACGTTCCGCTGAAACCATGGCGCAGGCGCTAACCTTTGCAGAGACCGGCCACCTTTGCCTGTGCACCCTGCACGCGAACAACGCAAACCAGGCGCTGGATCGAATTCAGAGCTTTTTTCCAGCAGAGTTACACAACCAGGTTTGGATGGACTTATCTCTGAACCTGAAGTCCATGGTAGCCCAGCAGCTGTTGCCGCGTAAGGATGGCAAAGGCCGGGCACCGGTGGTTGAAATCCTTCTGAATAGCCCCTTGGTTGCAGACTATATCCGCAAGGGCGAGGTGCACCTGATCAAGGATTTGATGGCGAAATCGACCGAGCTGGGTATGCAGACTTTAGATCAGTCTCTGGTCGCCGCCTACAAGGAAGGTATCATCAGCAAGGAAGACGCGTTACGCCATGCCGATTCAGCTAATGATGTGCGTCTGCAGATCAAGATGTACGACAAAACTCAGCCTGGCGGTGGTGGCGGCGGCGAGGAACTTGGACTCTCGTTTGAGACCCCGGACCCAGGTAAGTTTGTCCGACGTTAGGGTAATCCGCTCTGGTCCTGCTCTCTCAACCAGGATAGCAACACTAGCTCCGCAGCTTGGCTATCAATGGGATCGCGCTTGTAGTTGCCACGATGGCCGCGCTCACGGCGTGCTTGCTTTGCCTCAAAGCTGCTGAGGCGTTCATCGATAAGCTCAACTGGTAAGCCCAGCCTGCCGTGCAAGACGTTCGCAAATTTCCGCGCTCGTTTGCCGAGCTCGCTTTTGCTGCCATCCATGTTCAGTGGGTCACCGACCACCAGTAGATCGGGTTGCCATTCGCCCATCAGCTGTTGAACGTCTTCCCAGTTGGGAGTGCCGTCTTTTGCTTTGATGATAGGTAGAGGTCGAGTTGTCCTGAAGGGCAAAGTGCCCACCGCTGCACCTATCTGGCGCAGGCCATAGTCGAAGGCGATGACGGTGCGAATCGCAGCCTTCACCCTAAGCTTAGGCGTGCCCGGCCTCGCCAGATATGAGATTCATGTCGATTCCCAACATGGATGCCGCAGCGGCAAGACGTAGGTTGGGAGCGGTGTTGAAAATGATGTCACTGTTGGCGGGCAATGTAAGCCAGCTGTTGTCACTGAGCTCTTGCTCTAGCTGACCAGCGGCCCATCCCGCATAACCCAGCGCGATCAAATGATCTTCCGGGCCTTCGTTCTTCGCGATCGCTCTGAGAATGTCGCAGGAGGTGGTGAGCGTGATTTCTGTCGTTACTTTAAGACTCGCCTCCCAGTCATTAGCACCGTGGCGGTGCAATACAAAGCCGTGGTCGATCTGTACAGGACCCCCTGCCATGACCGCCTCTTCCGAGTAGTCCGCCTCGGCCGAGATTTCGAGATGCTCGAAAATCTCACTCACAGATAAGTCCATCGGTTGATTGATGACGATTCCCATGGCACCGCTCTCGCCGTGCTCACAGATATAGGTCACGCTCTGAGAAAAAATGCCCTCCGATAGCCCCGGCATCGCCAGCAGGAAATGATCTCTCAAACAGTCACTGCTTTTAGCGGTGTTCACAGAAACTCTATCGGGCATATGCTATCCGTCTACCTAAATTGCGTTGTCGATGTTGGACTCTACCTAGAGCTTAGTCCGTTATCTCCATAAGTCCATGTGCGGACAATCTCAAGTTTGTCCGTCGTGGCTCGCAGCTCCGCCGGGAAGGGTGCATAGGGGGCAGCCATGCGCACAGTCTTCACGGCGGCTTCATCTAAGACGGCGTAGCCGGAGCTGGAGAGAACGCGGATATCCTCTAAAGAGCCGTCGGCGCGAATAACGGCCAGCAGTCTCAAACTGCCGTACAGGCCGTATCTCACAGAGGCCTCTGGATAGTAGCGGTTGCCGACTGCTTCAGCCCTGCGCTGCCAGTCCAGCAGGTAAGCAGCGTCAACGGATTGCTTGGCAGAAACGGATGTGAGTCGCCTCACCCTTGGCATCTGGGCGTAGTTTCGGGCCTCTCGATCCAACTCCGCCTCCAAGTTTGCTAACTCTTGTGTAAGCTTGTCTACCTCAGGATTGATGCCCATCAGCGGCAATTGTTCTTCCTCGACCTCCTCTTTGGAGACCTCTCGCTCAGCTGCCGCTGCTGTCGTGATGGCATCCCGCTCGGGCTCAGCTATTGCTTCTTGGGGTTGCAATAAAGCCTGTGGGCCGGGATCCCCCTGGCTCAGCATCTCGGTATTTGGGCTGGTGAGTTCGGCAAATTCAGCTTCTTCGCCACTCCCGTCCTGATTCGCTTGCGAAATATGCCTGGCCTCATCCGGCGTATAGTCGCTGGGCCGGGTGGCCAGCGTCACCTCTATTTGGGGTGTTTCGTAGTTAGAGGAATTTGAGTCGAACGAAATGCTCAGTAGCAGCGCGATATGGAAAGCGATAGCCACGATAACGGCGTTGCGCAGACGGCTGTGCTTACTGTAACCCGCTTCGAGATAGTACATCTTACTAGGGCCTGTTCACTCTATTTGAATACACCCTGCTGACCGAATCATTTGCTGTTGAGTACGTGTCAGTGTATCTGTCTGCGAATATTCGCGTCAGTGATTTTTGTCCAAAACCTCAATAATACCGTCCATGAGTTGAGCACCGATGTCCAGCTGATAACCCGCGTCGATTTCACGGATACAGGTCGGGCTGGTGACATTAATTTCGGTGAGATAATCCCCGATAATATCGAGCCCGACGAAAATCAAGCCTTTTTCGATGAGTGAGGGTCCTATCTGCGATGCGATCCAACGATCCCGGTCACTTAAAGGCTGCGGACGTCCTTTGCCGCCCGCCGCAAGGTTGCCGCGTGTTTCGCCACTTCCGGGCAGGCGTGCAAGACAGTAAGGGACTGGCTCTCCGTTTATCATGAGGACGCGCTTATCGCCTCGTGAAATCTCGGGGATGTAGCGTTGTGCCATGATGGTTTGTTTACCGTAAAGGGTTAGGATCTCGAGTATCACGTTAAGATTAGGGTCATCTTTGCGCACCCTGAAAATATTGGTTCCTCCCATGCCGTCGAGGGGTTTGAAGATGACGTCTTCGTGCTCTGCGTGAAAACGCTTTAAACGCGCGTTATCTGCAGTGACCAATACCGGTGGACAACACTCCGGGAACTGATTAGCAAACACTTTCTCATTACAATCGCGCAGGCTCTGGCAGCGATTAACCACTAGCGTCCCTCGGCGCTCAGCGTCTTCTAGAATATAGGTGGAATAGATAAATTCGTTGTCGAAGGGTGGGTCTTTGCGCATCAATATCACGTCCAGCTCAGCCAGGGGCGTGTCCTGCTGCGGTGATAGCTCGTACCAACGCTTTTCGTCGCGATAAACCCTTAGAGCCGACATACTGGCTCCGGATACACCCTGCTGTAAATACAGATCAGACTGTTCCATATAGAACAACTCCCAGCCTTTATCTTGGGCGGCCCACAGCATGGCGAGGGTGCTGTCCTTTTTAAAATTGATCATGGAGATGGGGTCCATCACCACACCGATTTTTAGCTTCATTTTTGTGTCCGCGTTCCGGCACCGTGAGTGCATTGACGCAGTAAAGTTACGCAAACACCTCTGCGCGTGCAAGCATCGAAAGCGGTTCGCCATTAGTGCTCAGCGCGGTAGCTGGCTTACAATGATCGCAGAAACGTCAGACTTTAGAGGAATTCAAATACACGATGAGCTGGGCAGGACTCTATACCTTTTTGGCAATCGTCAGCGTGCTTTGTACCTTGAGCGCGATTGTGAAGGCACGCAAAATTCACTGGTTGGCGCCGTTCTACTTTTTGACGGCATGGCTGAGCTCGGAGTTAGCGCTGGTTCATATTATTTGGCAAATGTTGTTCACGCTGGTGTTTACGTTCACCGGTGTACTCGACAGCGCCACCGCGCAGTTTGGTCTAGCCCTGTTTGTTCTGTCTTGGCTCGGTCTTCTCTACCTGCACTGTGAGGCTTTGAATACTCCGCGCTACTTCAGCGCAGCCCTGAGCAACGCGCTGGGGCAGGATTATCGATTGCATATCCCGCCCGAGCGACAGGCCGTGCTCACGGATAGTGTTGTCTCCGGCCATTGGCTGCGCCCCTTTCGATTTAAACGACGAGGCGTGAGTCGGCAAAAAGATATCCGATTCGGCGATGCGGGTAGGCGAAATTATTTAGATATTTACCAGCCCGTCGAATCCCGGGAGGGTGGCTATCCTGTGCTACTGCAAGTACACGGCGGTGGATGGACAATCGGCAATAAGGAAAACCAGGGCCTGCCTTTGATGTATCACATGGCGGAGCGGGGCTGGCTCTGCGTAGCGATAAATTACCGTCTTAGCCCAAGGGCGGTTTTTCCCGACCACATTATCGACGTCAAAAAGGCGATTGCCTGGATTCGCACAAATATTCAGGAGTATGGCGGTAATCCTGATTTTGTTGCGATCACAGGTGGTTCTGCGGGTGGACACCTTTCTTCGTTGGCGGCCCTGACGCCGAACGAAGCTGCCTGGCAGCCCGAGTTTGAGGAAGTTGACACAACCGTACAGGCGGCGGTGCCTTTTTATGGTGTTTATGATTTTCTGGACCGCTTTGATGTTAGAGATAAAATGTCGCTGCAGGGATTTCTGGAGAACAGAGTCATGCCGGGCAAACTGCGTGACAACCCCGAACTTTGGGATTCCGCTTCGCCGCTGTCCCATGTCAGCGCTGAAGCACCCCCCATGCTGATCATTCATGGTACCCATGATTCTCTAGTTTGGGTGGAGGAAGCCAGAGTTTTTGCTTCGACACTGCAATCCGTTGCCCAGCATCCAGTAGCCTATGCGGAGTTGCCGGGAGCACAGCACGCCTTTGAGATTTTTCATTCAGTGCGGACCGAACACACAGTGAATGCCGTAGGTCACTTTTTGGAGTTTTGTCACGCCCGCTGGCGCAGCGATGCAACAGCTTAGCGCCTTACACGAGGGTCATATCGCCCCAGCGAGACTGCACAATCGTGAGGGCTGCTATGGGAGCGGTTTCGGTACGCATAACCCTTGGCCCCAGCCTTATTGCGCGAAAATTGGCGTGAGTAGCCGCGTCGACTTCCTCGTTTGTAAGGCCACCTTCTGGACCAATAAGTAGTGCGATGCTGGCAGGGGCATCTTTTAAGGCAACTGCTTCTTCAGCCAGGTGGTGAAGAACAAGCTTAAGGCTGGCATCCGTTTCGTTAATCCACTGCTCAATCGCCAAAGGAGGCTGGATACTGGGCAGGCGATTGCGACCACACTGCTCGCAGGCGCTGGCGATTATCTGCTGCCAGTGATTGAGTTTTTTTTCTATGCGATCACCCTTAAGTCGAACTTCGCAGCGTTCAGAGATGAGGGGTACGATGCCGCTCACACCCAATTCGGTGGCCTTTTGCACAATCCAGTCCATGCGATCACCGCGTGATACTGTGATGCCGAGTGTCACCGAGAGCTTTGATTCGCGCTCGATCGCGTCGAAGCGGTTGGTAGTAACATTCACGGTGGAGCGCTGAACTGATTCCACGACGGCGGCATACTGGCCGCCTTTGCCGTTGAAAACGATTAGGTGGTCACCCGGCTTCATTCTGAGTGAACGCGCCAGGTGTCGGCTGGGTGCCGCCTCGAGTTCGATACTGAGGTTTTCTGTTAGCGGCTGGTTCGTGTAGATCCTCGGTAGGCGCATACACCTGATCCGCGTGGCTGCTACAGTCCCAGGTTGCGACAAATCTGCCGGGTCGGTTCTACCTGGTTCATCGTGTAAAAGTGTATACCTGGAGCGCCGCTTTCCAGCAGTGTTTGGCACAGCTGCGTTACGACCTCGATACCGAATTTTTGAATACTATCTTGATCCTCACCGAAGCCCGCGATGCGCTGTACAATCCAGCGCGGTATCTCAGCGCCACAGTTGCGCGAAAAACGCGCGAGGTTGTCAAAGTTAATGATTGGCATGATGCCGGCATAAACAGGCTTGTTGATGCCGGCAGCCGCGCACTGATCCAGGAAATAGAAGTAGGCCTCCACGTTGAAGAAGTACTGCGTCATGGCACTATCAGCGCCTGCGTCCAACTTGGCCTTTAAGAAACTAATATCACTATCGTAGCTCTTTGCCTCGGGATGGATCTCTGGATAGGCGGCCACTTCGATGTGAAAGTGATCCCCAGTGCGTTCGCGTATAAAGTTAACCAGCTCACTGGCATACACCAGTTGCGATCTGCCGCCCATCCCCGAGGGCATATCCCCGCGCAGCGCCACAAGCCGTCGAATACCCATTGATCGATAGCTATCGATCAATCTTGCGATGGCATCTTCTCTGTCACCGCCAAAGCTTAGATGTGGTGCTACGTCGATATCTTTGTCCCTGATGGCAGCGACTGTGCCCTGGGTAGTTTCCCGGGTGGTCCCACCAGCGCCGTAGGTGACTGAAAAAAAGGCAGGGTCCAGCTCGTTGAGCGCAGGCGTTGTTTCGTGCAACAACTTGGCCTGGCCCTCCTCTGTACGAGGAGGGAAATACTCAAAGCTGATTCTTGCTCGTTGCTTGGACATGACTCCAGTACTCTTAGTACTTGTAGAAATCTGGCTTGAATGGGCCCTCGACCGCGACATTGATGTACTCAGCCTGCTGCGGTGTGAGCTTGGTAAGCACGGCGCCGAAGCCTTCGATCATGTGCGCCGCAACCTCTTCGTCCAGCTTTTTCGGCAGTACTTCCACCTTCAGAGCGGCCGATTTTTGGTCGGCATCCAGATCGGCGAATTTACGCTCATACAGATGAATCTGCGCTAATACCTGATTCGCAAATGAGCCGTCCATAATGCGCGAGGGGTGGCCTGTTGCGTTTCCAAGATTGACCAGGCGGCCTTCGGAAAGCAGGATCAGGTGATCGTTGTCAGCACGACTTCGGTATACCTTATGTACCTGAGGTTTTACTTCCTCCCAATCCCATTCGCGCCGCATGTAGGCGGTGTCAATTTCGTTATCGAAGTGCCCGATGTTGGCTACCACGGTGCCACTCTTCAGGGCGGACAACATATTGGAGTCACAAACGTTGTAGTTGCCTGTTGCGGTAACAAGCAGATCGATATTTTTCAGCACCTGGCCGTCGATGGAAGCCGCAGTGCCGTCATTGACGCCGTCTTTGAACGGAGAAACAACTTCAAAGCCATCCATGCACGCCTGCATGGCGCAGATGGGATCAACTTCCGTGATCCGTACAATCATGCCTTCCTGGCGCAGGGACTGTGCAGACCCTTTGCCGACGTCACCGTAGCCGATGACCAGTGCTTTCTTGCCTGATAGTAGATGGTCGGTGCCGCGCTTTATCGCATCGTTGAGGCTGTGGCGACAACCGTACTTGTTGTCGTTCTTGGACTTGGTGACCGAGTCGTTGACGTTTATAGCGGGAACTTTGAGCGCACCCTGCTCCAACATTTCGAGAAGACGATGTACGCCAGTGGTAGTCTCCTCGGTGATGCCGTGGATGTTGTCCAGCATTGCGGGAAACTTCTCGTGCAGCATGCCGGTTAGATCGCCACCGTCATCCAGCACCATGTTTGCATCCCACGGTACGCCATCCTTGAGGATGGTTTGTTCCAGACACCAGTCGTACTCTTCCTCGGTTTCGCCTTTCCACGCATAAACCGGGATGCCAGCTGCAGCAATGGCCGCCGCAGCGTGATCTTGCGTTGAGAAAATATTGCAGGAGGACCAGCGCACTTCGGCGCCCAGCTCGATAAGGGTTTCAATTAAAACGCCTGTCTGAATGGTCATGTGAATACAGCCTAAAATCTTGGCGCCCGCCAGCGGCTTGCTGGCACTGTATTTCGCGCGCATCGCCATCAGCGCGGGCATTTCACCTTCTGCGATATCAAGCTCTCTTCGCCCCCAGTCGGCCAGCGTGATATCGGCGACTTTGTAATCTGGTTTTGTCTCGAGTTTTTCTGCTGTACTCATCGTGCTTTCCTCTTCTAATCCGTTTCGATCTGATTTAAAAATAGTCTCTTAGATGCGTGGCCTGGCAACCTTGCCTCGGCTCATTCCACAGCTTGCGTGCTGCCGGTTACAGAAATCGTAGTCTTTGCATAGCGTCTTCAAAGCCATTCGTCGCCCGTTGTGTTAGCGAGCTTAAAAGGCAGCCTTTAAGGCGTCCGCTTTATCCGTGTTCTCCCAGGTAAACTCCGGTAATTCGCGACCGAAATGTCCATACGCTGCTGTTTTACGATAGATCGGTCGTTTCAGGTCAAGCATTGCTACCAATCCTTTGGGGCGCAGATCAAAGTGTTCACGCACGAGCTCTGAAATGTGTTGATCGGAGAGCTTGCCGGTTCCAAATGTATCGATAGAAATAGAGGTTGGTTCGGCCACGCCAATCGCGTAGGAGACCTGAATTTCGCAGCGATCGGCGAGCCCCGCAGCGACAATGTTTTTAGCGACGTAGCGCCCGGCGTATGCGGCAGAGCGATCCACCTTGGAAGGGTCTTTGCCCGAGAAAGCGCCTCCGCCGTGGCGCGCCATACCGCCGTAGGTGTCGACAATAATTTTGCGGCCGGTAAGCCCGCAGTCCCCGACTGGGCCGCCAATGATGAACTGACCTGTTGGGTTAATGTGGTATCGCGTATCTTTATGTAGCCATTCTTCGGGCAGCACTGTCTGGATTACCTGCTCTTTTATGGCCGCGTGAATATCGGCCTGGCTAATATTCTCATCGTGCTGCGTTGACAGTACTACGGCATCGACGGCAACGGGTTGATCGTTTTCGTAGCGCAAAGTGACCTGACTTTTGGCATCGGGCCGTAACCAGGGCAGCGCTCCGGACTTGCGCAATTCGGCTTGTCGCTCTACCAGCCGATGGGAATAATAAATCGGCGCGGGCATGAGCACGCTGGTTTCATTCGTGGCATAACCGAACATTAGACCCTGGTCACCCGCGCCCTGCTCGTGATCCTCCGTTTCGTCAACGCCCATGGCGATATCCGGAGACTGTTTGCCGATCGCGTTCAAAACAGCGCATGACGCGCCGTCGAAACCGACGTCAGAGCTGTCGTAGCCAACATCTAGGATCACCTGGCGCACCACTTCTTCCAGGTCGACATAGGTGGATGTCGTCACCTCGCCAGCGACAATAGCCATCCCCGTTTTGACCATTGTTTCCACCGCCACTCGCGCATCCTTATCATCTTCAAGGATGGCATCGAGTACGGCATCGGAGATTTGATCAGATAGTTTGTCGGGATGGCCCTCAGAGACGGACTCGGAGGTGAAAATTGCATACTCGCTCATAGTTGCATCCTTATTGGCATGTTTAGTCGGTGGCTGGACTTCCGAAAAGCCGCACCTGTACTTGGAATCCGTTGCGTTGAGCCAGGTAATCGCTTGCGATTTCGATGAGCCCTGCATCACTGGCCCACTTGGCCAGCTGCGCTCGATCAAAGCCCAGCCAGAGATCGCCGCAGCTCTCGCGCGCCCAAATCTGATCGTGACTGCACAAATCTGTGACCACGATGACTCCGCCGGGTGAGAGTCTTGCCGCGACATCTCTGAACACCTCGCCGGGTGCGGGCGTATGGTGAAGCACCATGTTGATGACGACACAATCCGCCTTCAGGCCGGTCAGTTCAGCGCTTTTGGTGTCACCGAGGATGAATTTGATATTGTTAAGTTGAGCGCCCTCAGCCTGTGCGCGCGCTTGCTCAAGCATTGAGCTCGCATTGTCTAGTGCTATGACCTGCTCAAATTGGGCTGCCAGCTCAAGCAGAAATGCACCGTCTCCCGGGCCGACTTCCAGTGCTGTTTTGCGCCGAGCTAAGGGGGCATCTTTCACCAGCTGAGCGACGGTTCCGGCGTATTGCTCGTAACTGGCAATAAGATCCCGCTGTTGATGGAACTTATGGGCGTTGTTGTGGAAAAAATTGCGGGAATTCTCTTCGCGCTGACGATATAACTCGCTGAGTTTGCCGGCTATGGAGGCGGGCAGTGCAATGGTGTCAACGCTGTCGAAAAGCTGGCTCTGCAGCGCTTCCAGCTCCGGCCGTTGTCCCAGACTGGCACGCCTGTAGAAGATAGAATTGCCCTCCCGGCGGGTTGTTACCAGGCCTGCGCCAGCAAGCACCTTCAAATGATGGCTCAGGGCCGGCTGACGAACATCGAATAAGTCGCACAACTCGGACACCCCAAAAGAGTCCTTACAGAGCACGCGCAAAACCTGCAGGCGAAGCGGGTCGGCGCTGGCCTTACACAAATTGGCGAGAGCACCGAGCTGCGCATGGGGATGGTGCGCGCTGGCAGCAGATGGCTGTTCATTCATGGGGCGGGAGAATAACAGGCCCGGACACCTATATCAAAATATTTTGATATAGGTGTGATGACGACCATGGGCGACTAGTATCTCAGGTACATGAGTATCGACTTGTTAAATCAGTCCGATTGCCGTTACCGGTCACATACGCGAAAATAGCGCCCCTTTCGGGCTGCTGCCCCAACTAAAGCTGGGAGAAATCCATGTCGTCCCCTCGCACCGAACTCGCCAACGCCATCCGAGCTTTGAGTATGGATGCTGTCCAGGCTGCTAATAGCGGCCACCCGGGCGCTCCTATGGGTATGGCTGATATCGCGGAGGTGCTGTGGAATGATTATATGCAGCATAACCCGGCGAACCCTCACTGGCCCAACCGAGACCGTTTTGTATTGTCGAACGGCCACGGCTCCATGCTGATCTACTCTTTACTGCACCTTACCGGCTATGACCTGCCGATGGATGAGCTAAAAAATTTCCGGCAGTTGCACAGTAAAACACCCGGGCATCCTGAGTATGGCTATGCGCCAGGGGTGGAAACAACCACCGGACCGCTAGGTCAAGGCTTGGCTAACGCGGTGGGTATGGCGCTGGCGGAAAAAGTCTTGGCCGCGCAATTTAATCGAGATGGCCACGCTGTTATTGATCACCATACCTACGTCTTTCTGGGTGACGGTTGCCTAATGGAGGGTATCTCACATGAAGCGAGCTCTCTGGCGGGTACATTGGGGCTGGGTAAGCTGATTGGGTTTTATGATGACAATGCCATTTCCATTGATGGCAAGGTAGAGGGCTGGTTCACGGACGACACGCCTGCGCGTTTCGAAGCCTATGGCTGGCACGTCGTTAGTGGTGTGGATGGCCATGATCCGGAGCAGATCAAATCAGCAATCGAGCAGGCGCGCTCTGAGACTCATAGGCCCAGCCTGCTCTGTTGCAAGACGGTCATCGGCAAGGGAGCGCCAAATAAACAAGGTACCGCGGCCACTCATGGCTCAGCACTTGGCGAAGATGAAGTGGCCGCTACCCGCGCCGCATTGGGATGGCAATACGGGCCTTTCGAGATACCAGAGGCGATCTATGGGGGGTGGGACGCCAAGCAAAAGGGCGCTGCTAGCGAGCAGCAATGGAATGCGCTAATGGACGCCTACGCCGATACCTTCCCAGAGCTTGCTGCGGAACTTAGTCGGCGCCTCAGTGGCGACCTACCGCAAGAATTCAGCAGTCGCGCGCAGGCCTATATCGAGGAGTGCCAACAAGAGGGTGCGAGCATCGCGTCACGCAAAGCGTCTCAGAATTGTTTGAACGCTTTTGGCCCGATGCTGCCCGAATTGCTCGGTGGCTCCGCAGATTTGGCGGGTTCCAATCTCACCCTATGGAGTGACTCTAAGGGCATCACCCGCGATGACGCTGATGGTAATTACATCTACTACGGTGTGCGTGAGTTTGCCATGGCAGCCATGGTGAACGGCATTGCTTTGCATGGCGGCTTCATAAACTACGGCGCGACATTTTTGATGTTTATGGAATATGCTCGCAATGCTGTGCGCATGTCTGCGCTGATGAAGCTGCAGTCTATCTTCGTCTTTACCCATGACTCCATTGGTCTCGGTGAAGACGGCCCCACGCACCAGCCCGTAGAACAACTTACTGCGTTGCGCGCGACACCGGGTATGCATACCTGGCGCCCCTGTGATGCGGTGGAATCAGCAGTGGCCTGGAAGTCCGCGATTGAGCGGCGCGATGGCCCCAGCTCGCTGGTATTTTCTCGTCAAAGCCTTGTCCACCAGGAGAGATCCCCAGAGCAGCTGGATGACATAAAGCGTGGTGGCTACGTGCTCTACGATAGTGGCGAACCCCCTGAAGCTATTCTCATCGCCACGGGCTCAGAGGTGGGCCTTGCGGTAGAGGCTGCCAAACAGCTAGTGGCCGCGGGTCGAAAGCTGCGCGTCGTATCCATGCCCTGTGCCGAGGTATTTGAACAGCAGGATGCCGAGTATCGCGAGGCGGTGCTGCCAAGCGATGTACTCGCGCGTGTCGCTGTAGAAGCGCTTCATGCTGACTTCTGGTACAAATATGTTGGCCTCGACGGTCGGGTTGTGGGAATGACGACCTATGGCGAGTCGGGTCCCGGAGGCGCTTTGATGGATTACTTCGGGTTTACTGTAGACAACGTGGTCTCTGTAGTGAACGAGATTCTGTAGTGAGCAATAGCGTCTTCTGTTGGCATATAGCCGGCTTGCGTGTGAAGGAACTGGAGCGTCCGCTGTTAGCGAGTTCTCTAGCGCTCTCACTGCTGCGAGGCGCAAAGCAGCTAGCATCTGAGCAACGCCAGTAGGATTCACGAAGCCGTGTTAAGACTTGCTATTAATGGCTATGGCCGAATCGGACGCAGCGTACTGCGAGCGCTTCAGGACAGCACAGCCAAGCACGCGCTGCGCATTGTTGCCATCAATGAGCTGGCGGATGCGAATACCGTCTTACACTTGACTCGCTACGACTCTACGCACGGTCGTTTTAACGGCACTCTATCTGGTGACGACAATCGAATATTTGTGAACGAAGACCCTATAGCGCTATTGCGTCACGCTGACATCAAAGACCTCCCCTGGTCCAAGCTTGACGTTGATCTGGTACTAGAGTGCACCGGCGCGTTTAGTGATCGAGCCACGGCCGAGCAGCATTTGCGGCAAGGTGCTGCGAAGGTGTTGTTTTCACAACCAGCGGAGGCGGATGTGGATGCGACCGTTGTGTTCGGGATCAACCAGAGCACGCTGAGCGCTGAGCACGCTATCGCGTCCAACGCATCTTGCACCACTAATGCCATTGTTCCGGTGATCAAAGCGCTCGACGATACCGTAGGCATAGAAACCGGCACCATCACCACTATCCATTCGGCCATGAACGATCAACCGGTACTGGACGCCTATCACCACACGGATTTGCGTAAGACCAGAGCGGCCTCGCGCTCGATCATTCCTATTGATACTGGGCTTGCTCGCGGGGTGGAGCGAATTCTGCCTGAAATGCACGGGCGTTTTACCGCGCAGGCTCTGCGGGTACCGACACTCAATGTATCTGCCCTGGATCTAACGGTTGCTACCTCCAGCGATACCGATACAGCTGCAATCAACGGCATACTCAGTGCTGCTGCGCGTGAAAGATTCGACGGGGTACTGGGCTATACTGAGGAACCGCTAGCTTCATGCGATTTCAATCACGATGTCCGCTCCTGCATTATTGATGCGAGCCAGACGCGAGTCAGTGGCACGCGCCTGGTCAAGGTGCTTATCTGGTTTGACAACGAATGGGGTTATGCGAACCGCATGTTGGACGTGGCCGAATACTGGGGCGAGCTAAGCTAACGAAAAAGAGAGCATTATGGGCCTGAATGTAAACTTGATGCGCGATTTCAACCTCAGCGGTAAGCGAGTGTTGATTCGGGAAGATCTAAACGTACCGGTGAAGGCTGGCCGTGTTGCCAGTGATGCCAGAATCCGAGCGGCGTTGCCGAGCATCCAGGGCGCGACCCAAGCAGGTGCCAAGGTGCTGCTAATGTCCCATCTTGGCCGTCCGACTGAGGGTCAATATGACGAAGCTTTTTCTCTGACACCAGTGGCTGATCACCTGGCACAGCTGTTGGGGCAGCCGGTGACATTGGTGACCGATTGGCAGGACCCCATCGAGCTAGCGGATGGCGAGGTGGCACTCCTTGAAAACGTGCGATTTAACCCCGGTGAAAAGAAGGAGGAAGAGGCTTTGGCGAGAGCCTACGCAGAGCTATGCGATATATTTGTGATGGATGCATTTGGCACGGCCCACAGAGCCCAGGCCTCAACTCATGGGGTGGCGCGCTTTGCACCCATGG
>JBCCNJ010000069.1:0-22839 GCA_039025905.1 Pseudomonadota bacterium | reverse complement strand
CCGGTTTTAAAACCGTCGATACCTTTAGAGGCTAAGAATGGGAACGCCTCCGACTGCGGCGAGTGAAACAGCTCAAAGCGTATATCCGAAAACGGATCGTTAAAGGACACCAGATCGCGCACCTTGCGCTCGGCGCAGTCTTCCGCACTACCCACAGCGGTGGCCACGCCCGCTTGTTCAAGGCGTGCCTGCAGGGCGACGATATCTTCCTTGGATGCACACTCCCAGCCTATCGCGGCAACGGAGTCTTGCTCGGCAGGCTGCAGCGTAAATCGATGATGATGCTCATCGATTCTCAGATCGACAACACCATTGTCACGCGGCAGCACCTGCATACCAAACACCTTGGTTACAAAATCCAGCCAAGCAGGCATGTCGGATACATTCAGGGACACATAGCCCAGGGCGGTTATCTTCATCTCTTCAGCCTCCACATTGTCACTTGCCTAATCACGGCTGCACGTTGTGCTCACAAGCCTAACGATGCTCCCGGAATGGACATCAGCTTGGAATAAACTGCTCAGCGTGCATGTTTTCTGCGCGCACGCCCAACTGGCTCAGGTGCGCATAAGACGCCTCAATCATTGGCGGCGGACCGCAGAGGTACGCTACCGTATCTTCAGTAATATCGTCGACACCAATGGCCTGCAGAGGATTGCCGATAACAATGTCTCGCTCTGACCGACCTCTATCAACAGAAATTCGAGTCTGAAGACCCGCCATCCAGTCTTTGCGTAGATCCAGCTCATCGACATAGAACAGGTTATCCATGCTGGCACAGCCAAAGGAGACGAGAATCCTGGGTTTGAGACCCGACCGACCCCGGATTGAATCGAGCATGGACATGATCGGCGCAAGGCCAGTACCGCCCGCTATCATCAGAAGCGGTGCGCGTCTGGCGTTGTCCCGCAAAAAAAAGGAACCAAAGGGGCCTTCGACCATCAGCGTATCGTCGACTTTGGCCTCATTGCGTAAATAGTTCGACATCACGCCATCCGGTAGCACCCTGATGAGAAACTCTAACTTTGGGATCTGAGCCGGCGTGCTCGACATAGAGTAGCGCCTGTAGGCATCTGTGCCCGGTACCTGTAGCTGCACGAATTGCCCGGGCTGAAAATCTAGCCAATCGCCTTCCGCCAGCTCCGTGGACAGCTTTACCACGTCCTCTGCGATCCACTCGATGGCATCCAGGAAGACAACGGCCTTACTGGGCTTCAGCGAGGCCGCATCAGAGGCATACTCGAGCTCGATGTTGCAATCTGATTTAGGGTTCGAAATGCACGCCAGGCGCATGCCCGCCGCACGCTCACTTTCCAACAGAGAGGCCGCCACGTCTGAACGCATCACCAACTCCCCAGAGGTGAGCCGCACAATACAGCTTCCGCAGCTGCCGCTTTCACACTGATGCAGAATCGGCACACCCTGGGCTTTGGCTGCTGCAAGCACACTCTCGTCTTCCGCTACCGAAATGGTTTGGGATTCACCGCCCAAAAACTCAATGTTGACCCGATGAGACGGTAGCGTGCCGCTATCAGTCATCAATTTTATCGACCAGATAGCCTGGTGCTCGCCCGGAGGACAGATTTTTCAGCCGAATGCTGGAAGCTTTAACCTTGCCCTGCACGCCAGGAGGTGGCTGCGCGATACCGCGATTGTGTTTTGATGACAGCTTGCGCCAGGTAATCGGCGAAACGTCTGTATCGACCAGTTGCTCCCGATCCCAGCCGGTGCCATCCGCATAGAAGTCTTGCATTGCTTCTCTGGCATATAAATCACAGTCATTGAAGCCACGCACACACAGTGGCTCAAAGACGCGATCGTATCGATACTTGAAAGCAGTCTTTTCTTCTTCGGTGGCGCAATTTGAGACAATAATCTCCCAATACTCGTAAGTATCGTCGGTAATAGGTACGTACCACTCATATTGAGCGAGTTGTTCTTCAGGCCAGTTCTCCACCATCAAAACACCCGGCAGAACAACAGAGGTGCGATAAAGACGACTGTTCACACCTTCTACCTTGATACCGAGCTCTTTATTTTCCAAGACAGGGTCCCAGCGGTCAGTGAACAGCCACTGCATCAATCCCTTGGGTCCGCCGTCTTCTTCAAACGTCGTGATGCAATCCGCGCTAGCAGGCCGGATGCCTAAGGGCAGCACCCAATTGTTTACCTGCACAATCGAATTATCTTTGTGAACCAGTATGTGCGCGTTATCAAAGCCATTTTCGCAAGCGATCCGCCAGTTCGCTTCCCCAGTTCGATGAATGCCGTGGGCCACAGCGTGTTCATCCAAAATGCTGGGTGTTGCCGGCCACAAAGGATGCGGAAACGTTTCACTCCACTCGGGAAACCGGATAGGCAAATCGTGGCTTAAAGGCGGTACATCCTCATCGGCAAAGTCATCATCTCTTACGAACACGAAGATCATGCCCGCTACTTCTTCAACGGGATAGGTGGTTAGGCCCGTCGTGCCGATCAGCTTATCGTCGGGATTGCCGACAATGGTATCCAAGTTCCCCGACTCCAGGTTGTAGGTAAAACCGTGGTACCAGCAGGAAATCGTCTCCTTGGTGAAACACATAGGCTTTGAAGAGAGGCGCACGCCGCGGTGAATGCACTGATCCTTCAGCGCAAACACTTTGCCGTTGACCCTGCGCAGCACAATCTGCACACCGCAGATCTGAACGCCTTCGACCTGGTCCTCAACCAGCTCTTCAGAAAAGAGTGCTGGATACCAGTGATTGATAAAGCCCCATTCCGCCTCGATGTAAGGCTGATAGCTAGACTGGGTTTTTGCATCGTTTCTGCGTGCAGAGTTTTCGCCGTTCGCACGTCTGCGCACTGCTTTGATTTCGCTCATATCGAATTCCAAGCCACCGAGATAGTCTGTTGAATATTGCCTTATTCTCAATCAAGTTAAAACGCTTTTCAATAGATTTTCAATCGATAAATAATTGAATTAACGGCTACCTCCTAATCTTTATAACTCGCATTGACCCTCGTAAAAATCGAACAGCACCAATGGCGCAGGTCGGGCATTAATGCAGCAGGAACCGGCCACAACACGAATCACACTTTGCTAATGCGCATACACCAAGTCTCATCTCAAGCGGGAATTACCGGTCCGACACCACTCAGTCGCTCACCGGAGGGAAAAGGTACTCGCGTCTAAATTCTGCGTATAGAAACTTGAGGCAACTCGCTGGTCGCGATAGATTGGACGGCACAACAAAATCGAATTTCGGGGGCACACAGAACATGTACGAGAAACCTACTGCGCCACTTTCAATTGGCGGTGTGCTGGACGATGGCTTCAAATTGCTCAGAGCGAGTTTTATGGCGGTTTTATTGTTTGCCATTCTCGGATCGGTGTTTAACCAATTGCCAAGTTTACCGATCGACGAGACCACCGCTCCGGCTTCGGTAGTTATCGGCTTTGCTTTGATCGCGCTGCTCCTATTCCTCATTGGTTGGCCATGGGCGAACGGCGCGCTGATTGAACGCATGGACGCCATCGCCAGCCAGAGAGAAAGTTCGCTTGGGCAGGCCAGTCGAGTGGGCGTGCGTCGCCTGTTGCCAATGTTGGGCTGCTATATCCTGTACATTCTTGCCGTGATGGGAGGGTCAATTCTATTGCTGATTCCGGGCATCATTCTCGGTGTCTCACTCATATTGGGCCCCTATTTGGTCATCGTCGAAAACCTGGGACCTGTAGAGGCGCTGCGCCGCAGTCATAAACTCGTCTGGGGAGACTGGTGGCGCACGGCCATTATTTTTACGGTGATTGTGTTTGTATTGCTATCGCTCTACGTGCTGATTGGCTTGGCAGGCGTATTTGCCGGTTACAACGCGGCGGCCTCGGGAGAGGAAGTTCTTCCCCTATCAACGATTGTCGCGGCCATCGCTGTAACCATAATTGTTAGTGCCTTTGTAATACCGGTGTTAAGCGCTTTTTCCCTGTCTATTTTGAACGACCTCAAATTGCGTAAAGAAGGCAGCGATCTGAGTGAGCGCCTGGATGCTCTAAACGAAAGCTAATGCTCCGACCTGTAGTATTTTTTCTTTATCTCTGGCTCCCGGCTGCCTCGGTCAATGCATATGAGCTGTGGTTCGCCAATTGTGAGCAACGCCTGGCTGAGGCAAACGTCCAGGTAGACTATGGCGATATCGACATCGCAACGGCACCCCTGGCCACCGTTACTGAAATCTGCCCCGAACTAGTGGAGATCGTTGCGGATGAAGAACAAATGGTGCTTATTGCTAAAGCGAACACCAATGAATGGACTCTGACAGATCTTCGAGGTCTGGTTGACTTGCAATCAGAGTACAGCGCCCAACGCGTCGGCCCTGTCCTGGATTTGCAGACACTGCGTAATGTGCTCGAGGAGTTGCCGCCTATCACCGACAAAGAGCGTTCGCTATGGGATGCGCTTCTTCTGTGGATCAATGACAAACTGGGCGAAGGCTCCGCGGAGGTGCCAGATTGGCTAAAGGATTTGTCTATACCGTCAGCCGTTGTAGAGTGGACCTTGTTTGTGTTGGCAGTAATGGTCGTTCTACTGGCATTGTCCATCATTGGTTTAGAAATGCACCGCTCTCGCACACGCGCGAGTTCGTTTGGAGAAGATCAACACTGGCCAGTTGACGGTGTGCTCCAAGCAGCAGAGCTCGATCTTGCCAGTTTATCCAATCTGCCAATCCAAAAACGTCCAGGAGCGATACTCACCATCGTCGCCAGAAGCCTACAACGCTCTCAGCTGTTGCCACAAGCGGTGAGCCTTACGGCGCGGGACATCGATCGCGCGCTGCAGTCGCTGACCGGTTCCAGTCAGTACTCAACACTGAGCAGCGCCGCTGAGCGGGCCACCTATGGAGACTGGCATCCCAACGAGCACGATGTTGCGCAGCTGATTGACCAGGGTGGTCGCGCACTCGACCATTTGCGTGCACTGAGCAAGCCGCATTGAAAGATCGGCTGGTAACCCTCGCCGGCGCCTGTGCCGCGTTGCTCATATTTATCGCGCTCTTTTTTCAACCGCAACCTAAGCCTCCCCCGCGCCCTCTCTCAACTAACGAGAGCGCCTCCGGGTATCAAGCATTGCGGCAATGGCTGATGCGGGAACAAGTCAATACAATTGCCGCGCGAGATCGGGTGACCGCCTGGGAGGCGTTTGACGAGATACCTAATAAGGGCAACCTCTTCATCACCAGTTTGCCCAACGTATACCGTTTTGAAACTGCTGAGGTAGACCTGCTGCAAAGCTGGGTGGAGAGCGGTAACACGCTGCTGCTAATGGCGGCTCTCGACGATACACCTGCGTGGAGCTTAATGGCTAACCCATCCAGACTTCGTGGGCAATTTAGGGCATTGACCGGCCTGCGGTTGCAGACAGTCACCGACGATGAGGGAGATCCTATCCTATTGGGAAGCGTGACCGAGGCAAGCGAAATCGTTTTCACGCCCGTCTCGGTACACCCCTTGATGCAAGGTGTGAGTTCGCTGCGCGCTTACACTGAGGCCCCGAGCGCTATCTGGGAGTTGAATCTCGACCGGGAACAAGACTTCGTTGCCGTGATAGCAAGGGAGGCCACGTCAGGCGTCGCTGCAATCTGGGAACTACCCAGATCCGCTGGCCGCATATTAGTCAGCGCCAGCGGTACGCTTTTCACGAACAGAATGCTGGGCAGCGCAGATAACGGCCAGTTCCTGATCAATATAGTGAATACGCATTTACAGCCAGGCGGGGCTGTCATTTTTGATGACATGCACCAGGGCGAGACAGACATCTATGACGCCACCGCGTTTTTCGGCGATACACGCCTGTACTACACCATCGCGTTTCTATTGGCTTTTTGGTTGATTTATTTAGTGGGCTCCAGTCCTCGACTAGCACCACCGATAGAAACGCGCAGACGACCACGGCAAAGCGACGTGGTTTATGCCGCGTCCGCTTTTATGTCTCGCAAACTGTCTGATATCGATGCTGGACTCTTGATGGTGGAGCAGTGGTTGCAAGAGCTGCAGCTGCAGGGGCTAATTCCCAAAAGCGCCAGCATCTGGGATCAACTTGAGCTGGCCAACTTTTCCGATCGAGGTCCTTTGACCGCGATTCGCAATGCCTACACGCAGCTACAGCAGGGCACGTCTGTCGACCTTGTCACGCTGCACAACAACATAAAACAAGTCAGAAGGATGATGGAATGATTGCAAGCGCCGCAGATTTAGAGTCGCACTTTCAGTCGCAGCTGGGACAGGCCGTTTTTGGTCAGGAGGAGGTAGTCCACGCACTCACGATTGCATTCATTGACCGTGGGCACATCTTACTAGAGGCACCGCCCGGGGCTGGTAAAACGCGCTTGAGTAAGGCCTTCGCCCAGGTCCTCGGTGGCAGTATGCAGCGCGTGCAGGGCACGGCTGATCTAATGCCCGCCGATATTACCGGTGTTCATATTTTCAATACCAAAGACCAAAGCTTCGAATTTCAGCGAGGGCCGATATTCGCTGATGTAGTACTGGTGGATGAAATCAATCGCGCGGGGCCAAAGACCCAGTCCGCGCTATTGGAAGCGATGGAGGAAAGACAGGTCACCGTGGATCGCGAGACCTTTAAACTGTCGGAAAACTTTGTGGTAGTGGCCACGCAGAATCCGAAGGAGTTTGAAGGAACTTTCCCGCTGCCCGAGTCACAGCTGGATCGCTTTTGTCTTTGTGTCAGCGTCCCCTATCTCAGTCGTGAAAGTGAAACACGGGTATTATCTGAACTGGGCACTGTTAATACACCGCACCACTTCACACCGCCCATGGACCCCATACCGCCCGATACAATCGACGCGGTGCGACTGGAAGTTGACAAAGTGGGTCTCGCACCTGAACTGCTGAAGTATATTCTCGATATCACTGATGCCACTCGCACCAGTAGCAGCCTGAGCATGGGCCTGTCTACCCGCGGCGCCCTAACGCTTGCCCGCTGCGCGCGGATCGAGGCCAGCCTTCGCGGCGGAGAGTTTGTGATACCGGACGACGTTAAACAGGTGGCCGCATGGGTCGTGGCCCATCGATTGCAGCTCACCGCTGAAGCAGCCATCAACGGCGACAATGCAGCTGGCGTATTAAATCGCCTGCTCGACAATATCGCAGTGCCGCGCTAGGGCTGTATTAGAGGCGCAGCAGAGTGTATTCAAATAGTATTAACAGGCCCCAGAGATGACCTTGACTCCGTTCAGCGTAGCGCTAATAGCGTTGATTTGCCTTGCGGGTATTGTCGATCAGTGGACGGATCAGGGGGCAGCCTGGTGGCGATTAGCCGCGATAGGCCTGGTTCTGGCTTTGGGATATGAGTGGCTACAGGCGCGAGCGACCGAGCTATTGGTTAGCAGCAACGGACCGCATACGCTTTACCTCGGGCGCGACGAGCAGTTACCGATTCGATTTCACAACGCCAGCTCGCGTGCACTAAAAATGACCTATGCGCCGACCCTGCCTCCTGAACTAAATACGAATACCGACCAGAGAACGATATCCATTACCGCGGGCTCAACACGAGAAGAAAAGCTGGCACTGCTGCCGGAAGAATTGGGACAGTATCATTGGCCCACAGTACCGGCACGCACCAAGGGCGTTTTAGGTCTTGCCTGGTGGCCTCGCCATCTAGAGCTTGACGCCACCTTTGATGTGGGACCTGATATGGCCGGCAGCAGACGGCGTGCGATTGGAGAGGTCAGTGCCGGTCAGCGCGCTAAACAGCTTGGCACTGGCATGGATCTGCATCACTTGCGTGAATACGTACCGGGTGACCCACTGCACAGCATCGATTGGAAAGCCTCTGCTCGATCAAAACAACTGGTAACCCGAATCTACAATGACGATCAGCACTTAGAAATCATGCTGGTCTTGGATCTGGGTCGTACCTCTCGAACCTATCTCGACGGGATGAGTCAATTTTCTCATTACGTTAATCTCTGTGCCAGGTTTGCAGAAATCGCTGCGGCTCAAGGCGACAGTATCGGGCTTGTGGCGATGTCGGACAAACCGCTGGTAGCAATCGCACCGCGCCCGGGTACGACAGCCGTCACGTCAATTCGTCACGCTATTTCGCAGCTGCATCCCAGCGTGGCTGAAACCGATTTGATGCAGGCTGGGATACAAGTTCAGGCCCTGCTAAAGCGCCGTAGTCTGATCGTGTTACTCACGGACTTCTATGGCCAAGCGCTGGACGGCTCACTGGGACAGAGCTTGAGGCTGTGGCAAAGCCGACACCAAACGGTGCTTGTGGGTCTATTGGGATCGGATGTCCAGCGGATTCAAAGTCAGGTCGCGAACAAGGCGACTGACGCCTTTTCCACGATGGCTGCCCTGGAGTATCGGATGAATCTGGACACCAACGCCAGCGCTGCGCGCCGCATGGGCGCGCACACCGTGGTGGCCAGGCCCATCGAGCTGCAAGCGAGGGTTTTGGAAGAGTACCACCTTCTTAAGTCTCAACGGCGGGTTTAGAGCTGCGCGGAATAGGCCAACCCAATAACGCCCAGACCATAAGCACCCAGTAGCCAACCCCAATGATCAATCGCGTCGTCAAATCAAAACTCGGATCGGGTGAGACATAACCCTCGATCACCCCCGCGCCGACCAGAAAAATTACGCATAGCACCATCAGGCGGGCACCTCTTTGGCTGGCTTGTTGAAACGCCTGCCGCCGCGACAATCGACCGGGCCGCGCTAGAGATTCGCCTATTGAGAACCCGACAGCCGCGGCAATCGCGATGATGCTAAGTTCAACAAATCCATGCGCAGCCACGAATTCAAATAATCGCCCGGCCATGCCGTACTGCGCGGTGAAGGCGAATACTCCACCGATCATGAGGCCATTCAAGCCGAGAATATAGATCGTGCCCAGGCCATACAAAACACCCAGCGACATGGCGGTCAGCGCCACGACAATATTGTTAGCAAAAATCTGCAGTGATAGCAGCGAAGACGGCATGATGTTCAAGAGGCCGTCAGTCCACAACCTGCCCTCCCGGACTGTATCGATCATCGATTCTGACACTACCAGCAACACCAATTCAGGGTAAGTTTTCACCAACCAGAAGCCCGCCAGGCCCGCCAACAGAAAACCGATCGAGGTGCTCAATATATGCCACCGCAGCTCAAACGCAGCGGCGGGGATGTCACGGCGACATAGCTCCTTAAACGTAGCCCACCCGGCTTTGGGCGATTTGAAAATCGCTCTATGCAGCCCTGCGTAAAGGTATTCAAGATGCGTTGTTAAGCGGCTACCCACGCCTATACCTCGCGCTATCGCCAGATCCCTGGCCATCTCCGGATAACTTCCCAGGGCCTGGCGCACCTGTTCGATGGGTATCGATTGATTATCTTGCAGCGACGGCAGCTGCTCGGCAATGGCCCGCCAGCGCTCGCTGCGACTACTTAACCAGGCACTTTCGCGCTCATCGACCTTAGCGTCAGTCACGGCTTGTTTCCTGCTCTTGCGGCGAGAACAGCAGAGCAAGCTGCGCTCTTAACGCCATGTCTCCCGATGCTGGTTCGACGCTATCGCCCACGGAGTGAATCAATCGTCGCGCAATATCGCAGCGCTTGCTGCTTTCCAACGTGCCCCAGCGCTCTATTAAATCCTGCGCAAGCTCTACCTTGTCCAAGCCATAACGGCTAGTACTTTGAGTATTGAGTTGCAAGCTCTTACCATCGGCCAGACCATGCCCCGCATCAAACACCAACAAGGTCCCCGCTGCCATATCGCCTATGCGCACAGATTGCCGCGTCATTACCGTCGCCGATAAGCCCACCACGTAGCCTATGGGCAAGCTGTCTAACAGCCTCAGTACGTTGCGAATCAATATCGCCACGACGCTGGGCTCCTGAGCATATTCATCGACGATACGCACACCCGCCATGCGCTTGCCCGGCGTGCGGCCGTGCATTAGTACCTCCAATAGCGGGTGATACAGCGCGTAAATTGCCACGGCAGGAACCCATACAACGAGGATATAGCTTGCAAAGCCGTCGGACTCCCAACCAATCCATCTAATGGAACCGACATATACCCACTGGGCTGCGAGTATCCAGGCCAGTGCGAACAAAACACGGATGTGCCAGTCTATGACGAAGGCATAGCTGCGCGCGCCGGGTCCGGCGATATCCAGTTTGAGATCAACACCCGTTGCACTGCCAACGTGCAACTGTTCATTCGTAGTCATATACCGCTTCGGACCGCCCCCATCTCATTTACAATCATTATGGCGAAGGCGTTAGGGGTGGTCCATCACAATGTCAAGTAACGAGATAATCGTCATACTCAATTAGACTCGTTCTATCTACAACAAGAGCACAACCGCACGCCAGCAGAGCAAAAGAACTAGCCATTTTTCCTCCTGTGGCTATTTCGTTTGAATGACTCGCTCAGGTGGCTCACCCAGCAGCTCAGGCAGTCTGTTTGGGGTTGGCACATTGTTACGACAGAGCAATTCCCAGTGGCCAAATGAAAATGGACTGAAATGCAAAACATCACACACGTGCGCGCCCAAGCGCGCTAACCAACCTGGTAGGCGTATACACGCTGCTGGCGAAGAAGCATAGCGTGTTCGCAGACCGCGTATGTACTGCTCAAACTCAAAACTGTGCTCTCCACCTAATTCGAAGATTCGCGATTGTTTCACATTAAGTGATTCTGATGGTGCTAAACAGAGTCGAGCAAGAGCACGCCCTGCATCTTCGGCAGTGAGCGCAGCGATTTTCCCTTTAGCTGAACTTGGCACGATAAACAGTGGCGATTTAGCGACGCCTCGCAACCAAGCAGCGCCGTAACCACCCTCTCCATCCAGTAGTGATATACGAGCAAGCAACCAGTCTGCGCCGCTGACCTGTATCGCTTTTTCACCGTAGAACTTGGATGTTAGAAAGCGGCTCTTTGCGGCGGCGCTCAGGCCCAGCGCGGAAACGTGAACAAAGCGTGTTGCGTGATCAGCACAAGCCTGCGCAATGGCCTGTGGCGCGTGGTGATGGACGGCCTTGTAGGTTTCGCCCCAACGCTGACGCAAAATACCAACACAATTGAGAATCACATCAAAATTGCGCGCCGGGACAAGCCAATCACTTTTCGACAGTGCCAGATGCAACTGAAGCTGCATCTGGCGTGCCGGCATTTGGCTGTCACGGCTGAGCCTTCGCGTTCCAATGGTCACGTCAGCGCCTGCAGCCAAAAGGTGTTTTACTGCATGCCGTCCAATAAAGCCTTTACCGCCGAGCACCAGGATCTTGCGCGCCGATGCACCGCTGCGGGATTGAAGATTTGATATCCTGCCTTCGTCTATCACAAGCGAGGATTATACAGAGCATCCTCACCAACCCTCGGTTTTGTGCACCTGCTTCCACATTAAGTTTGGTAGCCAACGCCGCAATTTCCAGCCTAACCGAGCATCCTTACTGGGGAACACCCAGAATTCGCCCTTCTCCAGTGAGCGCTCGATGGCATCCAGTATTTGTTCAGGTTCCTGGCTCTCGCCCGAGTCCATCATCTTCGGCCAGGCAGTATCACGCGCTTGTTGCAGTAGTGGCGTCTTCACAACATTGGGGCAAACACAGGCAAACTGCACACCGCTGTCGCGGTTTTCGTGATAGAGCACCTCAGTAAAGGCAACAACGGCAAATTTCGAGGCGTTGTAAGCGCCGGTCAATAACAGCGGAAACCAACCGGCCATAGAAGCAAAGCTGATGAACTCCCCTCTGCCCCTGGCGACCATAGCGGGCAGCGCCGCCTGCGCCACATTGACCAATCCGCCATAGTTCACGTCCATAATCTTGCGCACCACGCCCGCGTCCATTTCCAGTAGCTTACCGAAGGGCATGATGCCCGCGGCGTTGTAGACTCGGTCAATATCGCCCATGTCACGCTCAATCTGTGCAACGGTCTCCTTCACCTGCTCTCCGTCCGTGATATCGACTTTGAAGTATCGAATGGATTCGTGCGCCTGGGCCGTTTCCATCATGCCCGCTTCATTGAGGTCTATGATCGCGACAGCCGCGCCAGCTCCCGCGCAGTTTCGGGCCGCCACTCGACCCATCCCACTGCCACCGCCGGTGACCAGAGTTAGTTTCCCAGAGTAGGCCATTGCAGTACCCGATTGATCATTAGATTTGTCGAAGGCTGAAGCTTATAACAGGGAGCCGACTTACGTTGACACCACTCGCTAAACCGACCCTAAATACTGTGCGCTGGGCTAACAGTCTGGACTTATCTTTATGCGCTAGAAAAATAGGCTCCCACTCGATCGCGAACTTTTCGTCACTGTGCGATTAACGTCTGTCCGTGGTATCCCGCGTAAGCGGATACAAACCGAGCCCAGACGACTCTCTCGAAGGAATGCCCAGAGTCTGAACGCTTATCTGCTAACAGGTCGTTGAGACCTATTATTTTTGGTAGCAGACCACATAACTCTGCATCTGGCGTGCGCCCCACTCTCCATTTTTACAGGAACATGTATGTGCAGAAACATACTGTTCGCTAGGACTACTACGACAACTGTCCCCGTTGTCATTTTTGAAATTACAGGTGACTATCGAATAAGGAAGTTGGGGATTGGCACAGGTGTATTTGATCGAGCCCGTCTGGCCGGGAGGCACCTTGAAATCCGGCGCGCTACACTTCTTTTCTTCGCAGGTTACTTCAGGGGCATCGACGTAGGCCGTCGTTAGGCCAGACAGCAACGCGAAAAACACCGCAAAAAGCCGCGCAATAACCGGCTTCTTCGACCCGTTATTCATATCTAATCCCAGGAGCTGTAAGCGGACTATCCCAACACTAAGGGCTTTCGCGGACCAGCGCAAGGGGGGTGCCGCGTAATCGCAGACCGCGTCTAGCCCATCCGCTGCAAGGCGCTGCTAGCTGCCTTCGGCGGAAGATGGGGCCCCGTTCATAAAAGAGTAAACTAGAATCAAAACCGAATGGGGCGCACTGTTACGCATTGAACCGCCAGCAATAAAATCCACAGGAGTCAGATCATGAAGCTTGGCATACTTGCAATAGTGATGAGCATAATGCTAACGGGTACACATGAGGCAAGCAGTGAAGAGTATCCCGATATCCGAGGAACCTGGGTAGGCATATCGGAGGCAATCGTTACCGGTGCCACCAATCACTACCCTACCGAGACCGAGGAAGAACGGTTTCAACAACGGCTGAAGACCATGCCCATCACAATCACAATCGATCAGCAAAGCGATCGTCGCTACGCAGGGACTATCGCGTCGGCCATGGCGAGTGAACAAATTGTTGGTGTTATGGCGAGCGATGGGCGTTTGTTATGGGTAGACGAAGATGGCTATGTACAGGGTCAACTGAGCGACGCCGATACAATGGATATCTGCTATCTGCTGGTCCAGCCAGATGTGCAACTCGCAGCCTGCGCCACGCTGCAGCGAGAACCCTAGCTGGGGAAGCGCTGGCAGCAGCTGGCTTTCCTGCGGGGAAACGTTTTGATGACATGTCATGGGTATTCCTGTCATGGTCCTAGCAATGCATAAGACTGTGCTAAATTTCAGTTGAGTCCGATTGATCGAGACTGTCTAAAATCCTGTCATAGGCCTGACAAACAGGAGCTTTGCTGATGAGAATCGTTTCACTGCTGCCCAGCGCTACAGAGATTATCTGTAGCATGGGTTTGCGCGAGCAGCTCGTGGGTGTAACTCATGAGTGCGACTACCCCGCCTCTGTTAAGGGCCTGCCAGTGGTGACTCAGTCTTTTATTCCGGAAGGTCTAGACAGCGCTGCCATAGATGAAATGGTGCGCAGTCAGCTGAGTGAACAGCGAGCACTGTATTCCTTGCGCCAGGACGTGCTCGAGACCTTGAGACCCGATCTGATTGTCAGCCAGGCATTATGCGATGTCTGCGCGGTGGCTGCGAACGAAGTGGAGCAGGCCGCTTGCAACCTACCTGGCCGGCCAAAGGTGATCAATCTGGAGCCCGCGCGATTGGAGGAAGTTTTTGAAACGATTGCTGTGGTTGGCGAGGCGGCCGCGCAACCCGAAGCCGCCGCTGCGGCCATTGCCGGATTGCAGGCGCGTGTATCTGCTGTTCGCGAGCGCAGTGACCGTATTGCGCCGTCCGATAGGCCGCGAGTCGCCATGCTGGAATGGTTGGACCCGCTGTTCAACGCGGGGCACTGGACGCCGCAACTGGTGCAGATGGCCGGCGGTAACGAGTGCCTGGGCAATCCTTTTGAGCCGAGCACGAGAATGCGCTGGGAGCAACTCACTGCCAGCGACGCGGACGTGATATTCATCGCGCAGTGTGGCTTCGATACAGCACGCAGCCTGCAGGACGTCGCCTTACTGCGCGAGCAGCCTCGTTGGCAGGCATTAAAAGCGGTGCAAAGCGGGCGCGTCTTTCTCGCCGATGGCAATGCCTATTTCAGCCGCTCTGGCCCGCGCCTGGTCGACAGCCTGGAACTACTGGCGCACGCACTGCATCCGCAGGTGCATCCGCTCCCGGTGGGCCTTTCGGCAGCGCTTCAGCTCACTGATTAGCCCAATCCGTGAGCAGCGTTTTCAACGCAAAAAGCACCCACACAGCATGGCCCTAACTTGCTACCATAGCGCCCCTTGAAACCCCTCGCGAATAAGGCCATACCATGACCACCGCCCTACCCTTCGAAGAAACCGTCAGAGTCCGTTTCAGTGACACCGACGCGCAGGGCCACCTGTACTTTGCAAATTATTTAGTCTACGCCGACGAGGTTGCCGGCTCATACATGGAGGAGCTGGGCTTTAGCGCTATGAATCCACAGCAGGCTCCCTGCTTTATTTTTACCGTGAATATCCAGTGTGACTATTTGGATGAATGCAAGGCGCACGACGATGTGAAAGTGCGAGTAGGATATTCGCGCCTGGGCAATTCCAGCGCCGATCTCGCCTTCGAGCTGCGACGTGGGCATGACAATATCGAGCTTGCCAAAGGACAGTTGACGCAGGTATTTGTCGATCAGGGCACGCGCAAAGCGGACGGCATTCCGGCCGAATTTCGAGCCGCCATTCTCGACCGACAACCTGAGCTCGGTTAGGGAAACCATCAGTGATCGGCCACGCCGCTTTATCTGCTACAAGCAATCCGTCCACCACGAGATAGCTCCGCATGGGTGCATTTTATGTTGAGTACGAGTACTGGATCGCCGCTTTTCAGTTAGCGACGGCGATGCTGGGTATGGGTGCTACGCTTCGATTAAAGGATTTCCGAGATCTGGCACTGACACCGATGCCCGTTGCGCTCGGACTTGTCGTACAGCTCGTGGCTGTGCCGGTCATGGCTTTCCTGTTCTTGCGGCTGCTGGGTGTTCAAGACGGGGTGGCTGTGGGTATCGCTATTATTGCCGCGATACCAGGCGGCACTATCTCTAATATCTTTACATTTCTAGCCCGTGGAAATATTACCTTATCGATTAGTATCACTGGCCTAACAACTATTGCCTGCCTGCTTACTACCCCATTAATTCTGGGCCTCCTGATGCAAGACAATTTACCGGCGGATTTCGCTATGCCCACCGGCGAGATCGTTAACGATATCTTGTTTATCCTGCTTTTACCGCTCGCTCTGGGCATGCTGTATTTGTTTATGTACCCCAACTCGGCGCCTAACTTTTCGAAATGGTGCATTCGCGCATCCTTGTTTGGGATCTTGCTCATCGTGCTCGGCTCCCTGGCCGCGGGCCGGGTAGACCTGGTCGCCTATGGCATCGATAACATCATATTGCTAGTGCTATTCACGCTGCTGCTGGCAGGCACAGCCTGGTTGACGCCTGTGCTAATGCGCTTGAACAGGCCTGACGCTAGCGCCGTCGGGTTTGAGGTGGTCATACGCAACGTCAATCTCGGCGTGATGCTAAAGGCAACCATGTTTCCCGCCGCTGCGGCGAGCCAGCTCGGAGACACTGTCTTGTTTACGCTGTTGTTTTACGGCGGGCTAATGTTTGCCGTAGCACCTTTGTTCCTGTGGCTGTATAAGCGCGGTGATCGCGAGCGGCCAAACTCCGCTTAGGCGGTTAGTTGAACAAGAACACCCGAAACGCAGCTATGATCTCAGCTGCTGCTTGCTGACACTTGCCTTAAGGGCGGACAGGCTGTCCATCAGAACTTCCTGTTCCCCGTGATCAAGCTGATCAAACAAGCTTGCGACCCACTTCTCATGTTCGACGGCCATCTGATCGAAGTGTCGCTTACCCTTGGCGGTCAATCCCACCTGAAAAGTGCGCCGGTCAGTCTTCATCGGTACGCGGTTAACTAATCCCTCTTCCTCCATTTGCCGTACCAATCCGGTGACGTTACCACCCGACACCATCATCAAGCGCGACAGATCACCCATCGTGAGCTTCTCAGGGTGCTTGTCGAGCTGAGCGAGTAAGTCAAAGCGAGGTAGGGTGCTGTCGAAGGTCTGTCGCAAGTTCTGGCGCAGCGCCCCCTCCACCAGGTTTGTACAGGTCAGCAGCCGCAACCAGAGCTTGAGCGCAAGGTGATCGTCATCCTTGATGCGAGTCTCGGAATCCAGTGGCATCGTCATGGGTAGCGGAATCAGGTTTGTTGTTTATTGCTTTATTTTGCCTGTTTTGGGCAATTCTTTAAAGCTAAAATATATTATTTTACATTTAAAATAGTTTGCCATAGAATGCTTTACGAGCGATCAAGGAAGGTTTTCTGATGAACATAGTCTGCCTGGGCGGTGGCCCCGCCGGCCTATATTTAGCGATCTCTATGAAGTTGCGGGATCCCAGCCACACCATCACCGTGTACGAGCGCAATCGCCCTGGCGATACCTTCGGCTGGGGTGTGGTGTTTTCCGACGAAACCGTCGTCAACCTGAAAAAGAATGACCCGGTGAGCGCACAGGTCATGATCGACGAGCTGGTGCACTGGGACATGATCGACTGTCACGTTAACGGCGAGGTTGAGCGCTCTGACGGTCATGGTTTTATCGGTATCGGCCGCAAGCGCATGCTGCAGATCCTTCACGGCCGCGCTGAGGAGTTGGGCGTGAACCTGGTGTTCGAGCACGAGTTCAATATAGAAGACATCGACACTGAGTTCGCGGGCGCCGACTTGATCGTAGCGGCAGACGGACTCAACTCCAAGGTGCGCAACGCCAACCTGGATGTATTCGACTGCGATATCGATTTAAGGCCTAACAAGTTTGTTTGGTTGGGTACGCATCAAAGTTTCAAGGACGCGTTCACCTTTATTTTTGAGAAGACGGAGCACGGCTGGATCTGGGTGCACGCCTACCAATTCGACGAGAACACTTCAACCTTTATCGTCGAATGCCAGCCTGACGTCTACGACGCGCTGGGCTTTGAGCAGATGAGTCATGAAGAGAGCGCTGAGACCTGCCGCAAGATTTTCGAGCGCTACTTAGGCGGCCACAAACTGCTGACAAACTCTGCGCACATTCGTGGCTCCGCCTGGATAAACTTCCCCCGCGTGTTGTGTCGCAACTGGATTAAAGACGATCGCATCGTGTTGATCGGCGATGCGGCACACACCGCACACTTTGCCATCGGCTCTGGCACCAAGCTGGGTTTGGAAGATGCGATTTCCCTCGCCGATCAGCTGTCCTCTGACAAACCACTACCGGCCGCCCTTAAGGCCTACCAGGCAGAGCGCGAGGTCGAGTCTTTAAAACTGCAAAGTGCGGCGCGCAATGCCATGGTCTGGTTTGAAAACGCACCCCGCTATATTGAGGCGTTTGACACTAAGCAGCTCAACTACTCCATGCTGACGCGTTCACAGCGAGTCAGTCATGAGAACTTGCGTCTACGCGATAAAAACTGGTTGGAAGGCTATGAAAAGCATCTGGCCAGTAAAATTAGCGGTGAGGCGGCAAATGACGCCATACCGCCTATGTTTCTCCCCTTCTCCCTGCGCGATATGCATTTGCAGAACCGCATTGTCGTGTCACCGATGTCGATGTACAGCGCCGAAGAAGGCCTGCCATCGGATTGGCATCTGGTTCATTACGGCTCGCTGGCGAAAGGGGGTGCCGGTCTGATTTACACCGAAATGACCAATGTCAGCAGCGATGCCAGGATTACCACGGGTTGTGCCGGCATTTACACTGATGAACAGGAAGCCGCCTGGACGCGCATAGTCGATTTCACGCATCGCTACACAGGGGCGAAAATGTGTTTACAGATTGGTCACGCCGGACCTAAGGGCTCCACTAAGAAGCCCTGGGAGAGCGAGATTGCCGATGCGGCATTGGAAGAGGGCTGGGAGGTGATAGGACCTTCGGCCGTGCCCTTTGCTCCACAAAGCGCTATGCCCCGCGCCATGACGCGAGACGATATGCTACAGGTTATCGCCGATCACGTTGCGGCAACGCAGCGCGCTGAACGCGCTGGCTTTGACATGATTGAGCTGCACGCGGCCCACGGCTATTTACTGTCTGCTTTTATCACACCCGTTCTCAATAAGCGCGAAGACGAGTATGGCGGTTCGCTGGAGAATCGACTGCGCTTTCCGCTAGAAGTGTTCACCGCCATGCGCGAGGTCTGGCCGCAACAGAAACCCTTCTCTGTCAGGATCTCAGCCTGTGACTGGCTAGAGGGCGACTCGATCACCCCCGAGGATGCGGTTGACATCGCTCGTGCCTTTAAGCAGGCCGGTGTAGACATCATCGATGTCTCGGCAGGCCAAACCTCACCGGATGCAAAACCCGTCTATGGTCGCATGTTCCAAACGCCTTTTGCCGATATGGTGCGCAATGACGCGGATATCGCCACCATGGCGGTGGGCAATATCTTCGAGATAGACCATGCCAATTCTATTATTGCGGCTGGCCGCGCTGACCTGTGCTGTCTAGCCAGACCCCATCTGATGGATCCCAACTGGACGCTGCGCGCGGCTGCACAAACAGGGTACTCTGGCGAAGGTGTCAGCTATCCTGTGCAGTATGAGGCAGGCTTTGCACAACTAGCGCGCAATCTGGCTCGCGCTGCTGAGATGGCCATCAACGTATGATGGAAAGGCATGCGCTGATTACCGGTGGCGGCACCGGTATTGGCGCGGCGATTGCAAACACCTTCGCCCGCGAGGGTATGCGCTTGACGCTCGTTGGGCGCAAACTTGAGCCCCTGCAGGCGCTGGCCGAGCAACTCCCCCAGGCACAGGCGATTAGCGCTGATGTCACAAGTCACGAATCGGTCTTCCAGGCCCTAGACAAAGCAACATCCGCCTTTGGCCCGGTGGAAATCCTGGTGAACAATGCCGGCGCCGCGCCCACCGCCCCCTTCCATAAACTCGACAGCAACAGTTGGCGCCAGGTGATAGCGGTCAACCTGGATGGCGTATTCAACTGCACGCGCGCGGTCATCGAGGCCATGCTGGAAGCCAAGTGGGGCCGAGTCATCAATATCGCTAGCACCGCCTCGTTACGGGGTTATGCCTATGTCAGTGCCTATAGTGCGGCAAAACACGGCGTTTTGGGTCTCACGCGTTCGCTCGCCCTGGAAACGGCGAAAAAAGGCATTACTGTGAACGCCATTTGTCCCGGCTATACAGACACCGACATCATTCGCAAGTCGGTTGCGCAGATTATGGAGAAAACTGGGCGCAGCGAAGCCGACGCCTTGGCGAGCTTCACAGACAGTAACCCACAAGGCAGATTGATACAGCCGCAGGAGGTCGCGGACACCGTTGTTTGGCTGTGTGGCGATGGCGCACGCTCCGTGACAGGGTCGGCTATATCGGTCAGCGGTGGCGAGGTCATGTAGCCATGATGTGCTATGCACACCACGCGCATTACCTACAAGCGCAACGCAGCCTCACTAGCAATCAAAACAAGCAAGCCGATGCCAAGCTTGCAGCAGTCTCGTGTACACGCGCTAATACATGCTCTAATACACCTTTGCTATTACAAAATACGCGCTTTTCTATTCTCTGTTGCACCCATATCCTCCACGGCGAACAAGCGGTGGAATCCAGATCCAGCTGTCTAGCGACCTAATAACGAGCGAACGACTATGCAAACAACACAACTGGCCAATTACCAAGCCGAGCACTTTTTGTGGGAAGTCGAGGGCACTGTGGCAACCATTACCCTCAATCGGCCCGATCGCAAGAACCCGCTGACCTTTGATTCCTACGCCGAGCTGCGCGATCTATTCCGCAACTTGACCTACGCCGACGACATACAGGCCGTGATTGTGCGCGGCGCGGGCGGTAACTTCTGCTCCGGCGGCGATGTCCATGAAATCATAGGCCCGCTAACTGAAATGGACATGGTGCAACTGTTGGCGTTCACCCGCATGACAGGTGATCTGGTGAAAGCCATGCGCGCCTGCCCGCAGCCTGTTATCAGCGCAGTAGAAGGCATCTGTGCAGGTGCTGGCGCCATCATCGCCATGTCCAGCGACTTACGCTATGCCCGCGACGATGCCAAGGTGGCCTTTCTGTTCACGCGCGTCGGATTAGCGGGATGCGATATGGGCGCTTGCGCCATATTGCCGCGTATCATCGGCCAGGGTAACGCCAGCGAATTGCTGTTCACAGGGCGAGCCATGAAGGCAGAAGAAGGCGAGCGCTGGGGCTTCTTTAACCGCGTTGACGAGCACCCCTACGATATCGCCCTGGAAAGCGCGAAACGCATCGTCGCGGGGCCCAATTTTGCCCACGGCATCACCAAAACCATGTTGCATCAAGAGTGGAATATGAGCGTCGATCAGGCCATCGAAGCAGAGGCGCAGGCACAGGCAATTTGCATGCAGACCAACGACTTCAAGCGCGCCTACGATGCCTTTGTCAGCAAACAGACCCCAGAGTTTCTCGGCGACTAGTACAGGAGCGCGTCATGAGTGATACCGATTTTCTATCCTGGCCATTCCTTGAGGAAGACCATCGCCAGCTAGCAACTGAGCTGGAAATCTGGGCCAAAGCGCATCTCGCGGCTCTGCCCCATGAACACGATGACGTCGATGATCAGTGCAAACTGCTGGTCGCTGCGCTGGGCTCGGCCGGCTTTCTCTGTAATGCCGTACCCGCCGCATTTGGCGGCAACACGGAAAAACTTGATGTCAGGCGATTGTGCATCACGCGTGAGACGTTGGCCCGATATTCTGGCCTGGCCGATTTCGCGTTTGCCATGCAGGGCCTGGGCAGTGGTTCTATGTCGATGTTTGGCAGCGATGCACTGCGGGAGCACTATCTCCCGAAAGTCGCCAGCGGTGACTACATTGCCGCCTTCGCCCTGTCCGAACCCAATGCGGGCTCAGACGTCGCCGCGATGACCACGTCGGCCCGACTAGACGGGGACGAGTATGTGCTCAATGGCTGCAAAACCTGGATATCTAACGGTGGCATCGCCGATTTTTATACCGTGTTCGCCCGTACCTCAGACGAAGGCGGTAGCAAGGGTATCAGCTGTTTTGTTGTCGATGCCGATACACCCGGTTTCAGCGTCGCCGAACGCATCGACGTCATCGCGCCGCACCCACTGGGCACGCTCAAGTTTGAGGATTGTAGAATCCCACAATCACAGCGCGTCGGTGCCGAAGGCAAGGGCTTTGGTATCGCGATGGCTACCCTGGATGTATTTCGCTCCACTGTGGGTGCTGCTGCCCTGGGTTTCGCCAGGCGAGCGCTGGATGAGGCCACCGCCCACTGCAAGCAACGAGAAATGTTCGGTGGACATCTGGCGGATTTGCAAATGACACAATCGGATCTTGGTGAAATGGCGCTGGCTATCGATAGCAGTGCCCTTTTGATTTATCGCGCGGCATGGAAAAAAGACATGGGAGCAGAGCGCGTGACCCGCGAAGCAGCCATGGCCAAGCTGCATGCCACCGAGAGCGCGCAGCAGGTGATCGACAAGGCCCTGCAGCTACACGGCGGTTTGGGCGTCACCTGTGGCAATATACTGGAGAGCCTGTATCGAGAGATTCGCGCCCTGCGTATTTACGAGGGGGCCTCCGAAGTGCAGAAGGTCATCATAGGCAACCTGCAACTCAGCCAGGCCTAAGCACAAGATCGACTTGTAAACAGCGGTCACCCTGGTCAACAATGGCGCCCTCTTTATCTGCAGGGCAGGCCATACGATGGGCACAAGCACGCGCTTTTGGCGCGACATTGAGGTTGGTGAGCAATACCAAACCGACTCGATCACCATCACCCGGGAAGACATACTCGACTTCGCGGCAGACTTTGATCCACAGCCCTACCATCTCAATGCAGAGGCGGCGGACGCGTCGATATTTGGCGGTCTCTGCGCCAGCGGCTGGCACGTCACAGCGCTGATGATGCGCCTACTCACCGATACCTTTATGCAGGCGCACATCGACCTGCTGGGCTCCAATGGCGTATCCAGCCTGCGCTGGCGCAAACCCGTATTCGCGGGTGACTCACTTTCTGCCAACATCAAAGTGGCAGAGACCGCCGCCGCGAGCGAAGCCTCCCCCTTTGGTTATGTCAACTGCGATATCGAGGTCGACAACCAGGCTGGTGACCAAGTGATCGCCTTGACCACCTCCTTGATGATCGGTCACGCAGGGGGTGCTTCTAGCGATGGATAAGCCCATTTATATTCGTAGCCGCTGGTTCGAAGACCTACCCATTGGCGAATTCCACGTCTTCGGCAGCTATACCTTCAGCGAAAAGGAGATCATCGAGTTCGGTCGAAAGTATGCACCGCAGGTTTACCACACCGATCCTGAAGGCGCACTGGAGACAATTTATCGCGGGCTGATCGCCTCAGGCTGGCATATCTGCGCGGTCTGGATGCGCATGATGGTGGACTATATGGAGCGATTTGCCACCGGCGTGCAAGATGGCCGCCGCAACGGTGCAGGT
>JBCCNJ010000068.1:0-22871 GCA_039025905.1 Pseudomonadota bacterium | reverse complement strand
CTGTCACGCCGGAGGTCGCGGGTTCGAGTCCCGTCCGGTCCGCCACTAGCTCAAACACTCACGACTAACGTTAACTGCTTTTAATCTAGCGTGAGTCAGCCCGCGTTATTGAGTAATCTGCCGGCGTCTCATGCTGGAGCGCGGTGGCAGGGTATGCGCGATCACTTTCATTTTCGTTCTCCACCGATCCGGAGAGATCGCAGTCGATCAGTTTCATGGTGTTGCGACCATTGCTGCCGCTTCCCACCGGGACAGAGCTCAACTTCTGCCTAGTCTGCGATAGTCGCTCTATTTGCCGAAAGTGTGGGGTCATTCACGCCCTGCCTTTTCCATGCTTGAACCAGTTCTCAAAAACTAAGGTGGCGGTTCGACAGCGTGCTTAGCAAACCCTACAGTCCGCGGAAAGTGAACGTAGCTCTGTGAGCTGAAGTATTGCATTGCTATCAACGCGTAGCCCCTTCGTCGTTAACGGTAGCGCGTGAGCATCAGACTTGCAGAAGTGTTTGTGTTCGCGGCGTCAAATAGGGCGTCGATGCACCCCGATTCATTGAATCGTTTTTCTTTTTCCGCCCTATTTACTGATACCGCTTGTTTGACGAATGAACGCAGTCATACGTTGACGTGGTTATTGATTTAAGGAGATTCACATGAACTTGCTGGTAAAAGGAAGCTTCTTTGCAGCGCTTTGGCTCGCAGCCGCGCAAGCGGCAGCGGTTTCCTTTTTTGGCGGAAGTGACATTCAGTTTTCGTCAAACGGGGTGGTTTCTAACAATAACCCTGGTGTTCAAACAGACTTGGACTTCTTCCCCCCATTGGGCAATCCAACCCTGCTAGAACTGTCTTTCGATCAACCGATCACGTCGTTAGATCTTATTGTTAGTTTGAATAGCTGTTCGACCAGTTGTGATGTGGAAATCACCCTCTACTGGTTAATTGATAATATGTTCATGCCCATGATCGAGACAGGGTTAACGGCTGGCTCAAGAGTCGGTTGGGAAGATACGTCGGGAGAGGGATTCACGTTTATCCAGTTGGCAGCGGTCGAAAGAGAAGGGCTAATGATAAGCGGGGCAACGGGCTTTTTCTTTGGTACATCGCCCCAAGATATCGCGGTGACAGATATAAGGACAGAAACGCCAGATCCGACGCCTCAACCTACGCCGGTTCCGACGCCAGTGCCGACACCGGACCCTACGCCGCAACCTACCCCGAATCCTACGCCTGTGCCGACACCGAATCCAACGCCTCAACCGACGCCGGATCCCACACCGGATCCTACGCC
Organism: Pseudomonadota bacterium; assembly: GCA_039025905.1. Taxonomy (GTDB): domain Bacteria; phylum Pseudomonadota; class Gammaproteobacteria; order Pseudomonadales; family Halieaceae; genus JARRPM01. The sequence continues at coordinate 21,589 of JBCCNJ010000068.1, read as the reverse complement.
CGTGCCAACTCCGGACCCTACACCCGATCCTACGCCGGACCCAACACCGGACCCAACACCGCCACCGATCGATCCGGTTCCGACGCCCGAACCTACACCTTGGGTGCCGCCTATCCCACCGGCTCCGCCGCCTGAGGTTACGTCTGTTCCCACCCCGGGTACGCTGGCACTATTTGGATTGGGTATTCTAGGTGTGATCGCGACACGGTTACGTCATAGAAGTCGAAATTCTCGCTGATGCGGTACGCGTCTCGATAATCGCTGGCCATGATAGGCCGATGCCAAAAGACAGGCTGCTTCTCGCAGCCTGCCTGCGTTTAGCGGCAACCGTGCTTAGATATTGCGCGAATGCTGCATCATTCCCGCTTCGCAAATAAGGTAGCTGATGCGTTCTGAGTAGTTAGGACAATCCAGTCTGATTGACTATCCTTTCGCCGGCTTACTTTTATTTTCATTTGTTGCATTCCCTTGGCCCCGCCGAAGATGTCCGCGATCAAGTGCAACGGGCCGTCAGGCGCCTGCAGGGCAAACCTGCCCATGACTATGATCTGGTCTAATTTGTCTTGCATTGAATCGTGTGACGCCACCGGACTCAGCATAATGCCTTGCAGCTCACAAAGGCCTGCAGCATCTCGCAAGGAGACTTGCGACCTTATCCTTTCCATAATCTCCCTGCGTTGAGCAGTGAACTCTCGTAGTGTGACCCTGCCGTCGGAGTTTTGATCAAGCCCGTGAAACGAGGAGATTGGCAATGGCAGCACCATAAACGCACCTTCATCAACGATGTTTAGCGTTCCGCTTTGGGCTTCTATGAGATGGGCATGCGTTGACGAAACCGCAAAAATGCCTAGGAACAGAAGAAAAAGTACGATCATTAACAGTCGATTGAACATAGACATAGGGTTCTCCCCGATAATAAGTTAGGGCCAGCATTAAAGGGTTTCTAAGGGTTTAAAGCGCACCTTTTACGCATCGCTGTAAGAAGGGGTAGGTATCTGTTGCGTAATAGTGGTAGATACCCTCGGGAAATTCCGGTGTGACACCGTAGCGGCCGTTGCACTCGTCTAGATCACCCGAGTTGGCCACGTACTCATAGTCTTGGGCGAAAGTACCTAAAGGATAAATGTCGACCGAGGGCCTGGAAGCACCGACGCTAGTAACGAATTGATAACTACCGGTGATGACCTTTAAAGGCGAATTTGCATCATCGGCGATGCTATAGCCGTACCGAGCATAGATAGGGAAACCATCCGCCGCCCAACCAATCAAAGTCATGGTGGAGCTGTTGCCACCGCGTTTCTCTAAAAAGCCCTCGGGGACGCCGTGATAGTGATAGCTCCCGCCGGGTTGAACGTGAGCGTTGTTGTCGTCTTCGCCAAAGTCAAAAACGCTTTGACCGAGAGCTTCGATATGCCAACTACCACCTCCGCCCGTGACGCTGCAAGCGCTGCCAGAGTCATCGCAAGTGCCTGCCGTGTTGGCATCAATTTTTACGCCGTTAAGTACGTAGCCGGTGACACCTCTTGGCCCGCCGGTTGCGGTCGCAGTCGAGGTTTCAGAAGGTGAGAGCGTAAAGCTGACAGCGACGGACTGCTCTGATATCGCACTTGGATTGCTTGGATTAGGGAAGGTACCAACGGCGTGATCTGGAATACCGTTGGCGATCAATTCTCGTGTGTTGGTTGTGCAGCTCCACTGTGACTCACTGGTATAGGTCAAGGACTCCTGGCTATTGAACGTGGTGTCATTGTAGTCACAGAACACGCCTTTGGTTGAAGCTTCGCTTTCGAGAGAAACTAGCTCCTCCGCGTCTTCCTCCGATGTGTCAACAATGTCCGTTGCCTCGGTGGTAGTGCTTGCGCCGGTGTCTGTCGCTGAGACCCCGCCGCTTGAAGTGGATGTGCCGCCGCCACCGCCACAGGCGCTGAGTAAGACTACGATGTTAAAAAGACTGGCCAGTCGTCGCTTGTGCATGTGTTTTCCCCCGTTTCCCTTGGACCAACAGGCAGCTTGGATCACCCTATTGGTGCAGTCGTCGTTTAACAGGTTGAAATTACAGCGTGTAAATGTGCAGAAGCTGTGAAGTCAGTGTGATGAAAGGAGTAAGTTGGAATTCGCTAGCGCGTCGACTGTGAAGACGACTTTCTGCCGTCTCAATTAGAGAAGGAAATGGGGTAGTGCGCCATGACTCTAAAGAATGAGGCTGACCACTCGATCTCGCCCGCGTCAATTTTCAATCCTTGCGAATACTGCGTCAATGTGAGTAGTGCATGTCGCGCCTCCATACGCGCCAGCTGGTTGCCCAGGCAAAAGTGCGCTCCGCCGCCGAACGAAGTCAGCGCATTCTTCTCTCGTGAGATATCGAACTTATCGGGCTGCTCGAAGCGCGCTGAATCATGATTGGCGGCGGCAAGCTGCAACCATAAAACGGCGTCCTTTGGTAAGGTCTTGTCACCAACTTCGAAAGGTGCGGTCAATACGCGCCATATAAAGTGGATGGGCGTGTCGTAGCGTAGTGCCTCTTCGACGACCGCTGCGGCTTTGCTTGGATCCTCTCGCAACAAGGCCATCTGCTGCGGATGTTCAATTAACGCCCTGGCGCCGTTGCCGATGAGACCAATGGTGGTTTCATAACCTGCAACGATGAGACCAATCGCCTGGACGACCAGGTCATAGTCGCTGATTGTGCCATCCTCATCGGCAGCAGCAATAAGCTGGCTGACCAGATCATCGCCTGGATCTTTGCGGCGTTTCGCTACTAGCGCCTCGAAGTAATCCGCCAGATCATCGCCCGCTTGACGCGTCAGGGCCTGCACTTCAGGTGGGAGGAAGCGGCCAAAAAAGGCATTGGTGCGGCGAGCTGTCAGATCGTCGAACATTTCTCGATCTTCCTGAGGAATGCCGAGAATGGTGCAAACCATGCGCGAAGGCACGACCATAGCGAGGTCTTTGACGATATCCATACCGCCATTGTCCAGCGCTTGCTCCATGACTTCCTTCACCGTGTCCTCGACCGCCCCTTCCATCCTGCGCACCGTTTTCATATTGAGTGAGCGGATCACCATTTGCCGCAGGCGAGCGTGGTAGGCGCCATCCTTATTCAACATGAAATCCAGGAAACTGCCACGCTTATCCAAAGGATCAAAGCCTGGCGATATCCCAGTAGACAATGTCTGGCTCGTGTTCGCGTTTTTGAGGACGTGGCCTACGTCATCGAAGCGCGATATTCGCCAGGTGTTTACCGGAGTGAGGTTAACCGGGTCCTTTTCTCGCAACGCATTTAGCCCCGGATAGGGGTCGTCCCGGTAATTAGGATCGAAGGGATTTACCCCCTGCCAGTCTCCCGGGCCGCCATAGGCTGCGATATTCTCCTCGCTCGCGGTGTAGTCGATATCGGCAAAGTCCACGACTAGAGCACCTTGAAGATGTCATACACCACATTGCCACCGCCAAAGGTGCGGAGTTTGCCTACGCAAACAATATTGTTCAGGAAGTCATACTTCTCGGAATTGGTCTCGAAATAGGGTGCACTTCGAAAATAGATTTCATCCCCATTCAGGGTGTCGCCCTCATCGACACGTTTTGCCAGTTCTTCGGTCATGCAGACTACACCGTGGTAGTGCACGAAAGCGGGGCAGCCGTCATCCAGCATAATGGTAAAGCGCACGTCGAGCTTCCAGTGTCCGTTGGGCTGTATTCTCGCCCAGTCTCCGGCGGGTGATTGCATTTCGCCACTGATGCCTGGGCCTTTGATGCTGCCAGATAACACGTTGAAAACCATTAGGTTATTAATGATGTCCGGCTGCGCAATGCTGCCTTCTAAGGTCATCAGGTACTCAGTTTTGACCGGTTCGATCATGCCAGCGCCCTCTATTATTGCTTTAGCTTGGACAGTGTGTCGCGTGCCTACTACTCGCACCCCACTGTTTTCAATGGAGTTTACACCCACCATATGTAGTGGCGATTGGTCTGGCGAGTAGGGTTAACGTCAGCCATGCTTTGACGCTCCGTAGCGATTGTCCACTCGATGAATCAATGAGGCTTAAGATGGCAGTTGAAGGTGATAATAAAAGAATCAGTCTGGCTGCCCGCCCGCAGGGCATTCCAGAGTCCAACTGTTGGAAGTTGGAAAATGTCGCTCGCAAGGCACCGGCGGCCGGCCAGATCATGGTGCGTATTATCTACGTATCGGTAGATCCGGCGATGCGCGGCTGGATTAACGACGGCGAGTCCTATCTGCCACCCGTTCAGTTGGGTGAAACCATGCGTGCACTGGCGCTGGGAGAGGTCCTGCGCAGCGAGAGTGAGGAATTCAAAGTGGGCGACTTCGTCAGTGGTATGTTCGGCGTTCAGGAATATGCAACGGTCGATGCCGACGCCACCATCGCAAAGGTGGATCCATCTCTTGCGCGTCTGACGACCTACCTGGGTGTGCTGGGCATGCCGGGGATGACGGCATACTTTGGTGTGCTGGAAGAGGGGAAGCTGAAAGCGGGGGACACCCTATTCATTTCCGGAGCCGCTGGCGCCGTGGGGGCTGCCGTTGGCCAGATTGGCAAAATACACGGCGCCAGAGTGGTGGGGGTCGCGGGGGGTGAAAAAAAATGTGCCTACCTCAACGACACTCTGGGATTCGACGCGGTGGTCGATTATCGTGCAGAGGCCGATTTAGGCGCCGCGATAGATAGAGTCTGTCCCGAGGGCATCGATGTGTTTTTCGATAATGTTGGTGGCGACATATTGGATGCCGCGGTCCAGCGTCTCAGGCTGGGGGCCAGGGTTGTTATTTGTGGCGCGATTTCCCAATACAACGCAATGGAAGACTGGACAGCTCGCGTAGCCTATTTACCCTTTTTGTTCCAACGAGCCACGCTGACTGGCTTTGTCATCCTTGACTACATGCCACGCTACGCGGAAGGTGGTGCCGCCATGGCGGCATGGCTGCAGCAAGGCAAACTGCAAGCACGCGAAGATGTTCGCGAAGGATTAGAGAACTTTCCAAGCGTGCTGTTGGAACTCTTTACCGGGGGTAATTTTGGCAAGCTGATATTGCAGATTGCAGAGGAAAGCTGACCGCCGGGGAGCGGACTCGAGGGTGTTACACTGGCGCCATGGCAGTCGTTAATCAGCAATCAATAATAGGGCTGGTCCGAACCAGGCCACCGCAAAGTGCGACAAAACTGGTCGACCGACAGGCGATCAGTCTGCTGCAACAGGCCCAGCAGTCCGGCATGAATGCGCTGGTACTTGCGCCAGCGGGCTATGGCAAAACCAGCTTGTTAGTCCAGTACTACAATCACCTGCAAAACGACAACGCTCAAGTTGCCTGGCTGTCTCTGAGCGAAGACGATACAGATCCGGCTCATTTTCTAGCGGGCATATCCGCCGCGATTCATGCCTTGGGCGGCACCGTGGGCAGCGTAACTCATTCGCTGTTGGGTGCTGGTCTGGGCGTATCCTACAGTGTGATTCTGACAACCTTGATGAATGAACTGATGCTCGCCGGGGAATCGATCACGCTGTTTATCGATGATCTGCATCGCGCAGAATCTAAAGCGTTTCAGGATATTTTGACAGAAATGCTAGAAGGCGCTCCGGGCAATTTACGCCTGATTTTATCCAGCCGCAGTGCCTTTCCAGCCTTCAGTCGGATGCGAGCCCGCAGGCGGCTGCTGGAAGTCACATCAGTCGACTTGCGGGTGACTTATCCTGAGGCGACGGATATTTTGGCCTCCACCTGTTCGCGAGAGCTCAAGGGTGAGCAAGTGATAACCCTACTCGGGCGAGTTGACGGCTGGATCAATGGTCTGCAAATAGCGGCCCTGTCTATCGATGAAAATACAGACATAGATGCCTATGTGCATGGCTTTTCCGGACAGGGCCGAGACTTCTCAGAGTACATAGAGCATGACATTTTTGCTCGGCTAACGGCAGCGACACAAAAGTTTTTGATAGAGACATCAATACTGGAAGTGTTGACGCCGCAACTGTGCGACGTGGTCACCCAAGGGGCTGAGAGTGCAGTACTGTTGGCGGAGTTGCGCCGGACAAACCTGTTCTTAGTGACTCTGGATGAGCAGCATCAGTGCTATCGATACAACCCGATCTTCCGCGAGTTTTTACAGGCGAAGCTTTCTAGTGAATTGGGCGAGGATAAGCGCTCGGTACATAAACGAGCCTACGAGTGGTGTTTGGAAAACGGGCTTATCAGAGAAGCCATCAATCATATTGTCATTGCGAAAGACTGGGGTAGTGCAGCAGATGCTATTGAGCTGCACCTGGAAGAGGCACTATCAAGAAACCGGCTTTCCACCCTCGAAAATTGGATCCTAGCGCTACCGCAAGATTTGCGAGAAAGCAGACCGCGGCTACTGCTGGGTCTTGGGTGGGTAGCAATTCTGCGGCGCAATGTCACCAAGGCGTACAATTTTTTGGATCTGGCAGAGTCTTGCTTTGCTAGTTTAGATGACGCGGATGCCGCGGCCGGTTCAGGTATACGCAGTGATGTCGTGGCCCTGCGCGGCGTGATCACCGTGGTCAGTGACAATGCCGATGCGATTGCCGAGCTCGCAGCCACCGCCGACATCGAAATTCCGGAGGAGCAGGCGTTCTTCCGTGCAACCTATATTACGGCGCTCGTTTACGCGCTGATGTACGAAGGAAAGTTTGACCAAGGGCATCGCCTGGCAATGGATCTGGAGGTAGCCAGCCCCGAGTTCAACTTCCGAGCGGTGGTGTATACGCATATTTTTCGCGGGCTAGGCTACCCACTTTCAGGACACTTCGACAACGCGAAACAACAATATGAACAAGCTCAGCGTATCGCCAGGCAGAAGTTTGGCGATCACTGGGTGCCTTTTGCCGTACCCAGCGCACTGCTGGCAGAAATCGAGTATGAGCGTGGTGATCTGAGCGCAGCCTCCCAGTCGCTTAAAAATCGCGACATTATTCGTCAGGAAAGCTCGGTGATTGAACCGCTGATCTGTGCCTATCAGGTCTCCGCCAGGTTGGCGCTGCAGGAAGGCAACCCAGAGAAAGCGCTGCAGCTATTGGCTGAGGGCGAGGCGGTAGGTCGTCACGATGGCTTCAATCGATTGGTCGCGGCGATGCTCTGCGAGCGTATTCGCTTGTTAGTCAATGCCGAGAAAATGGAAGCTGCCGCGGTCGCCTACCATGATCTCACGGCTCTGGCGCGCCAGCTTTCGCGCGCAGATGGTTGGTCTGAACTCGGCTTTTATGTTGCGCTGGGTAGCAGTCGTTACCTGCTAGCGACGCAAAAAGCGGAGGAGGCCTTAGCACTATTGGGGGCGCAGTCGGTACTGGCAAAGCGTCAGGGGCAAAACCGACACAGGGTAGATATTTTGCTGCAAGAAGGCCACGCTCTTGCTCTTTTGGGCAAGCAGCGGTCCGCACTCAACCGCACCTGCGAAGCGATTGTCTTGGGTGCAACAGGCCGCTTTAAACGCACCTTCGTTGACGCTGAGCCATCGGTTCGAGAATCCATATGCACGGTACTCAAGCGCTGGTCCCATAATGATGTAAGCGGTGAGCGGCAAGTTGATGAAGACTATGTAGAGATGCTCCGATCAACCTTCGATGTGATGGAAAGCAGCCCTATTGAGCCCGATCATGAGGTCGATTTAGCCGGAATAGAGCCACTTACCCCGCGGGAAGTCACGCTGCTGCGCTTGCTTGGCAAGGGGCGAAAGAACAAGGAGCTTGCGGGTGAAATGAATGTCAGTGTGCACACCATTGCTTGGCACTTGAAGAATCTCTACGCCAAGCTAGGCGTGGACAATCGCACTGCGGCGGTAAACGTCGCGCGGCAGCTTCGGCTAGAGTGAATGTCGGGCTAAAGCGTGGCTTTTTACCTGGCGAGCGATCAGTTCAGCACATAGTCTGACGATCTCGTTGGCAAGCTATCTTCCGCTTTTTTGGCTAACCCGCAGTGTGCGTCATCGCTACCGAAAAAAGCCTGCTCACTCGGGTATGCGTCGGGCGGGCAACGGTTTCCTGTTAAACAAGTGGATTGGGCCTAATGCCATCTCCGCTACCCCTTTCGCTGCCGTAATCGATTTTCGCCAGCATCCCATCCCCCACGTATAGGTAGCCCATTTTTTACCAGAACGAGTGGTTTGTTGTCGGCCTGACTTTCCTAACATGCTACTCAAAGTAACCCGATGCAAGTGACATTCAGCACATACTCGCGTCGAACAGCGGGCGCGCATGACCGCGGAGTGTCGTTGCTGGAAGAAAGAGTCGCCATCTCAATTGGCGCAGAATCGGTAATAGTTGCAGCGTTTACTCGTCTTTCGCAACGGGATTGAGGCTACCAATACATGCAGCTTACGTTGCTCAGTGCCTAAAAGCTCATAAGTCAGAAGAGAAATAAGACATGATCAAGATTACCTTTGTCTCTGCAGCCGGTGATCAACTTGAGGTAGAGGCCGAGCCCGGTCGCACATTGATGGAAGTTGCTGTCGAAAATATGGTCCCTGAGATAGAAGGGCAGTGTGGCGGCGGCTGCGCCTGTGCAAGCTGCCATTGTTATCCGCGGTTGGAATGGTCGAAAAAGTTAAGACCTATGGATGCAATGGAGGAACTCACGCTTGAGTCTGGGCTGGTCGAGATCAAGCCGAATAGCCGACTAGCCTGTCAGATCGATATGAGTGAAGAACTATCGGGCATGGTGGTGGACCTGCCCGAAACCGCTTAATGACGGCGGACTATGACAACCGAATTCTTATAGAGCACGCCGTGCTGAGAGGGAGAGAAGAATGAAGAAGATAGGATTGCAGCTGGTTTTCCAAAATTACGGCAGTTCCATTCCCGATGCGGAACATGTCAAAGACGAGATAGAGATAGCGTGTATGGCCGAACCGCTCGGAGTGGATGAGCTTTGGCCGGTGGAGCACCATTTTGAAGACTACGCTGCTTGCCCAGACAACACACAGTTTCTGGCGTATATGGCGGGCATCACTTCCACTATCCGTCTCGCGACCGGGGCAGTGATTCTGCCCTGGAACCAGCCTGTGCGTGTTGCGGAAAAGCTGACGTTTCTCGATCACATCAGCAACGGTCGCGCTATCTTTGGCGTTGGTCGAGGACTTGCCCGACGTGAATATCAGGGTATGGGCGTGGATATGGAAGAATCCAGAGGTCGATTCGACGAGTCGGCCGAAATGGTGATGGCGGCGTTGGAGTCCGGTTTTGTCGAAGGCGAAGGACCCTTTTACCCCCAGAGCCGGACCGAAATTCGTCCTCGCCCCATCTCTTCCTTTAAGCACCGTTTCTACTCTGTTGCCATGTCTCCTGATTCCGTGCTGCAGGCGGCAAAACTCGGCGCTCAGATGATTCTGTTTTCCAACAAGCCAGATGAAAAGCTGAAAGAATCGATAGACACTTATAATGAAGAGTATCGTAAGCATCATAGTGACGAACCCAAACCGCCGCGGCTGTGCGACTTTATGGTTTGTCATCGGGATCAAGCGACGGCCCGCAAACTGGCCAAAGCACATATTGGCGGATATTTTGCTTCGGTGATGGATCACTATGAATTGGCGGGGGATCACTTTAAAACCAGCAAGGTCTACCAGTCCTACGGGGATGATGTGGATGTCTACAGCCGTACCGATTTCGAAGTACTGATGGACGCCTACATCGAGTGCAACCTCTATGGCACGCCTGAACGCATTATTGAAAGGATTCATCAGCGACAGAGTGTGATAGGTGACTACGAGCAGAATATCGCCGTCAAGTATGGCGGTATTTCACAAGACGAAGCGAAGCAAAGCCTCGAATTGTTTATGCAGCAAGTCGCTCCAGCGGTGCGCGACCAGACCAGCGAGTCCTTGCACGTTGCCTGACTACATCACTTGTAGACTGAGGGAGTCACCATGAAATTCTGTAGCAACTGCGGCGCTGAGCTCGAAGTCAGAATACCGGATGGCGATCTCCTGCCCCGCCATGTCTGTAATGCATGCAACTCCATTTTTTACAAGAATCCTGTTGTGGTTGCTGGCTGCGTGCCCTTTTGGCGCGGCCGCGCTTTATTGTGCCGGCGCGCTATAGAGCCGTCCTTCGGCTGTTGGACTGTTCCCGGTGGATTTGTGGAGATCGGTGAGACCGCACAGCAGGCCGCTTTGCGCGAAGCAAGTGAAGAAGCGAACGTTCAGGTCCGCTTGGGATCACTGCTCTCGGTGACAGACGTGATCAACGCGCATCAGGTACATTTATTCTACAAGGCAGAAATGCTAAATGACCGTTTCGCGGCAGGCTCTGAGAGCCTGGAGGTCAGACTGTTCGCGCCCGAAGATATTCCATGGGACGCGATTGCCTTTGATAGTGTGGAACAGACGCTGCGGGCTGCAGTGAGTACGTCCGGCCTCGGTGGTCGGTTCCAGCCCTTGCTGCGTTGCGCGAATCGTCCCCCAATGCCGAGTCAGTATGAAGCGACGGCCTGTCATCGACCGTCTACGGTACAGGCCGCATGAAGAGCGGTTCTCGCAGGCAGGCGCGCTACCTTTGCCAACGACTGCTTAGGGCCAACAGGACCAGGGGATAGCCTCGTTTAAATAATTGAGAGCCCTAGACCGCCGTCTACCGTAACGACGGAACCTGTCATGTAGGCAGAGGCTTTTGAGGCCAGCATTAGAATAGCGCCGTCGAGTTCAGTCGGATCGCCGAGTCGTCTGGTGGGAATGCGCTTCAATAGCTGCTGCCCGGCGGGCGAATCTAAGTAGTCTTTCGCCATATCAGTATGATAATACCCTGGCGCTATGGCGTTCACGCGAATACCGTAGCGTGCCCACTCTAGTGCCATTGATCGCGTGAGATGTATGGCGGCCGATTTGGAGGCTGCATAGGGTCCGGTGCCTTTTTGCACCGAACTGCCCAATACAGAGGCTATATTAATGATGGAGCCGGATTGCTGCTGATCAATCATCTGCTGCGCAGCGGCTTGAGCTACCAGCCAGAGGCCTTTTAGATTGGTGTCTACCACGCTGTCCCACTCGGCTTCGTCCAAAGATAGCAACATCGATTCGCCGGCGAGGCCGGCATTGTTGATCAGTACGGTAACCGGGCTTATTTCAAGGCAGCTGGCGAATGCAGCGGTGACGCTAGTTTGATCGGTCACGTCCATGGGTATGGCGTGTGCCTCACCGCCCTGTTCACGGATCAGTGCTACCGACTCCTCCAGCTTTGCCACACGGCGCGCGCACAATATGACGCGGGCATTGGCCTTGGCAAGAGCGATCGCAAACTGTTTGCCCAGTCCGGTACCGCCGCCGGTTATCAAAACGGTTTCACCGCTCATATCAAAGGGCGTATTTTGCATGGTCGATATCCTATCTAATGTGGGCCTGAATCATTGCCGGCTGAGTATAGAGTAATCTGCGCTGACGCGGTCCCACCCTCGCTGTTAAATCTCCGTTTTGAATGTCCCTGTATTAACTATGGTCAATTAAAACTGTGCGCGCCTGCAGGTTATGTGTCCGGTGAGACGAGACACAAGCTTAGGCTTATGGCGCGATGGACTACTTAGCAAGCGAGTATGGGTCGCGCAGATCCCCCGACTCTGGGTTGCAGTTACGTACCGGCTAAAAATGTTCGCCGCTCATTGTCTGGTTGATAGGCATCCCAGAGCTAATTGGTCTACCATTGTGCTGAAGTTCGATCACACCAATAACGTTAATTAGGAACCGCATCTATGAAGCTATACAACTCCATGGGCCCCAATCCCAAAGCCGTCCGCATGTTCATCAATGAGCTGGGTTTAGAGATGGACATGGTTGAGGTGGATTTAATGGGCGCTGAGAACCGCCAGGGTGATTATCTGAAGGTTAATCCTGCGGGGCAAACCCCAGCGCTGGAACTGGATGACGGTACGACCATTACCGAGATTACGGCTATATGCGAATACCTTGATGAGCTGCAGGGCTCTACCAGTTTGATCGGCACCACACCTGAGGAGAAAGCGGAGACGCGAATGTGGACCAGGCGCGTTGATATCGCCATTTTGGAGCCTATGGCCAATGGTTTTCGCTACGGAGAAGGGCAGGACATTTTTCGGGGACGTATGGCGCTGATTCCACAAGCTGCAGACGACTTGAAAGCCATCGCGCAGGAGCGCCTCACCTGGCTTGATGGTCTTATCGCAGGTAAAGAATTCATGTGCGGTGATCGATTTACCATGGCCGATATCCTGCCGTTCGCCTTTTTGGAGTTCTTTGCTGACTTCGGTCAACCGATCAAAGAAGAGAACACCAATATCGTGGCCTGGCTGGAACGGGTGAGAAGTCGACCCAGCGCTACAGCATAGGGGCCTTATTTAGTTCAGCTGGCCTATGGGCATCTACCTGGGAAACGCCCTTCGGGTGTCCGCGTGCCGTGATCAACGGTAGTAGGAATATCGCCGTGTTAGCTCTGCGCTGCAATTGAATTTGAGGCATTGCGCGAGGGTCGGTAGCTGGCCTACTGCCTAGGTATCGGGAGGGCCTAATTACCCAACCGACCCGACCTCAGAAGGGTGTGGGTCATCATGAAGGTATTGAAGCAATCAAGGAGGAAGGTATGGGAGACTTTGCAGATTTAGATGGGAAAGTCGCTTTGGTGACTGGTGCTGCGGTTGGGATTGGCGCCGCCTGCGCGAGAGAGTTAGCCGCCGCCGGCGCCAAGCTGATGCTGACGGATGTTAACGCTAGCGGTTGTGAGCAACTTGCTGGGGAGCTCAGCGAGGCCGGTGCGACTGCTCTTGCCGGTGTGCAAGACGTCACCGATGAGCAGCAGTGGCAACACACCGTTGCGTCGACGGTGGGGCAGTGCGGCGGCTTCGATATTTTGGTCAACAATGCCGGCGCTTATACGGGCGGTCTCTTGGTGGATAATGAGCTGGACGCTGTTCGCAAGGTGCATCAGATCAATGTGGAGTCGATCTTTCTAGGGATGAAGTATGCCGCGCAGGTGATGCAGCCGGGCGGCTCTGCGGGTCGCGGCGGTTCCATCATCAACCTGTCATCGGTCGCTGGGCTGATTGGTGTCCCTGGACACACGGCCTATGGCTCGACAAAGGGCGCGGTGCGTCTTTACACGAAACATGCCGCCGTGGAATTTGGGCGGCTTGGCTATGGAATTCGCGTCAATTCCATACACCCTGGCGTCATTGAGACCGCCATGGGCAGAATGGTATTTCAAGATCTAGTCGACATCGGCGTCTCTGAAAACTTGGAAGAAGCTGAACAAGCTATTCTGGATATGATCCCGCTTGGCAACATAGGCGCTGTAGAAGATATCGCGAGAATGACCCGCTTTTTAGCCTCAGATGAAGCCAGCTACTGCACCGGCGCTGAGTTTGTCGTCGATGGTGGCATGACGGCGGGATAGCGGTTTGCTTGGGTTTGGATTGCGGCGATGTGGCAACTGCGATCACTATGAACGGGAGAATTAGTATGCGAGTAGAAGGCAAAATAGCGCTAGTCACCGGTGGCGGTAGCGGCCTGGGTGAGGCGATGTGCGTGCGCTTAGCACAAGAGGGCGCCACCGTGGTAGTCACCGATATTAATGCCGAAAGCGCTGAGCGCGTGGCGCAGGGTATTGGTGAACGGGCTATAGCCATACAGCAGGATGTCGCCGACGAAGCCCGTTGGGCGTCTGTGCTTAACGACATCCTGGAACGCTATGGTCATCTGGATGTGCTGGTGAACAATGCGGGCATTGCGTTGGTGGGCACAGTAGAGGATACGACTTTGGAAGACTGGCGACTCACCAACAGCATCAATCTCGACGCCGTGTTTTTGGGTACGCGCGAGGCCATTAAGATCATGAAGGGGCGCGGCGGCTCCATCATCAATATCTCCTCCGTGGAAGGCATTATTGGCGAGCAGAAGATAGCAGCTTACAACGCGAGTAAGGGGGGTGTGCGCATCTTTACCAAATCCGCTGCGCTACACTGCTGTGATCAGGGCTATGCAATACGCGTCAATTCTGTTCATCCAGGCTTTATCGAGACGCCGATGGTGTCCGGTGCAATCGACACCATGGGAGAAGTCGAGAGCGAGGCCTTTACGACCCGCATTGTGGGCAATATCCCTATGGGTCACATGGGTGAGCCGATGGATGTTGCCAATGGTGTCTTATTTCTCGCCTCAGATGAATCAAAGTACATGACGGGATCAGAACTCGTTATTGACGGCGGCTACATCGCCAGATAAACCTCGTTAGCAATTTTAAGACCGAAGGAGATCATAACAATGGCCAAGACTTACCAGGCCCTGTGGGTGACCAAGTCAGAAGAGAGTGAGTTCACCACTGCGGTGGTCGAGCGCGATACTGACGACCTGCCGGAGGGAGACGTGCTGGTGCGCGTTGCTTATTCGTCGCTCAACTATAAAGACATGTTGTCCACACAGGGCCACCCAGGAGTGACGCGCAACTTCCCACACCAACCCGGAATCGATGCGGCGGGTGTCGTGGAAGCGTGTTCAAATGCCCAGTTTAAGGTTGGCGATGAGGTCATCGTTAGCGGTTACGATCTCGGGATGAGCACGGCCGGAGGGCTGGGCCAGTACATCCGCGTGCCGGCAAAATGGGTCATCCCTATGCCTTCCGGCCTAACGGCTAGAGAAGCGATGGCCTACGGCACAGCTGGGTTCACCAGCGCATTGTGTATAGACAAATTGCTGCAAATGGGCGCCGCTCCCGGTGATGGTCTCGTCGCTGTTACCGGCGCTACTGGCGGTGTCGGCGTGTTCGCAGTGGCGATTCTTGCGAAGTTGGGATTTGAGGTGGCGGCTGCCACCGGCAAACCTGAGTCAGCTGATATGTTGCGCGGACTTGGTGCCAAGGAGGTGTTTTCCAGGCAGGAGCTACTCGATGTCAAACCGCCCCTGGGTAAGCCTCGATTTGCTCACGCGGTTGACGCCTTGGGTGGTGAATATCTCGCCAAGCTTCTGACAGTCATCGACTATGGCGGATCTGTGTCATGCTGTGGTTTAGCCGCCTCGCCCGACCTGCCTGCCACGGTGATGCCCTTCATTCTGCGCGATGTAAACTTGTTGGGCGTCGACTGCGTCGAGCAACCTTGGGCACGGAAAGACGCGACCTGGAAAAAGCTCGGTTCAGACTGGAAGCTCGACGGTCTGGACGGCATGGTAGAGGAAATTACACTGGAGAAAGTGCCCGATGCATTGGATAAGCTAAAGAATGGCACTGTGGTGGGACGCTATTTGGTGAACTTAAAGTGAGGTAAGCACATGTATCCCTATGAACTTGAGCATGTTCTCTCATACAGAGCCAGCTTAAACCCTGAGTTTGAAGTTATTGGACCAACCCCTGAGGGGCTGAGGGTCAACATCTATGTAACGGGCGGGGAGGTAACAGGCCCAAAACTACAGGGCAGTATTCGCCCCGTAGGGGCAGATTGGCTCACGATCCGCCCAGACGGTGTCGCTATCTTGAACGTGCGCGCAACGGTTGAGTCTCATGATGGTGCATTGATTTACATGACGTATACCGGCGTCGCTGATTTGGGTGAAAATGGCTACCAGGCATTTCTGGACGGTGATCCTGTACTGAAATTCCCTATACACACTGTGCCACGGTTAGTCACCAGCCATTCGGACTACCTATGGGTCAACCGACTACAGTACGTCGGTATTGGCGAGGGTGATCTGACCGTGCCCATGGCGGCCTATGACGTTCATGCGCTGCGCTCCTGACACTCACACACTGGCGCGCTAACTACGTGGTCTGTAATAGCTGCTGACAATACGCCCTGAAGTCTGTTTCCAGGTCACGTTTTGCTCTTTCGCCATCACCATGTTGGATGTAGTTGAATAACTGATTTTCGAACAGACTTTCAACAATGCAGCCAACGGTTTTGGTTGCCATGGAAATGGGTGCACCACTGAAGTGTTCGGCAGATTCAATAAAAATCTGAAACATGGCTTCAAGCTCTGATTCGATCTCCTCTCTCAGTGGCACGTAGACAGGGTCAAACATGGCCTGGGCTCGAATATCGAACCAAACGCGGTGAACTGAGAACTCATCCAGCATGGATGTTGCACATTCTTCGCAAAATGCAGTGAGCAGTTCCTCTATGTTGCTACTGGCCTGGCATCGCTCAATCACGCGCTGGATAAAGTTGCGCTTAAAGGATTGCACGCAGTAGGTTACCAGCTCAGCTTTGTCGACAAAGTAATAGTGCAGTGTTCCCAACGAGACACCGGCGTCCGATGCAATATCGCGCATGCTGGTTTTCGCATAACCATTCTTGCCCATGGTAGCTAGTGTTGACTGGGCGAGTTGGTTTCGTCGCAGCTCGAACTTATTAGGCCTGTTCAGCTTGCGTTCAATACGCTTTTGTTTGTCGGCTTGCTGCATGTCATGCCCGTTATTGATTTTATGTGGCTGGCCTTGCCCTTCAGCGTGAGGTCGCTCAAAGCTCTGTCCTGCCTGCATACAACTCATGCTGGATTACTGCTTATTTTAGGCTACGCTGATAAAGACGGTAGCGCTATTGCTTTATTTCATCCCAAGATGCAACAAGTTGACAGCCATGGAGACCGCCGCTGCGACTCTTGTCTGGGCGTCCGTTCGATAAAAGTTGAACGAGTGACCAAGGTATAGTAGCTTATGAATAATAGTCAATAATTAAGTGTAAGGTACGCGTACTGAATCAGATTGATCGTTGGAAGTTTACTGAGCATTAAATTAGCCATGTCGAGCAACTACCCATTTGGGTGGTGTGACACCCAGGTGTGTTCGAGAATATCGGCATAATATAGTGAACCCGATCAAGAACTTATTGCGTACTAACCCGAAAGCCACGGCCCGAAGTAGGGAAAGGGTCGATGATTAACGAATCGGGTAACAAAAAGTATTGGAAGGTAGCGATGCTTAACGCAAACTAGCAGCGCTAACCGATTCAGGTAGACTGGTAACACAAGGGCTTTGCAATCCGCAGAAAAAGCCCATATTGGTAACGTGGAAATCATAATCTAATAAAGGAGTCCACGCTGAAGACCTTACGTTATAAGCTGGCCCACTTCACGCTGCAAAACCGCGCTCTGTCGCTGACCATCATTGGCCTAATAACGCTGTTTTTTGCTGCGGGCCTGCCGCGTGTAGAGCTGCGCACGATATTTTCAGACTTGCTCCCCAAGAGCCATCCCTTCGTCCAGACTTTCGCCGACCATCCCAATTTCGGCAATCCCTTGACCGTGACGGTGATGATCAAGCGCAAGGACGGTGATATTTACAACGCCGAGACGCTGCAGAAAGTCTGGGATATGACGCGTGATATCGACCTCACCCCCGGGGTAGACCACGATCAGATTATGTCCATTGCCACGGAGAAGGCACGCTACTCTGAGGCCACGCCCTTTGGTATCGAAAGCCAGCCGTTGATGGGTGATTCAGTACCCAAGACGCCGGAGGAGATTGACGAGCTGCGGTTGCGTGTGGACAAAGCCCCGAATGCGCGCGCTTTCCTAATCTCACAAGATGAAACGGCAACCTTGGTGCGGGCAACCTTTATTGAGCGGCTGATGGACTACGGGGAGGTTTTTGAGTTCGTTCAAAACCTCGCTGAGAACGCGCGCGATGCCGACCACGAAATTTATGTCGCCGGCCAGCCGATTCTGACTGGCTGGGTTTATAGCCATCAGCGAGCCATGCTGAATATCTTCGCGATCACGGGTAGCGCGCTGTTGCTGTCGCTGGTGGTTTATATGTTCAACGTTGCCGGTGTTGTGACGCCGCTGGTAACGAGCATCGTTGCCGCAATTTGGGGTTTTGGATTTGTCGGCTGGTTGGGCGACCCCATTGAACCGCTGATTATGGTGGTGCCGCTGTTATTGGTTGCCAGATCGTTCAGTCACTGCGTGCAGTTTATAGAACGCTACTACGAAGTTTATTATACCGTTCGGGACAAAAAGAAAGCGGCTGAGATATCGCTTGGCGTCATGATGGCGCCTGGCACCCTGGGTATTGTCACGGACGCCCTGGGTCTCTTTATCATTATGGTTGCGCCTATTCCAGCGATGGAACGCTTCGCCATTTTCTGCGGCTTTTGGGCTTTGATTCTCGTGCCCACTAACGTGTTTTTGTCGCCCCTTATCCTTTCGTTCCTGCCCGAGCCGAAGAATACGGCCAAGATCATCGGCCTGGACAAACACGGCGGTGGTTTCTGGCACACCGGCATACGTGCGATATTGGCACGCATGTCCAGACTGAGCCACGGCAGTCGGGCACCGGTCACCAGCGCGGTGCTGATTGTGTTAGTGGGTTATGCCATCTATCAATTCGCTCAGATCAAGGTGGGCAATCCCGTCGAGGGCAGCAGCCTGCTCTGGGAAGACTCGGATTACAACGTGGCAGTTAGCAAAATAAACCAGAACTTTGCCGGCTTAAACACCCTCGAAATCGTTTTTGAGGCGAGAGACGAAAACAATCCCAGTCGGGTTGCGAGGCAGGCCGACACTGTCTTTGCCATGCTCGAATTGCAGAATATATTAGAAAAGCAAGATCCGCCGCCGGTAGCGACACTCTCATTTGCCGATTACCTACCCGAGGCCAACCGCCTGTTTTCTGGAGGCCATCCCAAATGGGCGCCACTAGATAGAAATCAACCCGCGGTGGCCGCTGCCGCCGGTGCCGTTATGGTGGGGACTGGGCCAAAGGCATTCCTGCATGTAACCGACTTTAAGCAACAGCATGCCACCGTTTCGCTGTGGTACAAGGACAATAAACAAGAGACCGTGGATGTCGCGCTCGCGCAGACCCGTGCGGCCCTCGATCAGATCGGTCTTGATTTCGACGATTTCGAGATACGCCTTGGCACCGGTACGATTGCCCTGCAGCAATCCATCAATGACACCATTGACTACTATCAGTGGATCATACTCGGTTTGCTTAACATGATTATTCTGATCATGTGTACTTATGCCTATCGATCGGTGATTGCCGGCATCATGCTGCTGATTCCCGTCAACATCTCCCACCTGTTATTGGGTGCGGTGATGGTGCATTTAGGGATCGGGCTGGACGTCAACACCTTGCCTATCACCGCAATTGGAATTGGTGTGGGAATCGACTACGGTATTTATCTGTTGAGTCGTATTTGCGAGGAATACCAGGAGTATAACGACCACGCGAAGGCAATCGACGATGCGGTGGCGACAACGGGTAAGGCGATATTTTTTACAGCGACTATAGTGCTCATATCGATTCTGCCATGGTACTTCCTCTCCGGGTTGAAGTTCCTCGCAGATATGGGCCTGCTGCTGGTGATGGTGATGCTGATAAACATGGTTATTGCTCTGATCGTGGTGCCGCTGCTGGTGTGGTTGATCAAACCCAAATTCCTGGGTTATGAAGACTTACTGGTAGGCGAAGGTGTCGATTTATCGGAATACACTGTTCCGGATGCCCCAGAGCATTTGAATCCGAAACCAGCGTAGGGATTTGGTACTAAATACGGCGATGCAGGGCTACATTTTATAAGAGTAACGCAATGTTCTTTAGGAGGACTTAGCATGCACATCAAGAAGTACGATCACGACTATAGCAGAAGGGTGTTTCTCGATAGGGTTACTAAGGGCTCAATGGCTGCGGGTGTACTAGCGCCGTTGTGGCCAATGATTGGCCATTCGGCTGATGTGGAAAAAGCCTACCCTGAGGAACTGTTGTCTATTGAAGCCTACACCAAAGGCCAGATTAAAACGGGCGACATGGTGACGGCTGAGAATGTTGAGTTGGTCAAAGATCTTCTCGACCCGGTGGCCTATGTACAGATTTCGCAGATGGGCCGGCGCATCAAAATTGCACCGACCACGACGGACGTTACCAAGCTGTATCCCTATGAGTATTTGCAGGCCACCTTGAGGAACTCGGGCAAGGCGATGATGGATGCC
This sequence comes from Pseudomonadota bacterium, assembly GCA_039025905.1. Classification (GTDB taxonomy): domain Bacteria; phylum Pseudomonadota; class Gammaproteobacteria; order Pseudomonadales; family Halieaceae; genus JARRPM01. The sequence goes on along the minus strand of JBCCNJ010000068.1, from coordinate 1,676 downwards.
GACGGCAATGTCTACACGAAAGAGGGACAGCCGTGGATCGGCGGCAACCCGTTCCCTGAGGCAACCAACGGAATGGAAGTCTTCGCTAATATCACCCTGAGTTGGGGAAGGCATGACACCAACCTTTACGCGATTCGCGATTGGGATATTGGCCCGGATGGCACGCAACAGTATCAGTACGATTTCTGTTGGGCGGAGCAAAATACCGTTGGTCTTGTGAATGACCCGGCTCAACCTTACTGGGTGGGTCAGGAGGACAAGCTGCGTTACCAGTCTGTATGGTTTACTTACCCCAATGACTCGCGAGGTACATCATTCCTGAACGTTTGGGATTACGACCAGCGGAAGTTCCCTGAGCTTCAGGGCTATATCCCGGCGTTCAAGCGAGTACGACGCTTCCCATCCAGTCAGCGCTTTGAGCCGCTTGTGCCCGGCGTTACCTTCTTCTTGTCCGACGCCTGGGCGGCGGGCGATCCTATGCTTACCTGGGGCAACTACAAGGTTATAGGTCGACAACCAATGCTGGGTGCGATCTCGAACAACTGGATGGGTAATAACCCCAACTATGAGCCTGCGGTCCACGGCGGACCGGAAGGGATCACCTTCTTCGATCAGTCTATGGAATTGATTCCGGAAACCATTGTCGTCGAGGCTGAGCCCACAGGCTATCCTCGAGCGCCAGTGAGCAAGAAACGTGTTTGGATTGACACGCGCAACATGATGTTCGTGGCCTACGTTACCTACGATCGTCGCGGTGAGCTCTGGAAGTCTTTTGAGCCTTCCTTTAGCCAGTACGTACAGGGCGACACTGTGAAGATGGATGGTGATCATCCGGTCTGGTCCTGGACGCATGTGCACAGTCACGATATCCAGACAAACCGCATGAGCCGACTGTACCAGGCACAGGAAATCCGTGGCGGCTTCAAGTCTGGCTACAACGAGGGTGATCTCTACGAGCGCTATATGACGGTGCCGGCCCTGCGTCGTCTGGGTAGCTGATCGGTGATAAGCCGCGCTGCGAAGTTAGCCCTGCTGGCCTGCGGCATTTCGCTGCCGCTGGCTGCCGCGATGGAACCTGCTCAGGTCTATCGCGGTACCGCCCATGACGCCCTGTTTGGGATGTGTCTGGATGGAGAGCAGGGCATCGCCGTTGGCGTAGGCGGTCTGGTGATCGAAAGCGAGGACGGTGGCCAGAGTTGGTCTTCGATACCACCGTTCACCCGCAGCGCATTGCTCGACGTCAGCTGTGGAGAAGGCCCCAACCTGATTGTGGCGCAAGAAGGTGGCATCTTTCAGCGTGATGGTGACGCGTTTAACCCTATCGATGCAGGCACAGACGCGCGTTTGCTGGCCGTAGATGGCAATACCGCCGGTCTGGCGTTTACCGTTGGCAGCTTCGGCACGATTCTCAAGTCACAGGACGGTGGTTCAACATGGGAGCCCGTCGCCCTGGATTGGGAAGCGATTCTCAATGACTTTGTCGAACCCCATCTCTACGACGTGATTGTCGATGAGAATGGCGTTGTCACCATCGTCGGGGAGTTTGAACTGGGTGTGCGCTCCACTGATGGTGGTACTACCTGGGAGACCGCGCACATTGGCGATGCGTCCCTGTTTGGGATGAATCTGACAGAAGATGGCAACGGCTTTGCCGTAGGGCAAGAAGGTCGCGTGAT
>JBCCNJ010000067.1:0-23600 GCA_039025905.1 Pseudomonadota bacterium | reverse complement strand
TGAAAGTCCCAGCCAAACGCGCCCGCCAGCATACCCCAGTTGGGGTTGCCAAAAGATAGATCAGTGTGACGACCAAACTCTGCCCACTGCTTCCAGGCGATGAGGCCATAAGCCTGATCATCCCACACCATCATCGTAATATTGCTATTCAAACGTGACGCGGTTTCCATTTCCTGCACGTTCATCAGAAAACCGGCATCACCGGCAATGCCGAGAATTTTGCGTTCAGGATTTACCAGGCCCGCTGCGATGGCACCCGGTAGTGCAAAACCCATGGAGCAAAAACCGTTGGGAATCAAACAGCCATTGGGCTGGCGACAGTGATAGTGGCGCGCGATCCACATTTTATGCGCACCTACGTCCGAGAGCACCAAGCCATCGTCGGCGAATACCTGCTCAACATCGTGCAGCACTTTTTGGGGTTTTAACTTGCCTTTAGCCTCGTCGCCGGCGTGACGCAGCAGTTCACGCGTCATGTCCTCACGTGTGCGACGCTGTTGCTGGAAATCAAACTCCGGCGCACCTAGCGCTTTTATTTGTTCGGTCAACACCGAAAGGTTATCCGCGATGTCCCCCACCAACTCGATCTCTGGGTGATAGGCCGAGTCGATTTCCGCCTGCTGAAAGTCAATATGCACGATCGCTTTAGCGCCGTCAGCATTCCATGACTGCGGATGATATTCGACCATGTCGAAGCCAATTGCGATCACCAGATCCGCTGCATCAATAGCACAGGTGCCGATATCCTTCGTGCCCAGCCCCACCGTGTAAAGACACTCTTCTACTTTGAAATCTACAGCGCCCTTAGCCATAAAGGTGTTCAGCACACCGATACCCGTGGTGGCAACAAATTGGCGCAATTCATCAGCGGCGCGTTTACGGACGCAGCCATTGCCCGCCAGTATGACCGGACGCGTGGCCGCCACAATGCGCTGTGCCGCGGCCGCGATCATATCCTCGCGGGCGATCGGGCGACGGTAGCGTCTGGGTTCAAGTGGTTTGGCAGTTGTCGGATGCTTGGCAATATCCTCGGGAAGTTCTATGAGCACCGCACCGGGCTTTTCACCGCGTGCCAGTCTCACAGCTTTGCGCACGATTTCGGGGATGGTGTCTGCGTGTATTACGGTCGTGGCCCATTTAGTGACCGGCTCATACATTTTCACCACGTCCATGATCTGATGAGATTCTTTGTGCAGGCGCTGCGTACTACCCTGCCCTGTCAGCACCAGCATGGGCGCGCGATCCATATTGGCATCGGCTACGCCGGAGATTAGATTCGTTGCGCCAGGGCCCAGCGTACTCAAGCAGGCGGCTGGATTACCTGTTAACCTGCCGTAAATCTCTGCCATAAAGGCAGCGCCTTGCTCGTGTCGGGTCAACACAAACTTTATTTGCTCGGATTGCTCCAGAGCGAGCATGAAATCGGCGTTCTCCTCACCCGGTACACCGAATATGTATTCAATGCCCTCTTTCTCAAGACACTTAACCATTAAATCTGAGGCTTTCATCCTGACCTCCCACTCCATTTACGCGCTCTACAGATAACGATCTATAACAGCCAGTATCATTGTTCGGCGAGAAAAAGGCGATTCATTTTACGTTCTAGGCATAAGGGCAAGGGCGTGGACCGTAACGGGTCCACGGGACGGCGCGGTGTTTTTTGACTCACGTCGAATCTCTATCAGCCCAGAATGAAATGCTGCCGTAGTTGTCGTCTTGAGCAAGACGACGCCTACCGCTCTCTAATTCCTCTCTTACAGGATTAGTCACTTTTCAGAGGTTAAAACCATTTATTTTGTTCGACTCTCACTTTATATTGGGCGCTGTCGTAGCCAGTGTAGAAATCCAAGATGACAAACCCCTACCGGATGATTTTGCTTATGCTCTTTGTCTTAATCAGCCCATTAGCGGCTGCTGAGATTTACAACTACACCTGTCCATACGGCAAAACGTGCGATTGGGACGAAGGAATCGCCGGGGAGCACACGTACACCTGGAAAGTAGCATGTACCGGCCAATACGGGGATCTCGCACCGGCAAGCCTCACCTGCAAGGCCGAAAAGAAGGATAATGGCGTGCAGTGCGAACCCGCCGGCGGTACGACCCAAGAGACCGCTTGCCATTGTTGGAACATGGTCGTTTGGGCCAACAAAGCCCATATTTCGGCAGACTGTCAGGGAATAGGGGCGAAGAAAAAACGGTGAGCCCTGGCTTGTCGCTGTAGATACACAGGTGAATACAGCCTGGATATCCTCTGCGCCAGAGTCTGGGCTATCGTTGGCTACTATTCAGTATCGTTGGCTACTATTCAGATGTTGCACCTGACGTCTTCACCATGGCTGCCAAGGAAGTCGCGTTCAAAATCTCAATCCAGTAGCCATCAGGATCCTTGATAAACGCGAGCCCTTTCATGACTCCGTCATCAGGCGCTTTCACAAAAGGCACGTTCTGTTGCTCGAAGCGTTCGCATGCGGCGTACACATCGGGGACGGATATACCGATGTGACCAAAGCCACGAGGTTCTTCGTTGCCACTATGGTAGCCCTCAAAGTCCGGGTTGGCTTCACTGCCCCAGTTGTGCGTGAGTTCCAACATGGCTTTCTGCCCAAAGGCGTAAGCTGCGCGCTCCACCGGATCATCGGGCATATTATCGGCATCATCGGCACGTACGTAGCCCAGAAAATACAGACTGAACTGCATCTCGGGGAAGTCGAGACGCTTGACCAGCGTCATACCCAGCACACCACAGTAGAAATCAAGGGACTTTTTCGGATCAGCGATGCGCAACATAGTCTGGTTGAACACGTACCGCTCGGTGCCCTCCGGGCTGACCACCTCTCCTTCCTGCCAACCATGTTCACTTGTTGCCTCGGCCATACGCTTGCCCTCGCTATCTAAATCTAAGAACGTGTTAACGTGATTCTACTGAACAAGTACGATACTGTCGCTTGGTAAACCGGCCGTGGAGCAATCCCATAACAGCATGAAGCATCGATACAATCGGGCAGATCAAAACGTGCCAATGAACACACCTGCGCGCGTCTTAGCGGTGTGGGGGCTCGTGCTACTGTTCCTCAATACTGGAGGCTGTATTCGCGGTGAGCCTAACGTGCTTTCTGGTAATCAAGAGGGCATATTTTACTTCGGCAACTCCACCGAGCCGCAGTCGCTGGACCCGCACGTCATGAGTGGGTCACCTGAGGTCAATATCGCGCGCGCACTGTTTGAAGGCCTGGTGACGCGCAACCCGATTACGATGGATATGGATCCCGGCGTGGCTGAGCGTTGGACAATTTCCGAGGACGGCAAGACCTATACATTCTATCTAAACCCGAAGGCGCGCTGGTCAAACGGCGACGCGGTGACGGCTGAGGATTTCGCCTGGTCTCTGACACGCAGTATTCATCCACTTATGGGGAACCAGGTCGCCTACACACTGTTTCCCATCGTCAATGCAAGGGCGTTTAGTGCGGGTGAGCTAGAAGATGAGTCCCAGATCGGCATAAAGGTCCTGGACACCCGCACACTGCAGATTAGTTTGGAAAACCCCGACCCTTTCTTTTTGGAGACCTTAGGTACTTATCCCGCCTATCCGGTGCATCGAGCGACGGTAGAGGCTCACGGACTGGCAACTGATCGCTTCACTCGCTGGACGCGCGCAGAGAATTTCGTTGGCAACGGTGCCTTTACACTTTCTGAATGGCTCCTCAACCGACGACTCACGGTAATCAAAAGCGAGACCTACTGGGACGCAGATCGCGTCGAACTGAATCAGGTGGTGTTTTACCCCATAGAAAACCTGGTCAGTGAGGAAAAGATGTTCCGAACCGGACAGCTGCATTTTACGAATCAAGTTCCGGTGAGCAAAATTCCCTGGTATCGACAACTGCCCAATTCCCCCTACCACCAGGGTCCGCAACAGGGAACCTACTTTTTGTCTTTAAATATCGAGCGAGGGCCATTGGCTGATCTGCGCGTAAGACAGGCGTTGGCAATGTCGATAGACAGAGAACGACTCATTAGCTCGATTCTCTACGGTACCGCCGTTCCCAGCGCCGCTATGGTGCCACTGAACACGCCGGGCTATCGTTCACCACCGGGGCCTGCTTACGACCCTGATAGGGCAAGAGCGCTGCTCGCTGAAGCCGGCTACCCCAATGGCGAGGGCTGGCCAGGTCTTGAATATCTGTACAACACCAATGAACAACATCGCAGTATCGCCGTCGCCTTGCAGCAAATGTGGAAAGACAAACTCAATATCGATGTCACTCTGGTGAACCAGGAGTGGAAAGTCTATCTGGACACGATGAATGAAAAAAATTACGACATGGCTCGAATGGGATGGCTTGCCAGCACCTTTGATCCGCTTATTTTTCTAGAGATCTTTACTACCGGTAGCGGCATCAACCGCACCAATTTTTCCGACGCGCGCTTTGATGAATTGATCAAACAGCTCATACCTCGCACGGTACAAGATGAGAAACGGCTGGCCCTCACTCAGGAAGCCGAGGCCATCGTGCTCGACAATGTACCGGGTATCGCGCTTTACAACTACATGACAAAACACCTGGTGCAACCGAGCGTTACGGGAGCGCCCTCCAATGAACTGGATATACAAAACTTCAAGTACATCAGCCTGGACCAGAATGCGCTTCCATGGCGGGCCGAGTAGCCACAACATCGGTTGCAGGCGAGACAGAGTTCGAGAGGCTGAGCGCCGGGCTCGTCCTGGGGCGATTAACATGTTTGGCTGCAAACGTGAGGGGCACTAGCGGTGTGCGTGCCTCACGGCACATAAGTTAATCACGGCGCGAGGCCGTAACTGCTGGTGAACGAACCTCCTAGCAGACAGTTGCGACGCAGTGCTACTAACAAGGGCTAGGCAGCCTTTGCTGCAGGCATTTTACTCTGTACCCGCAATTTAACCTGAAACTAGAACGTGATCGCTACCCGCGCACCAATCACAGTCGCGTCCTCATCAGTCCCGCCTACGTTTTCGACCCACTGCACGTCGGGTTGGATAGACAGCCAGGGCGTGAGATTGGCGATATAAAACAGTTCGAGGTTCGTTTGCTCTCTGGTCGGTCCATTGGAGCCGAGATCATCAGACGGGGTGATGTAGGTCACGCCAAAGCCAAGCAAGTCAGAATCACGGGAGGGAAACAGCCCGGTGTACACAGCACCAGCAGCCCACTGCTCCGCTACGGGGTTGCGACTCTCCGGTGCCCAGGAATACTCGAAGAACAGCTGTAGGCCTTGGCCACTGGCATCGGTGGCTGAAGCTTCGAGGTAAACCGGCTGACTCAGCATGACATACACACCGTAATTGTCATCGCTGACGCCCGGATCAGGATCGCTATCGGGCGTTACATCCGGCGTTTCCAGCGTGGTGTACCAGCCGCCTATGCTGTAGGTGCCGGCGTAACGCGCCATCGCCGCCGGTGTCCAGCCGGTCTCGAGGAAACTAATGCTATCGCCATCGAACAGGCCGCTGTCGCCATTTTTTTTACCATCGAGATCGGCGCCATATATACCTGCTCGAATGTAGGTGCCAGACGTGGGATCGACCTCGGCGACAAAACCCAAGGCCGGGTCGGGGAAGGTTGGCATTGGGATGTTTGCGGGCGGCGAAAAACCGGCGTTGATGTTATCGCCGGTGATATCCATGCCCGCAAATTCAGAGTTGGCATCGTGCTTACCGGCCTTGATCCGACAGGCGCCGCCGCAGAATTGCTGCTGGTAGTACCATGCGCTCAGCTGGGTGAAATCATCGGCATCGAGTGTGCTGATCGGCGCCAGTGGGCCACCTACGGCATCGTTGATCGCATTACCATCTCCCACCAGGTTCTGCAGGTAGACGAAAAACGTACCGCCTTTCCACCAGCCCAAGCTACCGGTGTCCAGCGTGAGCGTAAGATCAGCATTTCCGAGGCCGCTGGTATCGTCTTCCGATTTATCGCCACCCGATATCCGCGACATCACTTCGCCCGTGTAGACTAGCTCCCACAAGCTTCCCTCATTGACCCAGTCGGTGCGCGTGCCGCCCCAGTCGCCCGTCATTTGCTGCCACTGGGACCAGGGCTTCGGTGGAATGTCGGGTTTGCCGGTGGCGGTGACTTTCACCGGGTGCTTCTTTTTGAAGTGCGGTGTCGGGGGTGTTTGCCGGGTTACCGTGGTTTCAGCTGAACCGTCTGTTGCAGATGAACCAGCCGCGGCTGTTGCCGCTGAACTGCCAGGCGGGCTTGTTTGCGCTGACAGAATATCATCGGAGGCTGAAGTATCTGGGAAGCTTGTCGTGCTCATAACGGCCGTGCACGCCAGTGTTCTGATGTATTTGGCAGGTTCAAGACGGAGCGAGCGGGTCATCTGTTTTAGCAGGGAGTCACAGGGTTTAAGCGCAGCAGGTGCTTTCGCGTGAGATGTTGTTGTAATCACTATGAGTCCTTAGCGCTTGCTATCACGCTGACGTGTGTGAACCGGTAGCTCGCGAAGAAGGCAAGCCTCGCCGGTGTTTGCAAGTGCGCGCAAGCATTTGCAAGCGCAGTGTGTTGGTTACTGCCATAAGTTGTGAGCCCCGCTTCATCGATATACTTATCGACATTTCACCAACACATAAACATGTAGCGTTCCCAGATATGGAGCCCGCCATTCTAAATGTTAATGACTCTCATTTTTGTTTTCAAGCTGTAGTGATTGTAATACTATCGAGAAACGTAACCGTGTTTCATTAACAGGGCAACGCGGCGGGACAGGTAACCAAAAAAATCAGTTCCATATTTCTGAGACCAGGATAATACATGGAGAAGGCGATGAACGTCCGACGATTGTGTCTATTGTCGTTGTTGTGGCTGCCCCTGAGCATGACAACCCATGGCGCTGAAAAGCGACCCGAGTTTGCAAACCCACCCGACGTGTTCAGCAAAGATGGGGTGCTGGATTACGAACTCACCGTTGAACCACACACCATCGAAGTTGGCGGCCAAACGGTAACAACCTATCTCTACAATGGTTTGTATGCGCCAGCAACGCTACACGTGAAGCCGGGTGATCAATTGCGTGTGAAGCTCAATAACAAGAAAGATGGCAACACCAACCTGCACTACCACGGCACCAATACATCGCCAAACTCTCCGCAAGACAACATCTTCATTACGATTAAACCGGGGGAGAGCTATCAGTATGCGGTCGATTTTCCAGACGATCATCCCAAAGGCCTGTTCTACTACCACCCGCATTATCACGGTACTACTGAGTACCAAATCGGCGGTGGCTTGTCAGGTTTATTGAGTGTAGATGGCGTGATGGAACCCTGGCCCGAGCTGTCTGGCATTACCGTGCGCAACATTATCTTGCGGGATATTCAGATCGACAAAGGCAAGGTGCCGAATCCGCCAGACCCGGGCAATCCGACCATGCGTCTGGTCAATGGTCTAAAAAATCCGACTATCAAAATCCGCCCAGGCGAGGTTCAGCTCTGGCGCGTGGGTAATGTGGGCGCCGACATTTTTTACGATCTGGAAATCGATGGCCACAAAATCTATGAAATTGCGCGAGACGGTATTCGCAAGAACCAACCGGTTGTGTTCGAAAACATGCTCCTGCCAACGAGCGCTCGTACCGAGTTTCTGATCGTAGGTGGCGAACCCGGGGAGTACACCTTCCGTACCCGCGATATCGACATGGGTCCCGGCGGTGATCCGCATCCGCGCACTACTTTGGCAACGCTGGTGGTGAGCGGGGACAAGTCGGATAAAGACCCGAGTTTGCCCACGGTGTTTCCCGACACCGTTAGCGATCTGACCAAGGTGGATACCTGCTGTGACCGGACCATCGACTTTTCAGAAACGCCCGATGGTAATCAATTTTGCATCAACAATGCTTGGACTCAGATGAACGTGGTGAACACGCGCGTTCGTATCGGCTGTGTTGAAGAGTGGACGATTAACAACTGCTCGGGCGAGAACCATGTGTTTCATCACCACCAGCTGCAATTTCAAGTTATAAAAAAGAATGGTAAGGATGTGCCCTTCACCGGGTGGCAGGACACGGTGGCAGTAGAATTCCGAGCCGCGACCAAGGATTTCCCCGACCGCTGTGAGTGCGATGATCAAGGGAATTGCTATGACTGCACCTGCCCAACCGCAGACGATCCGCATGGATCAGTTGTGGTACGCATCCCCTACACCAATCCCATTATTGAGGGCAAAGCGGTCTATCACTGCCATATCGGTGAACATGAAGATGCGGGCATGATGGCTGTCATCGAGATGTCGCCCGATGCTGGCCAATGCGAGGCGGGCACACCGTCTTCGCTGGACCGCTTGACTATGACGCCAACAGCGCGCGCCACTTGCCCGATGCGACCTGTACACACTCACGCCAGCAATTAGCGTGCTTTTCGTGCCCTGCGGCTGATCATTTCGTTGCGATCAGCCGCACCGTGTAACGCAGTCGCTACAGTTCGCATACAGAGAAATATAAGGTGACTGCCTTATTACCAATAAAGTCACACTCTGGACGTTGTCGTAGCCGCACGCGAAACACCTGCGTTTAAACTCTATCGCCCCTGTGTGACATCGAGTGGAAAATCACAACTGCATCACATCGTTTTTTAAAGTGACGGGGGTTCAATTCGCACCAACGTTTTTCGAAACGCGGATACGCTAGGATCACACAGGCGAAAAAACTAGTGCGTTTGGCTTATGCTCATTCACTCGATAAGCTGCTAGCGCGCTTTTAAAAGAACCACCCTCGCCCAATTGCTCGCGTTCGTGTGCCCGCTGGCCAATTGAGTAATCAATACACATCACGCGTTTATCAGGCCCTAGAGGATCTGTTGCCCGCGCATCTCCGAACAGTCCGGTATCGTCGGTAAAGCGATGGCCTTCAAAGCGACTGCGCCAGTAGTGTCCCACCACCACTTCATCACTACCGCTATACTCTTGCCACCAGCCTACCCTAGCCACAAAGCGCCACTTACCATTTGCCCAGAAGGGTTTTTGCGCAACTTGCTCGACACCCGACATCACGACAGCGACCGGGTTCTCCATTTGCTGTCGTACCCAGAACTGAGCGAGTTGATCGAGCATAGGAGGAGGATTGTCTGGATCTAACAGATCGTAGTTCGATTGCTGCTCAAGGGCTGTAGCCCTTAAGCCCTCGCGCTTCAGGCCGGCAAGAGCAAGCTGTTCGTAGTTTTGGTAGATCTCCAAAGCACTGCCATGCTGTGGTCTCAAGAGTCCGATACTGTGGGTGTGCCAGCAAGCATGCACTATCCTCAGACCAGGCCGTTCCAGGGCGACGGGCAAGGGCTCAAAAAAACTGACTAGCGTGTGCTGCGTGGCTGAATCAGTGTTATCAAAAAACCAACTATTGCCCGCCCTGCGCTCACCTCGCAAGATATTGAGTTCGTGATTGCCCATCAGGCACTGTGCAGTGCCAGCGGCAACCAGATCCGACACCAGCTGCACGACGCCCACACTATCTGGTCCACGATCAACCAGATCACCAACAAACACCAGATGCCGACCGTCCGAGTGACTACCATCAGCGCTGTAACCCAGCACATCCAGCAACGCGCGCAGTGACTCGATTTCACCGTGTACGTCGCCGATGATATCCAGGTCGCCCGCGACCAGTTCGCGAATTGGGCTCTGCACCATGTCATCCCGATCGAATTGCTCTACTCACCCGCATTGTGCCAAAAAGTTCTGTCACCAGCTAAGACCATGACGCGGGAATTCAATCAACCGATCTGATACTCAGCTCCCAACGCAAGTGAGATTGCTTACCACTCTCATGTACCGTGTTACACTGAATAAGTGTAAGGAATTGAATCAACTGGACAAAGGGACCTTTGTTGCAATACGTATCGGCAGCGTCTCACGACGCCGGGTGTCGCCAATGACACAGATTCCCACTGAAACAGAACCATCAAGCCAGGTTCATGAATCCCCCCATGGGCAGCCTGAGGATACGGTAAAGCGTAACTACGTAATATTTGTCACGCAGGGGGTCATTGTTCAGGCATCGAAAAAGATAGGGAACGCCAACCTGTTGTTACCGTACCTGTATGTCTCTACGGGTGCACCTGTCTTCCTCGCTGGCATGCTGTTACCTATTCTTGCTGGCTCTCGTTTGATTGGACAGTATGTGGGGGCACCCATTATGAGCGCCGCCAGCACGCGCAGGTGGTTTTTGGTCGGTGGTTGGGGTGCCACCGCGATCGCACTCGCAGTCGCAGCGCTTAGTGCTTCCGTCCCCAATCATGTCATCGTAATGGCCATCTTTGTCGCGGTTGCTGTGACCATGGGTGCAACGAAGGGCCTTAACGCACTCGCCTTTAACGATTTGCTGGCACGCCTGTTTGACAGATCACGCAGAAACTCAGGTCTATTTCTGATGACCGCTGCAGGTGGCGCGGTAACGATCGCGGTGTCCTGGCTTATGCATAGGATATCGAGTGGCTCCAACACGCTTGATCACAATGTCAATCTCGCGCTTGGTGCGGCCGCCGTAACGGGCTTGGCGGCACTGCTCATGATGACATTTCGAGAGCCTAAAGACATGGCAGTACAGCACTGGCAGGACGCCAGCACAGACTCGACTGGCAAAGGCGCAAAACCTACCGTCTCGGCACGTCTTAAAAAGTTTCGCGAGGTACTTCAATTCCAGTGGTTCCGGAGCTATCTCATCATGCGTTGCTTCACGGCCACAGTTATCGTGGCGATGCCCTTTTACGCAGTGCACGGCGCTACGCATCATGTAGGCACGAATCCAGGTGGTCTGAGTGCTTTTGTGGTTGCGACCAGTGTCGCGGTCATCATATTTGGACCCATTTGGAAGCGTATCAGTCAGCGTTCGCAGCGCTATACCTTGGCACTGGGTTCCTTCTTCGTCGCCGGTGCGGGTGTTTGGGCCTTAACCATTACAGAGGTCACGCCAACACACTCTATTCTCGCTCATTGCCTTGTGTTTGCGCTGGCAGCGGCGGGTATTCAGGGGGTTAACGCGTCTCGTATGCTGTTTCTTATTGATGCTTCATCGGAAGAGGAACTGCCTTACCTGGTTGCGGTAAGCACCTCCGTCGCGGCAGTTTTGCAGTTAATTCTATCCAGTATTTTTGGGTACATTGCGCAGCTGCAGGGCGTACACTGGCCCGTTATTTTACTGGTCGTATTGAATATTATTGCAGCTGGCTATTCGCTAAGCCTCAATGAACCAAAGGTAGACGAGAAATAGAATCCGCCAGAGTGGATAACGGACTTGCAAGTTGAATAGAGAGATCATCGTAATTCAAGCCAAACGCGTGTCGCATCAGAATCGCGAGTGTTCGGCCGCAATTCGCGTTGCGCACAAGTTCGATCTAAACCATTGTGGTGTTTAGCAATGCCGCTTATGTTTTCCTAACCGCTTCCTTGCGAGGATATGAGAATTTCGTTTCATGACAAAACGCACTCCAGTCATTCGAGAAGTCGCCCTGCTGCACAGGCAGTACCAGGAGGGTCGCATCACCTTTTCGACGGAGTACGAGCGACGCGCGCTGTGGTCCCGATCTGCGAAAACGTTTTTGATCGATACGATTCTACAAGATCGCCCTATACCCTTGATTTTTCTGCAGCGTATTACCTCCGCCCAAGCAGGTCGACCTGCGTTTACTGTCATTGATGGCCAGCAGCGATTGCGCGCCGTGTTCGAGTATCTCGATAATCAGTTCGCGTTGGAAAAGGAATACGTGCATGGCAAATACGGCGGCAAGCGATTCGCAGAACTCTCTCGGGATGTACAGCACAAAATCGAAAACTATGAACTGATCGTAGAAGAAGTTTCTGGCTACTCAAAGGACGACATACGAGATATTTTTTCGCGAATGAGCAAATTCAGAGTGGAGCGCTCCCGAACCGAGTTAGATCGCTGCAAAAGCGCAGGGGCGTTTTACGAGCATATAGAAACGCTTTGCGAGCTCGATTTTTGGGAAACTCAGCGATTGTACAAACGCGCGCGTGACGAGGATTTACTGTCGCGTCTAACGGCGGATTTGACCGTGTTACTCATCGAGGGCCCTCAGGACAGAAGCCCCGCTGTCCCCCTGTATTACGCTCATTACAGCGAACAGTTTGATGAGGGAAAAGAAGTGCGTAGTCGTCTGGAGACCTATCTCAACTGGATTTCTGAAGCACTACCGGATTTCGGCGATACGCGCTTTGCTAACGACGCGGAGCTGTATTCCCTGCTCGGCGCTCTCGATACGGTATCTGAGCGAGGGAAGAAGCTGAAAGCACTCTCCGCCAAGAGAGCGGGCAAGCACCTGCGTAATCTCCAGTCGAAGACCCATCTCGATAAACCGACGAAGCAGGCCGCACGCTATGCTGCCGCCGCGGATAAATGCCAAGATGAATTGACCCCTCGCATGGCGCGCATTCAGATTATTAGCGCCATCATCAGCGCGTAGCCCAATGCCATGACCACTCGTCACGCAATCGACCAGTTCCTCGAAAAATATGAACAGCAGTATCCGCAGCTGCAGAAAGAGGCGGAGCTGGTGCGGGATTTGATGGCGGATATCGTGGAACATACGGGCGCATCCGTACACGCTATTCGCGCCAGGGCCAAATCGCCCGAGTCTGTGCGCGGTAAGCTGCGGCGCAAACATTATGATCATCCGCAGCAACAACTGACCGATCTGATTGGGGTTCGCATCATCACTATCTATAGCGATGAGGTGGACCTGGTGGCCGACCGCATCCGAGAAGAGCTCGTTATCAACCGTCAGGAGAGCGTGGATGAACGCGCACTGCTCGGCGAGAGTGATTTTGGCTATCGATCGGTACACCTGATAGCGCGCCTGAAAGCGTCACAGGCGCGCACGCGGCAATATCAGATCCTTCACGACCAATGGTTTGAAGTACAGGTCCGCACAATTCTGGAACACGCCTGGGCCGAAATCTCCCACGAATTCATTTATAAATCCGGCGTCACCTACCCACAGCCGCTCCTTCGGCGTTTTTCATCTCTGGCTGGCACGCTGGAGTTGATGGATAACGAGTTCATCACCATTCGCGATGAGCGCAATCAACTTATCGACGAATACCGTTCGACTTATGCGAGCGGCACTAAAGATCGAAAAAGTTTTGACGTAGCAAGACTGCTAGGATTCTTGGAAGCTGTGAGGCCAGAGAATCTGAGTTGGCGCCAGGCGGCCCAGCAGAACTCGCCGTTTCAGCCCGGCCTTGATACCGCCTGCGTCGATGCACTGAAGTACGTGGGTCTGGGCACTTCAAGTTCTCTGGGCAAGATGCTCGAGTCGAAAGAGTTTGCTTCAGCACTAGAGGAGTTTGCCGCCGCCAGCGGGATTTCGCCTCAAGCCGTCTCTCACCTTGCGCTGGTAGTAACGGCCATCGCCGTTAAGCAACCACTTGCTGTCGGCCGTTTCTTCCCAGATATGCTTTTCGACACATCTCTTGCACATCTTTTAAACTAGCTCGGATTAGTAACCAAATGCAACGGTCATTAAGAGAACACGCATCGAGTTTCTAAAGCCATCACCTGAATGCGTCAGGAGCGATCTTTTGACGCTATCAGACCGACTTCAATATCGGGGCGACATACTCTACAGTTCAGGCAGCTGCACCGCCACCGGGAGGATTCGGGCTAAGCGAGGTTTGCAATGTCGCGCCGACCATTTGCTTGATCTCCTGATCAAATAGGTACAGGCCCTGCCCGTCGGTGCCAATAATTTTGATTTTGTCGAGAATCGATTTAAACAGCATTTCTTCTTCGTGCTGTTCAGCCACATACCATTGCAGGAAATTGAACGTGGAGTAGTCCTTTTCGCTGAAGGCGACATCTGCCAGATCGTTGATTCGCTGTGTGACGAACTGTTCGTGCTCGTAGGTTTTCTCGAACAAATCCTCTATCGATTCATAATGGGTCGGCGGCGCATCGATCTGGCCAATCTGAGCAAGCGAACCACACTCATTGACATAGGAAAACAGGCGCTGCATGTGAGTCAATTCGTCTGTAGCGTGATCACGCAGAAATTCCGCCGAACCTTCCAAGCCCTCTAATTCGCACCAGGCACTCATTTGCAGATAGAGATTTGACGAATAAAACTCCATGTTTATCTGCTCATTGAGCCGATCTACCATTTTTTGACTGAGCATCCCTTTCTCCTTCATAACAGTCCTGTGAATCCCTCGATCCTCGTTTTGCTGCAAGCAGAGTGAAAGCCCCATCCTGCAGCTTGATCGCTATCACTCCATTCTAACGCAAGTGCGCGGTCCCTGTCGCAAGGGGGCGTAAAAGTTGAGTGATAGCGGAGTCAATAACGCCCCGTTCGGAAAACCGAACGCTGATTAGAGCGCTGGCGTTACGAGATCTAGCGCGCGACTTTAGAGGCTTGGCCGGATAACGTTGGGTTGGGTTCGGATTAGATCTAAGCGTTGCCAGCAAGCCTGCAAACGACACTAGTTCTTGCGTGTCGAAACATGAACGTCGTTTTCTCGACGAGGTGTCGGTCTTTCGTAGAAACTAAAAAACAGTTTCAGCAGGAGAGTGCTCAACATTTAAGACGTCGCAAATTCAACAACGCTTCATAGTGAATTTTTGCTTTAGACTATTGCCTACGCGCTGATCAATCGCTCAAGCTGGGAATAAGCTCTGCGAACTGATCAATCATTGGCATCACGGCCTCCGGTTGATCCCAGAGTGCGATATTGACGCCAATGATCGCTCTGTTAACACCCAGGTCACGATATTCTTTCAGCTTATCCACGTTGTCGGTATCCATGACCTGAATGGTAATCTCGACTTCAGCCGGATCGCGGCCCGCGCGACTCACCTCTTCTCGAAACGTAGCAAGGCTGTCCGAGACGTTCCCCATAGCGATGTCCACAGGGTACCAGCCATCTGCCCAGGCGGCAGCGTGCTTACGCCCCACAGGACCCATCACGCCAAGCAGAATTTTAGGTCCGCCTGGCTGCATGGGCTTCGGATCGCACCAGACGGGGTCAAACTGAATATGGTCGCCCCGATAAGCAGCCTGCTCCTCGCGCCAGAGCAAACGCGTGGCTTCGACCGTTTCCCGCAAGATGGAATATCGTTTGTTAAAGGGATGCGGATTGCTATTCTCAAATTCTTCGCGATTCCAACCCACCCCTGTACCCAACAACACCCTGCCCTGCGAGAGTCTGTCCAAGGTGGCAATCGTCTTTGCCTGGGAAAACAGCTCACGCTCCATTAACAAGGCAATGCCAGTGCCGAGCTTTAGCCTAGATGTCGCATTGGCGGCGGTCATCAAAGAAAGATAAGGGTCCATCATCTTCTTGTAGGGCTCGGGAAGATCTCCACCTGCGGGGTACGGCGTTAACTGTGCGCAGGGAATATGGCTGTGCTCGCCATACCACAGCGATTCAAAGCCTCGTTCTTCCAGCGCTCGCGCTAGCTCAGCAGGCGGCGGATCCGCAGGCGTATTCATGGAGCTAAACCCCAGGTTCATTACAGCCGCTCCTTCTCATCGAATCTGCATATCTTCAGAGGACGACCTACCCTAGTCGGGTTTGTCAGGTTCCGTTGGCTCCTCTCGAATTGAAATTGGCTCTTCCACATCTTCAGGGCTCTGTTCCGCCCCCTCAGAGCCACCGCGTTCAAGCAAAAGATATAAAACGACACCCGTTGCCAGGCCCCACATAGCGCCATATTCCGCCAATACCACGCCCATCACGCCCGCCACACCCAGAGAGGTGGCGTTGTTGATTTGCTCAACACCGACGCTGATGCACAGATAGCCCGTAATGAGCAAGGTGATCGACAACGCTATCGGCAACACGGGTTTGAAAAAGGTCACCAGGGGCAATAAGAACAGCGCGATAAAGGCCACCACCCAAAATACCCCAGCGCCGCTGTATATGGTGTCCATCGCTTTTCGGCCCTGCTTGTAACGCTCGGCAATGGTTGCCATACCGCCGGTGAAAAGGGGGCCAGCCAGTCCGGGATACGGTGCAAAGAAGCTGTGTAACAGATTGCGCAGCCCGGTCACGATATGCACTCGGTTTATGTCTACTTCTATTTTTTCGTCGGGGCGCAGGTGATCTACCCGTTTAATCAGGCTCTGTCCAACCACAATGTCACCAAAGGCGATGACGTAGGCAATGATGGCGGTAGGGATCGCCAGCCAGATAACTTCCCACTCGGGAAAGCCAACGCTGAAGGGCAGATATGCCCACATTTGACCGAAGGCCGGCTCGGTAAATCCCCATTCGATGTCAGGCAGCGGGTATTCACCCACAATCCAACCCACCGCCATCGCAAGCAGCGCACCGGGGACCATGCCGTAGCTCGATATAATGCGCGCCCAGCGATGGTCTTCTGCCAGATTGCGAAATGACAAAGAAAACAGCACGTAGCAGGTGGCCAGAAAACCGATAATCAGCGATATAGGCGTGTTCGCCAGGCGACCGCCCTCGACGATCTCCCCGCTGATCGCAGCGATACCGGCACCCATTAAAATGCCCGCTTTGATGGAATCGGGAAACACCGCAATCAGCTTGGAACCGAGGCCAGTAAAGCCAAGCAGAAGAAATATAAACGTCACCACAAGCTGCAAACCCACCAGCGCTCTGATGGCTTCAGGACCAGGCTCAAATTGCGTCAAAAACAGCAACACAACCGGAATTGCCGGCGTGATCCAACCCGGCACAAAAGGAACGCCCAAAAAATTCGGCATCATATAGCCAATACCTGCCACCACCACAAAGGCCAGGCCCACCTCGTAGGGAATACCCAGATAGCTCTCAAGCAACGGGATCATACCCAGAGAGATCACGTAGATGATCAGCGCCTGGATCGTCTCTGGCCACTCCCAGCGGTAGTGGATCAGCGGAAACCTGACCTTGAATGGCCCCAGCGGCCAATAAGGATGTTCTTCGCCGTATTTGCGCTCCATCATAGCCGTGCATTCTCCGTCTTATTGTTGGCTGTAGTGATTAACCAGACACTAACAAACCGGAGCGTATAATCCCAGATAGGAGATAGCTAAATAGCATTGAACCTCAGCATCAAACGTTATACGAGGTCGGGCACTGGGCGCATCGCGTTTGAAGAACGCCCCTTGATCGAAATTGTTGAAAAGCTTGCTTAACAAAGTGCTTGTTGAGCCGGCGCGTATGAGAGTTTCGATAAGCCCTTTCTCGATTGATTTGATTTATAGAGCTCTTCAATAGCCCATCTCCAGAGAGACTCTCAATCAATCCTTGTTAATCTGCCTTTTGAAGCCCTAAGTCGAAGAACTCTTTTGATGATCGCTCTCGGCGACTACTCTTGAAGACCTAATCTGACGGGCTCTCCTGATAGGTCTGGCGACAATGGAGAATGATCTAACTATGAATGTCATGGGCGTTATCTACCACCAAGCAGAGGAGCTTGCGTGGCGTAAGCTGAGGCCGCGAATCAAGGTGGCGCAGACAAAATCAGCCCGCGGGGGAACAAGCTCCAGTGCCGCACTAAAACTCTAGTCAAAGGTGCGCACTGGATCAGTTCCATCCCAACCTACCGAAGCCTGGTAGATTGTCGTCCAAAGCGCTTCTACTTCCGGCAGCATTTCAATCAATTCAACCATGCCAAAGACTGGGTCGAGTGTATCAAAATACGTTGCTCGGGCTCCGATATCCACTGCAGCTGACATGACTTCCTGATAGCCAGCCGCGGCATAGTCACGGCAAGCTGCGTCAAAGTTCATGGCCGCCACACCATAATGGTGAAAGCCTAGACCACGCTTCGCTTCCACATCTCGATAAGGTGAGGCCTTATTATCGAGCGGCAAGATCAGTTCATATTGCATATGCCCAACATTGCCCAGCGCTAGGGTGAGTTCAAAGTCCGCAGGTTCTCCATGGTATTTAAGATCATGCAGCTTAAAGTTCTCGAATAGAAACCACGGGCCGATGTTTAGCAGCCGCGTCATATCGCGCATGGACGTTTGAATATCGTCAGTGACAAATGCTGTTTGAATAATACTCTTCATCGGTTGGCCGAAATCGAGAACCGGCATGTATGCGCCTCCTTTATATTTTGGCTGGCAGAGTGCCGCAGAGCCGGGCTTAGGTAAATAGCCAGAAATACCTAGGGCTGCGTTGAGTCGTCCTATAACACATCTATCAGAGAAGAAAGCTCACGCTGTTCGGCTGATGGAAGCATGCAATACCCTCACTATTAGAATGAGTATTTCTGCTCTGTGTTCCAGATAAAGCCCATGCTACGTTCAACGCTGAGTACAAGGCGATGGCGATCCGTAAAGTTAGCGTGAAGCAATACGATTAGTTGATAACCCGAGAATTCTGAGAAGGCTATGGCAGAAAAAACCCGTGTTGCTCCTCTTGAGGCAGCTGACAACGAGACGATCCAAGCTACCAAAGCGCTTAAGAGCGCTTTTTTAGATTTACACAATCTGGACTGGACTCCCTGGGTGATGCCCGGTACCTGGTTCAAACTGCTCGCGCTGCACACAGCCAGTGGTGGATTCTCCATGATGTTGAAAGTCGAACCCAATAATATCGCGCCCATCCACGGCCATGTCGGCTCGGTAGAGGGCATCATACTGGAGGGTGGCTTCGCCTATGACGACGACTGGGGCTTCACCGGTCACTATGTCTTTGAGCCCTCCGGGATCAATCACAAGCCCGTTACCGGCAAAGACGGCATGATTATGTTTGCTGTCGTGCACGGCCCACTGGTGGGTTACAACGAGGATGGCAGTGTTGCCTTGGTCTTGGACGGAAAGACGATGTACCAGATGGCGGCAGACGCTGGCAAGGCGGACCATCTTGATAAACCCCCACACTGGGAGCACTGATACCAGGATCTTTCTAACTCACACGGCAATAGCATCAAACTCACAGCGAGTGGCCGTAAATCAAAACGAAGGTAACTACCATGGCGAATGAAAGACTGCGTGACAAGTGTGCCATAGTCACCGGCGCTGCCTCGGGATTGGGACGCGGAATCGCTCATCGATTCGTCGAAGAAGGTGCCACAGTCATCATCACGGATATCGATGAAGCAACCGCGACCCAAACGGCGGCTGCGATTAAGGCACGCTTTATTCCTCAAGATGTGACTGACGAAGCACACTGGACCGAATTATTTAGCCAACTCGCTGATGAGGATATGCAGGTGGATGTCCTGGTAAACAATGCAGGCTTTGCAGATGCAGGCCTGGGCGTACCACTGGAGGACATTGACGTCGTTGCGGCAAGGCGTGTGTTTGAAGTTAACGTCGAAGGCACGCTGATCGGCTGTAAACATGGTATACGCCACATGAAGACTCACGGTGGCTCTATCATCAATATGTCTTCTGTGGGCGCATTGGTTCCCGTGCCCTTTATCGCGGCCTATGGCGCCTCGAAAGCAGCGGTGCGACACCTAACACAATCAGTTGCGCTGTACTGCGCGGAGCAAGGTTATCCAATTCGCTGCAACTCCATCCACCCCGGTCAAATTCGCACCGCTATGCATGATCAGCTGGTGATCGCAACCGCCGAGGCGCTGAACATCAGTGATGAAGAGTCGGAAGCGGGCTTTCTGAGCCGCATCCCGATGGGCGAGTTTGGACAAGTGGAGGATATCGCCGCGGCGGCGCTTTATCTTGCCAGCGATGAAAGCCGCCATGTCACCGGCGATCGTATGCTGGTGGATGGTGGGATGATGCTGACCAACTAACAAGCAGGCATTGAATGGACCATGCGCGGCTTGCGCCCAAGCTATTCAATCAGGCTGCCGTTCCGGTATGCCGGCGGTAGTACCTCCATCGCTCAAAAAGGCTGTGCCAATGATCATTGCCCAGGCACTTGCCAGAAACACCGCCTGTGAATCACGCAACTTTTGCAGTTACGGAATACACAGCAACGGCCGCCATCTTGTCTTTACGAAAGTGAAAGAAGCTGCGCAATCAACTCGCCTTCACAACGTCAGAAGTTGTAACGACCCTCCACTCCCAACCACCTGGGTGGACCCAAGGTTTGTTCGGTAAAGCCGTTGGCCGCGATATCAAAGGCGTAAGTGTAGTACTCCTCATCGAATACGTTCTTGGCGAACACCGACAGCTGATAGCGTTGCTGTGGGTCGGTGAAGCTCACACGCGTGTTGTACACCTGAAAGCTGGGTATTTTAGTATTGGGCGCGTTCGTTAACTGCGAGAAGTAGCCAGAGTTGTAGTAGCCGCTGAACTGGATGGAAAACGTTCCGAAATCTAGCGGGATATCCTGAATTATCGCACCATTAAATGTGAAATCTGGCGATTGTGGTGCATCTCTGTCGACAATAATCGGGTTTGTTGGATCTACTCCGATAGGCACGCCTTCCACTTCCGTATGAAGAAGCGACACTCCCGCAATGATGTTAGTAGTGTCTGTAGGAGCCAGTGCAAATTCTGAATCCATTCCGTAGATCGTGGCATCCGTATTGAACAAGGTAAAGTTGATACCGCGCTGGTCAAACGCCTGGTAGTCCTTATAGTCGTAATAGTATGCGCTGATGTTCCAGCGGGCGATGCCATCCAGGAATTCAAGCTTGCTACCCACTTCGTAGGCGAAAATATCTTCACTATCAAAACGAAGACCTGCAAAAGGCGCCAGGCCTGCAAAACCTGCGTTGTAGTTAAACGACTTATAGCCTTTATTAAAGCTCAGATACAGCAGCCAATCCGACGTCACGGAGTAATCGAGCTGGACTCGGGCGGAATAACCGTCATCGTTGTGGCCCTCGCTGATAGGCCCGTTGGTCAGCACCTCGTTGATCAGACTCCCCGGGGGATCGCCAAGGGGCGCCTGCCCGGGTATGAGCTCGCCACCGACAAAAAGCTGCGGTGTGACATCGTAGCCGTAGTCCTTTTCATCATAGGTCCAACGCAGGCCAAGGGTGAGCATAAGCTGCTCGGAAAAATCATGCTCGACTTGCCCAAAAATTGACCAGGAGGTGGTATCCAAAGTCCAATCAGCCACCTGTCGAATTGCGGTGATGTCAGGGTCGTAGTCAGGCGGCGGATTGACCGCTAATCCCTGACTGTACTTTCCCTCTATATCCAGAAAATACAGGCCCGCAGTCCAACGAGTGTCGCCCTCTACCTCTTCAAGGCGCAGTTCCTGACTGTAGGCATCACTGTCACCGGTCTGCGTGAATTCGATAAAGGGAAAGGGGCTAAGGTCATTGTCTTCGAGGTAATCGGAGCTGACATTGTTGTAATTGCTGAGTGAGATAAGGCGCAGGTCCCCAAAATCGTACGATACGTTAGCAACAACGTTATATGACTCACGGTCAATAAAGCCATTTACGTCAAAGGCACCGTCATATAAATCGTTGCTGGGTTTTATATAGCCAGTGACGGTATTGTTGATGCCGGAAACATTGCTACCCAAACCGGTGACCGGATCTACCACAGCACCCTGAGTATTCGCACCACCTACGTTGTCTGTATCCGTGCTGTAGTAATCACCCGACAGCAATATATTGAGGGCATCAGTCGGCGCAAAATTAAGATGCAGGCGCGCCGCATCGGTATCATCCGCGAGTTGATCAGGCCCTATGGCATTGTCAATCCAGCCGTCATTTTCGCTGTGAAATAGCGCCAGGCGGCCACTTACCGAGTCTGACAGTGGCCCGCTGACCACGGCTTCGGCCGTCCAATAACTGTACTCCCCTGCCGAGGCGTCCAGATAACCTTCAAACTCATCCGTGGGTTTGTTGGTGATCAGCTGAATCAAACCCCCCGTCGCATTGCGTCCGAACAGGGTGCCCTGAGGGCCGCGCAGCACTTCTACACGACTCAAGTCATACATCTTAATGGAGTTGGTGGAGATCGAGGGTTGATACACCTCGTCGATGTACAGCGCGTTGGGGGATTCAATGTGGCCCGCAAAGTCGTTCTGAGACACGCCGCGGATAGACACCAGCCCTACGAGTGGAGCGCCACCACCGTTTTGGAACATCAACCCTGGTGTTACCAGGGTCAACATGTCGGTATCCGTAATATTCAGCTGCTCGAGCTCGGCCCCCGTGAATGCGGAAACGGAAATACCCATGTCTTGCACATTGGCTTCACGCCTCGTCGCGGTAACTACCACCTCTTCTAGCAACGCAGCCATCGACTCTGTGCTCATGGCCGCCAATACGGCTACGCACAGGGCACGCTTTTTAGTGAACATGACTATCCTCCCGGCATATTCTTGTTATTCCAGCACTATAGACCCGAGTGTAGGCCGCGCGCGAGATCACATGGATAGCGAAAATTACTCAATTTGAGTTTGACTCCAAGCGTCATAGACGAAGGTGCGCCAACGGCATATCTCTCAAAGAGAAGAAAAATTGTTTATACTGTCGCGGCATAATTTTTAATAAGCAAAGCGAACGACATGGCTCTGCACTCGCACCGCAACGGGAGGGTTACAGCATGACCAGTCTGCACACCCGGCACCTTCAGGAGGTGCTAGACGTCAGCCGCTGCGCACTTGAGTGCGATTCAATGGACGCCCTGCAGTGTAAGGCGATGGCTGCCATGGAGAGTTCCATCGGGGCAAAGAGCAGCCTCTACAGTCACGTGTCCAGTCCGCAAACAGAACCTAAGTTCCTCGGGGGAACGGTGCGCGGGGTGACGTCAGATGCGATGTCATTGTGGCGCGAAGACTACCATCGGCACGACCCACTCATGTGCTACTACCTCGAACGCCACAACAGAACCAGCAGCAACGTCTTCATTTCAACAGACCCGGCATTGCGCAGCGAGTACGTTAGCAGTCGGTTTTACCATGAATTTTTGAAACCACAATCGATACACCACGTGATGATTATCGGCCTCAAGCCTATTAAGGGTGTGCCCTTTGGGGTGTTTGGACTGCATCGATCCGCCGGTGAGAGAGCGTTTTCCACGACCGAAGTGGCCAAGGCTGATCTGCTGGCACCCTACCTCAAAGCTGCCGTGGAGCGCATTGCGGCCCGAGAGCTATTGGCGGCCAATACCGTCGAAAACACTTCGGACCACGACGCGCCCGCCCACGACACGGAAGCAGCGAGAAAGCAACGTATGGTAAGCCTGGGACTATACAGGCGAGAGCAGGAAGTGGTGTCGCTGGTTCACAGAGGGCTTACCAGCCAGGCGATATCTGACGAGCTTCACATAAGCGTGCGCACCGTCAATAATCACCTGCGGTCTATTTTTGAAAAGACCGGCGTTCACAATCGCACCTCGCTTCTCTACCTTCTGGATCATCCCATGAGCGTAGAGAGCTGAATCAGTAAATTCGCCAGCACTCTTTTTTAAGACTCAGACCTGAGACTTATTTGTAATCATTTGACACTTACCTATCGGTAAGCTAGTCTTATTCATGATACTTACCTATCGGTAAGCGACTCACTCGACACACTCCCTGCTCGACGGGTGACCTGCTGGGTGAGTAATTGGTCCCATTCACAACACTGTCTTTCATTGTCAAAGGAGAGCCCCATGGAAAAGCACGTTGTGTATTCCGAGGGGCTCTCCTTGGGCAATGTAAGAGAGTGGTGTGAATGGGACCCATTACTCCCCCAGCAGGTCACCCGTCGAGCCGGGAGTGGGT
>JBCCNJ010000066.1:0-23765 GCA_039025905.1 Pseudomonadota bacterium | reverse complement strand
TTTTGATACCAGCGCGTATCTGAGCTGTCGGCTCGCCATCAATAAGCTCAGCGAGAAGGGGCTGGCACGATCCACAGCTACTGCCCGCCATCGTTTTCTCGCTGAGGGTGGCTATGCTGTCTGCTCCGGCAGCGACCGCACTGCGCAGTTCGCCACAAGACACTGAGTTGCAGTTACATACGATTGCGCTGTCAGGCCAAAGCGCCACTGCCTTGGCAGCACTTTCGCCAAAGATCAAACCCGTCTTTTTAAAACGCCATAACTTATGTGGTGAGATCCAGGTTCGATTCTCTGCAAGATCGCGCAGAGCGGGCAGCTCAGGCCAGTCACCAATCGCGTTGATACTATCGATGCGGCCGCCAATCAGCGTGACTCGCCGATAGATCCCCTCGTTTGAATAAACATAAGTGCGCTGACTCGCTCTGGGCTGAGGGTTACCCAAGGAAAAAACAGATAGCCCCAAAACCTTCAGGCTTGTTGCTAACTGGGGCGTTCGGTAAGGGACGACACCTTTACCGGTGATATTCGCAACGGCAATGGCCGCCTGCTCAAAACCCGGGGCAACAATTCCAAATACATCCCCATTGAACTCGCAGCACTCGCCGATGGCATACACGTCTTCAGCGGACGTCTGCATGTGCGCATCGACAGTGACCCCTCTTCCGAAGGCAAGACCTGCCTGCTCGGCCAGGTCCTTGTTGGGTACGATTCCGGTTGCAACCACCAGGGTGTCGCAGGGAAGTTGCGTGCCATCGCGCAGCATGACGCCTTCCACCCGATTGGTGCCGAGCAACATTCGAAGGCTGTTCCCCAGCTGCAGCGTGATACCGCGACTCTCAAGCTCATCGGCGAGCATTGCACCTGCCCGCTCGTCCAGCTGCCTGTACATCGGGTGCGGGTTATGATCGATCAATGTGACCTGCGTGTGATGACGCTGCATTGCTCGAGCTGCTTCGACTCCGAGCAAACCGGCTCCGAGCACGATAGTTTGTTTGCTATGCACCCGCCGTGCGGCCAGCTTTTCAGCATCGGCCATATCTCGAAAGGTGAACAATCCGGCGACACCGGTAGCCAATAGAGCTGGCACAAACGGCTTGGAGCCAGTAGCGAGAATCAGTGCGCTGTACGGCTGAACATTCCCCTTTGCATCGGTAATCGTCTTGGCGTCGGAGTCTATCGCGCTCACTCTCTGCCTAACGAAATTGACGTTGGGAATATCGTCGTGCAACAGATCGGCGATTAAGCCAAGCTCCGAGGATTTATGCTGGCCAGCCAGCAACCCGCTTAAACGCACTCGGTTATAGGGATCACAGGGTTCATCCCCATAAAGCAGCACGGGTAGATTAGGGTCGGCGTCACGCAGCAATCGAAGCGCGCGCACACCCACCGGGCCGGCACCCACTATGACGACCGGTGCGTTGCTACTCACATCGAGAAGGCTATGTTCGGCAGGATCGTATGTCTCGACTGCCAACTGCATCTAAAACTGCTCCCGTCAGAGCAAAAAAAAGGCGCCACTTCAACGCGACTACCGCCGCATCGAAGGACACCGTTGTCCGATTTTGCTCGAGTTGTTTGCTTAGTCGCAGCGAGGCTGCGCAGCTATCAGATTCACTGACAGCAAGCATGACCTTGCATTAAGCGTGCCATTCTTGGATATGTATAAAATTCAGATACTTAGAAAAAAGTGGATGGGAGGTGGGTCGGTAATCACGTCCCCTCTTTGGGCACGTGCACTCGCAGTGCGCACCTATACGTCAGCCTGCCGCACCAGAATCTGGCACAGACACATGCCATTTTGCCGTTACAACTATTTACTCGAAACCTAAAAAACCGCGTGATCAGCCAAGTTTTTGATAACAGTAATTATTCTCATCTAAGAGTCAGCGTGACATGCTTTTCATTAAAGCGAGAGTCTATTCCCTCGCAGTACCTGGCTTATTCGAAGTGCCTCTAGCGTACTGGATAAAATGATAACAAGTCTCATTCTCGCACTATCTCACCATAAAATTCTAGCACTTTTGCAGTGATAATAATCCACTTGGACATCCAGAAGCGCAGACTTCACTCTGACTAGTTTGTTCTCCAGAACCTGTGTTACTCAGCCCGCTCAGAGTAGCCCTATCATCGTAAATCATGTCCGTTAAAGCGGCGCGAAGATCAGAAGGTGCAACAGACAGGATTGTGCAGTAAACGGTCATGTGGGGTAGATCGCGTCGTCTTAGCATCCCAAACGCTTTCATGCACTAAGTTACGGCGCGCGTCACTCTTTTGCGGCCCAGGTAGTCGTCCAACGCAAGCGGTGAGCAGTCCCAACCCATTCCGCTATTTTTGACGCCACCGTGGGGTAGATAAACATCGTACTTAACCCCGTTCAACATCACCTCGCCAAACTCCAGACGTTCAGCGAAATACTGAAGCAGTGATTCATCCTGACTAAAGACATAAGAGGCCAGGCCAGCGCTGACGTCATTGGCGGCAGCCAGGACTTCCTCACGCGTGGAAAATGCAACAACAACAGCAACCGGTCCAAAAATCTCGTCCTGAAGAACGGGAGCTGATGCATCAGCCATCCTTAGCACCGTGGGCAGATAATAATATCCATCACCCTCTGGCGACATGCCCCCACAAAGTAGTTGTGCGCCTTGTGCTTTTGCCTGTTCCACAAACTCGGCTACCCGTTGTAGCGCAGCCGCATTCGCCAGAGGTCCCATCTCGATCTGGGGGTTTCGCCCGAAGCCCAGCTCAACGGTTTCAAAGCGGGCTTTTAGGCGAGCGCCAAACGTATCAACCACGGACTCATGTACGAAAAATCGATTGGGAGACACGCATATTTGACCTGCGTTACCGATTTTTAGCGCTGCTCCGACGTCAACCGCGAGATCCAGATCAGCGTCTTCCGCCACAATAAACGGCGCATTGCCTCCACACTCTAAACTGTAGCGTTTGAGTGAAGTGGCGCTGCTTTGCGCTATCAAGCGCTGGGCTGTTTGAGTCGAGCCAATCATAGTAATCAAACGCACTGCCGTGCTTTCACAAAGCGGCACTCCTACCTCTGTATTATCTCCGCACAGAATATTAACGACACCTTTAGGTAGGCCAATGTCACAGCAGAGTTCACCGATGATATACGCCGACAACGGTGAATACTCGGAGGGCTTTATGATGATGCTGCAGCCAGATGCCAACGCTGGGCCAAGCTTGAAACCCAAATTCAAAAGGGGAAAGTTGTAAGCCAGAAATGCGGCACACACACCTACAGGCTGTCGCTTTATCCGATGTGAGTGCGAACCCTCCCTGTCTTCAATGGTTTCATCTGCTAGCGCGTGAACGAGCTCCCCATAGTAGGCGAGCGAGTCCGTGATGCTCTTAAGATCTTCTTCCGTTCCAGAGAAGGCTTTACCCATTTCGTGCATGATAACTTCACGCAGGTAGATGCTGTTATCCAGTATGCGATCGCGTAACAGATGGATATATTGGAGTCGATCCTCAATGGATGTCGCAGACCAGAGCGCGAACCCTCGCTGGGCAGCACGCAATGCTCGCTGGGTGTCATCGCGAGTGGCCCAGGCTACGGTCGCCACAGCTTGCTCGGTTGCAGGGCAGATCACGTCCTGGATCGCGTGATTGGAAGCATCAACCAATTCGCCATCGATATACTGTTTTTTGTGCCCGTACTTCATTCTTTGAACACCTTATCGAGGCTAGATCCAAAAACTCAGCGCCAGTGGTAATACGATGATCGTCATTAGAGTAGTTACCAGGACAAGGCTGGCAACCGCCGGAGCATGCTCCGGACGGTACTTGTCTACCCATAGATACGTCGCCGCAGACACTGGCATCAAACACTCTACAATAAATACGGTGCGCGCCGTCCCGCTAAAATTGAATAAGCCGACCAGAACGTAAGCCACAGCCGCGGCAACCATCACGTGTAATACAGAGAGGCGTATCGCGAAGCCAAGGTCACCCAGTTTTAGTGTCGCCAGACTATAACCAAGCGTCAGCAACATCAAAGGAATCGCCAGGCCGCCGAGTATATTGAGACCATCGGCCACAGGCTTTGGAAAAGATACATCGAGCATCAGCATCCCGATGGCAACTATGGATGCATATACCGTGGGGCTGCTGAGCAATGCGCGCAGGGAATAATCACCCGAAGTGACCCATTGGCTGACGGTAAAGGTGAGCACAATGACAACCACAACAAAAGCCAGCCCATAGACCAAACCTTCGGGGCCGGCTGCAAGCGCGCAAATCGGTAAGCCCACGTTTCCCACATTGCTGAGACTCAAGGGGGACAGAAATACTCTGATGGGGAGACCGAACAAGCGCAGTAGAGCAGCCCAGATCGCACCGAAACACAGTATCGAGGCCAGCGCTGCGAGCAGCATGGTCAGAAAGATCTGCACGTCGACCCGATGGCCCAATAAGTGCGATAGGATCAGTGTGGGATAGCCCACATTGGCCATCACCGAGGTCACCATTTGATTATCGAAGGGTTGCTTGAGTTTTGCCAAGCCATACCCTGTCGAGATGCACAGCAGGATCGGCAGTATCACATTCAGTATGTGATGAAAGACTGTGTCCACATTGCCTCCATGCGCTATACCGAGAGTGTTTAAGGCTGCCACACCCTGAGCAGTTGACCCCACTCCTGGCCTAAGGAGGAATTAGTCCCTCGTATGCAGCCTTGACTGCACCAGGCGGCGCAATTCTGAGCTGTAACCCGCTCTGAGCTCTTCAAACGTGCGCTTGCCATACATTTTAGACAAGGTGGGCACGGATACAGGCAGATACATTGCTGCGCCCAACAGCTGGTAGACCAGCGCAAGCGCCTCTGGTCGCGTCTTGGCGGCGGCTACGTCTGCCGCAATTACAATGTCCACCAGTGCGTCCAAATAGGGTTTTAGAAACCAGTTGCCCGCTTTTTCCGCCCGTCGCTCATTATCAAGCAGCTCTCTCATGATCAAGGCCGAGGCCACCGGGTTGGCATATTGCTGTTCGAATTCGCCCACAATCACGGCTTCAAGCTGATCTTTCGGTTCAGCTGTCTGCGCTCGAATCTCTGAAATGCGCTGCAAATTGCTGTTGGAAATCTCCTGCAGTATTTCGGCATAGAGCTTTTCCTTGCTACCGAAGTGATGCAGCAGGGCTTGTTTGGTTAGGCTCAGCTCAGTGGCTATGCTCGCTATGCTGGCCCCATAAAAGCCCTTCTCGGCAAACTGCTTTGCCGCAACTGAGAGGAATTTTTCGCGTGTCGATTCAGCCATAGGCCGATGTTATCGCAGACATTGACAACTTACCATTCGGTAAATATACTTCATGATGCTTACCGAATGGTAAGGAAGTTTTACCCGCGTTATTCGGACCGACTACCGATACATAAGAGAGGTCATTCATGAGCACATCAGAACAAATCGCCCTGCTCGACGAATTATTGGAGCTGCACGAGCAAAAACAGCAATTCCTAGACGAGCAGGTAACCAGGAGATCCGTTGACAACTATTCGGACCCTAACGTGTTCAAGCGTGAGCGCGACACCATCTTGCGTCAACAGCCACAAATGGTGCTACACGCCAGTGAACTGTCCGGCCCTGGGTCTTACATTGTGAAGGACGTCGTCGGTATGCCTTTGCTGCTAGTGCGAGACCAGGCCGGTGAAGCCCGCGCCTTTTACAACGTCTGTCGGCATCGCGGAGCTCGCTTGGTGGGCGAAGGCGAGGGCTGCAAACGCCGCTTTATCTGTCCCTATCACGCATGGACATACAACACGGATGGTAAGTTGATTGGCGTACCGCATGAAAAGAGTGGCTTTCCAGATCTAGACCGCGAGCAACTGGGGCTGACAGCGGTCGCCTGCGCCGAGTATGGAGGGTGGATATGGGTATCACTTGCTCCGGGCGATCCGATGGATATCAAAACCTACCTGGGTGAACTGGACGCAGAGTTCCTGGCTCTGGAGGGCGGGTCGCACGTGGTGGCAGGCTCTACCACCGAGGAATATGCGGCGAACTGGAAAATACTGGCGGAGGGAGGGCTAGAGGCCTATCACTTTCGCGTCGCCCACAAAAATACGATCGCGCCGTTATTTTTGGATAATCTATCCTCTTATCAGATTTTTGGCGATCACATGCGCTCCGTGCTACCTCGCAGCAACCTTCCGGAGTTGCAAGACAAGTCGAAAGACGACATCAACTTCGGCAGCTATGCGAACATGCTGTATACCTTTTTCCCGGCCAGCCAGTTTCTAGTTCAGGAAGATCATATCGTATGGATACACAGTACCGCCCTAGCGCCCGATTGCACCCGTCTGCGCATTACCACGCTGGTGCCAAAAGCAAACATGACCGAGGAGATGACAAGCTACTGGCAAAAGAATCATGAGCTGACCATGATGACATTGAAAGAAGACTTCGACCTTGGCGAAGGGATTCAGGAAGGCGTTAACACACCTGCTAATACACATATTAACTTCGGGCGTTTTGAAGGCGCGCTGGATCAGTTCAACCGAATCGTCGAAAGAAATCTCAGCTAAGCTCTGGGGCACAGTGAGCCAGCCAAGCTTTTCTACTTGCGAAGTCAGGCGCTCGCTAAGGTGAGACTAGAACGGCAAAGGGTGGCGGGCCAAGGCGCCACCACCATGGCCGTACGCTTGGCCTGGACACCCAGACTTAGCGCTTCCTGTGCGAACTGAGTTTTAGCAATAGCCAGACACCGGGTGCGTTCTAGTGACATAGAGCCAGAGCCGCCTCAAGGTATACACAGTTCAACGCTGCATCTATCGTAGTTTCGCTATAATTGGCCGGCTTCCTCGGTATCAATGATTGATTCAATCGCCGATCTTTCAGATTGAAAAGCATCTGTGGCACGGATAGTGATTGCAACGGTGTTGTCACAACTTCATGTTAATTGGGAATTCAACAATCATTGCCAGCCGCATGGCGGCAAGCACCGCTTATAATCGAGTCGTTTACATTGGAATGGTGAATTGAGCACACACTTTAAGGAAATCAGTCGGCGATTTTTGAGTCGACGACAGCTACTAGTCGCAGCTGCTGGTACGGCCCTCTTTGCCCACCCCCTCGCTAGAGCTGCTATTGAAGCCAGGCAAACGGCCCCAGCGGTACCTACATTCGCCGCAATCGACCACGATATGGGTGACGATCATTTCATTGCACAAGGCTACCAGGCGAAATTATTGATCGGTTGGGGGGATTCACTGTTAGGGGAGCAATCAAGCCGCTTCCCCTTGAGCGACACCGAACAGGCCAGTCGCTTTGGCTATAACAATGACTATATCGCTTACATGCCATTAGATGGCAGCAAGCGCGGGCTGCTGTGTGTCAATCACGAATACACTCTGGGCCACATGATGTTCCCAGGCTTCAACAACTTCATCGAAGTTATGCAGAAAAGCAGCCCCGCCCAGACGCGCGCCGAAATGATGGCCGTTGGTCACAGTATCATTGAAGTGGCGCAACAAGCCTCGGGGTGGCGAGTCGTCAACGACAGCCGCTATGCGCGACGCATCACCGCTACTACTCCAATGCGAGTGGACGGGCCCGCTGCCGGACAGAGGCGACTGGCAACCTCGAAGGACCCGTCAGCCACCAAGGTCCTCGGCACGCTAGCGTGCTGTGCAGGCGGCAAGACTCCCTGGGGTACGGTATTGATTGCAGAGGAAAACTTTGGCGACTTCTTCACCGGTGATCCAAGTGAATTGCCGGCGGCGCAAGCAGAGCCCATCATTGAGAGCTACGAATGGACTCAGTACTTTCCACAATGGGCCAGAACCGACCCGCGTTTCAACATTAACCAAGAACCTAATGAGTACAACCGCTTCGGCTGGATTGTAGAATTCGATCCTTACGACCCGCAGGCAACGCCAGTGAAGCGCACGGCGCTGGGGCGGTTCGAACACGAAGGTGCAACCCCAGTTTGCAAACCCGGCAAGCCGGTTGTGGTGTACACCGGCGACGACCATGTAAACGAGTTTGTCTACCGGTTTATCAGCTCGGCGAACTATCAACCGGATCAACGAGATCACAATCTAAGCCTGTTATCTAGCGGAACGCTCTACGTGGCGCGTTTTGATGATGATGGCAGTGGGCAGTGGATACCGCTTATCTATGGCAACGCACCGCTGAACAAAGCCAACGGATTTAACAGTCACGCCGATGTCATGATCGACTGCAGGCGAGCGGCCGCGCTGATGGGAGCCACGCCCATGGACAGGCCAGAAGACATCGAAGTCAGCCCGGCTACTGATCGCGTGTATGTTGCCCTGACGAAAAATACTAAGAAGGAAGGGCCGCAGCCAGCGAACCCCGGGGCAGCGAACCCCGCAGGTCATATTGTGGAGATTATTCCGCCTGGCACTGAGGGCGACCGGGATCACACTAGCTCGAGCTTTCACTGGGATATTTTATTGCAGGCCGGGAACCCGGCGGAGACTGGCGTATACGGTGGTGACATCAAGCCTTCTGATTGGTTTGCGAACCCCGATAACTTTGCTTTTGACGCCAAAAACCGGCTGTGGATAGCCACTGACGGTTGTGAGAACTTCGGCTTTGCCGATGGTCTTTGGTGCACTGCAACCACCGGGGCACGGCGCGCTATGCCGCGCCATTTCTACCGTGGGCCGCGGGGCAGTGAAATTTGCGGGCCTGAGTTCACGCCGGATGGGCGCAGTCTATTTATTGCCGTACAGCACCCGGCCGATGAACGCGGGAGTACTTACTCTAATCCGACAACGCGCTGGCCGGACTTCAAGCCCGACGTGCCACCCCGACCTTCTATCGTGGCAATCACCCGGGATGACGGCGGTCTGATCGGCGACTGAGCGTTCATAGGGCGAACCCCCGACTAGCGGCCTAAGGCCCATCTCCAGGGCGACCCCTGACCACAGCGGTACCCGCCAGCTTATCGTGAAAGCCCTGTTTTCTTTTGTCGAAGCCAATCCAGACAAATCCGAGCAGGAGCGGAATCGTGGAGACGAAATACCCCAGGTAGCGGCCCACCGCTTTTGGAGTGCTGATCGGACCGCCTGTATCTGCGTCAACCACGCTCAAACCCAACATCATTTTGCCGGGTGTCCCCAGATACCTGACCCAGAACCAGATGGTCAATGCGATAGGCGCAATATACGTTAGCAGAATGTCCCAGAAGCCATTGGACATGGTTTCAGACTGCCAATAGTCAACGCCATAGATCAGCGTTAGGGGTATTGAGAACACCAGCATAAACACCAGGGTGTCGATCAGAGTAGCGCCCAGCCTGATCCAGAAACCGGCGTAGTCTTGTCCGTCCATCGCCCCTTAACCTCGTTCCTGTAAAGTCTGCAATTGTAACCCTTGCAAACTGCGCAGAACGAATAAAGAGCTGGTATATCGTTGCTCATCCGGCTGTCGTCTGAGCGCTTCCCCCTTATCTGACATTTAAAAATTGCAGCGGAAATCGCTGTGACAGTACGCGATGACAAACTATCATTGCGCGAGCCCAAAGCGACAATCTCTACCATCTGGGCAATCAGGGGACGGGGTATGACGCCAAAGCCGAGTTACAGGCGCACCATTGTTATGGGCGCAGCGGGCAATCTGCTTGAATGGTATGACTTCGCCATTTACGGCTACATGGTGCCGATTATTGGCGCGCTGTTTTTTCCTTCTGACGATCCAGTCGCTACCATCATCGCCACCTTTAGCGCATTTGCCGCCGGCTATTTCTCGCGGCCGCTGGGCGCGGTTGTGTTCGGACATTTGGGAGACCGCTACGGGCGCAAATTAGTACTCACGTGGAGCGTCGGCCTAATGGGCACTGCCACGTTTTGTATTGGCCTACTTCCTACCTTCGAGCAGATTGGCTATTACGCTGCCATACTGCTGGTCGTGCTGCGTCTGCTGCAAGGGATGTCCGTAGGCGGAGAATACACCGGCTCAATCACGTTCGTGATGGAGCATGCCAAACCCAATCAGCGCGGTATCGCAACGAGCTGGCTCTCTGTCGGCGGCACCGTCGGTTTTCTCGTTGGGTCCGGTGTGGGTACCATCATGACCTTAGTGTTCACAGCCGATCAGTTGAGCGATTGGGCCTGGCGCATACCGTTTTTAGCAGGCGCCATCATCGCGATTTTTGGCTACCTGATTAGGCGCGACGCTACGGAACCCCCTGGGTCCGAAAATCTGCTCACGCATGAACCCCCGCTGATGCTGGCCGTAAAACATCACTGGCGATCCATGCTGCAGGTCATGGGGATGGCGCTAGCTGTGAATTCCGGTTTCTACATGATGTTCGTTTATGCCAACTCCTATCTCACAGAACACAAGCATGTGTCGGCAAGTCAGGCGATGGAGTTAAATACGCTGAATTTATTCATCATGTGCTTGATCAGTCCCCTCGCCGGCTGGCTCAGTGACCGACTGGGCCGCAAGCCTCTATTAATTAGCGGTGCTCTGGCTCTGGTTTTTCTAAGCTGGCCTCTGTTCTGGCTGATGCATTACGCGACTGGCATGACAGTGTTTCTTGGCCAGCTGGGTTTTGCAGTCATCATCGGCTGGATTTGGGGTATTAATCCAGCCGCCATGGCAGAACTCGCACCACGCCGAGTGCGAGTGACAACGTTTTCGGTCGCTTACAGTGTCTGTCTGGCGATCTTCGGTGGCACCACGCCGGTGATGGCTGAGTACTTGTTGCAGCGCACCGGTGATGATTTTTCGCCCGTATGGTATCTAATAATCCTCGCCACCGTGTCACTGATCACCGTTCTGAAAATACCAGAGACACGCCCGAAGCCTTCGAGTTCGCCAAACTAGCGAGACAAAATTGTGCCAGACAAATTTGCGGTCTCTAGGCCCAGGCAGCATTATCGCCAGCTTGCAGCAAATCAGTGGGGCTCTCTCGTGAGTACTCTACAGCGTAGTTGAGACCTACTGCCTGGCCCGGGTCACAGCGCCTTTGACCATCGCCAGGAATATCGCGATAGATATACCCGATGCAGCAAACAGCATACACATCACCATGATCTGATAGCGGGCTGCGATCAGCGGCGAAACGCCGGAAAGAATCTGCCCGGTCATCATGCCGGGAAGCGAGACCAGGCCCACGGCAAACAGCGAGTTAATCACGGGAATCATACCGGCTTGGTATCCCGCGATCCTGGCTTCTTCCCAGCTGACGCCGTGATCCAGCTCTGCGTACAAGCGCTCAACAGACAGGCTTACGGCGGTCATCGCGCTGGCAAACACCATGCCGGCTAAGGGGATCATGTAGCGCGGCAAATACCAGGGTTCTAACTGCAGTACCAGCTGGGTTATCAGTGCCAGTGTAAGACCCCCACCCAAAGAAATGGCGACAAAGGAGGCAGCCACTAGCGCAAGGCGCGCGTGTTTGACGGGGCCCAGCGCGATCCAGCTGGAGGCCAGTAACATAATCAGCAAAACAAACATGATCAGCCAGCCATTGCCGGCCCCGAATATCCAGGCCAGCACATAGCCGATGAGCAATAGCTGCAGCAGCATCCGGCCCAGCGCGTAAATGGCATTGCCGGTACCGAATGACCAAAGAAATAGAATAACCAGAGTGATAGCAACCGGTATAAACGCCAGTGATAGCTGCCACAGAGAGAGCGTGATAATTGGGTTGTCCATGCCCACTGCCCCGCTTCTGAATCCGATGAGCTGTATTAAAACCGAGTTGCGTCTAGTGCACTTAGATGGACGCTAGCTGCTTCTGTACCTCATCGGTCAGTAGCGGCAGTACGTCCAGTGCGGCAATATTCTCTTCCAACTGCTCCACACCTGAGGCACCCAGGATCACGGTGGAAACGTTAGCATTCAGCAGGCACCAGGCAATGGCGAGTTTTGCCGGGGTGGTGCCCAAACCGTCTGCGATAGGAATCAGATTGGCGACGCGTTGCATCCGCCCCTGGCCCCTTTCAGATTCAACCATGCGTTCTCGCAACCACTCATATCCGGACAAGGAGGCCCGAGACCCATCGGGAATACCCTCGAGATATTTGCCGGTCAAGGCGCCCGACGCGAGTGGCGACCAAATGGTCGTACCCATCTTATAGGTCTCATACAGCGGCGCGTATTCCACCTCAAAGCGTTCCCTGTCCAACAAGTTATATTGAGGTTGCTCCATAGTAGGTGGTGTCAGCCCATGCTTCTCTGCGAACTCGTGTGCTTCGGTGATTTCTGCAGCGCTCCATTCTGAAGTACCCCAATACAGCACCTTGCCCTGCGTAATCAGGTTGTGCATGGCGCGTACGGTTTCACCTATGGGTGTTTCCGGGTCAGCGCGATGGCAAAAATACAGATCAAGGTAGTCTACCTGCAGTCGTTGCAGCGCCTGATGACAGGCCTCAGTGACATGTTTCGCAGAGAGTCCCATCTGAGTTGGCCCGGGATTACGCTTCGACCCAAAGAACACCTTTGATGATACGCAGTAGCTGTCTCTCGGTTGATCAAGTGACTTGAGCGCCTTGCCCATGACCACCTCAGACATACCGGCTTCATAGCCCTCGGCATTGTCGAAAAAGTTGATGCCTGCATCCAAGCAGGTACCAAACATCCGCTGCGCCAAGCCGGCATCGACCTGCTTATTAAACGTGACCCAAGAGCCGAAAGACAGGGCCGAAAGCTTAAGTCCGGAGCCCCCAAGACGTCGGTATTGCATGTAAATTATTCCTCTGAAGCCAGGCTGGGATGCGTTTGGGAAAAATACCCAGACCTTTCTAGACGCGCAAAACGCGCGCAGTTCCTAGACTAAACCGCGCGCTCATACTTGGCAAACAGGACAAACGCTCGGCCTAATACGACTTTGCGCGCGTCGCTCTCGCTACCGTGTGGGGGAAGGTAGTCAAACTAGTATACAAACCGCTATTGCTGCAATGCTTGAACAGAGGTACTGGATAGGAGAGTACGAATAGCCTCGTTCACCGCGTCAGGTCGCTGAATATGTGGCCAGTGCCCAACATCAGCAATCGGCAGTAGCTCGGGGTCATCCGCAACTCGCTCTATTTGATGCACAAGCTGGGGCGAGATTAAGCCGTCCTCTTGCCCCCATATGAACAACATGGGTGTCGCGATGCGCGCGGCTTTGGCCGGCCAATAACTATCCGGTTCAATGTTATCTGGTGCAGGTACGTTGGCACGGTACCAATTGATGTGTGTGTTAATCCGCTTTGGGTCGCCCGTAGCCTCCCGAAAGAGCTCACCTTCTGATTCGCTCAACGCACCCTCGGCTACCAAGGGCGCGTAGGCTCCCCGCCAGATTCGCTCCCTGAATCCTAGCGCCATCAGCAGAATCGGGTTTGCTCGTTTCAAGGTCTCTATGTAGTCGAACGTGGCTGCCTGATCTGCCTGGGTACTCAGAGTGTCCAGTAGCACATTCTGAGGTGGCGCACTGATGCCTGTAACCGACAAAACACGGTCGGGGTAGCGCTGGGCGAATCCCAGTGCCAGCGCCGCTCCCCAATCATGGCCAATAAGATGGGCACGCTCTTTTCCCAGCTTATCTAGCAATGCCTGCAGATGAGCACTCATATTTTCAAGGCTGTAGGGTTCTGGAGAGAGTGGCGCATCAGAGCGACCGGCACCCAGACCGTCTATGGCCACTACGTGATAATCCGCAACGAATGCAGCCAGTTGTCGACTAAAGGAATACCAAAAGGAGGGAAAACCGTGTATGAACACAATGAGTTCAGACTTTTCTTCACCCGCCTGCACATAGTGCAGGCGATGGTCATTATGTTCAAAGTAACTTTCTGCAAGTTTAGTCGCGTCGGGGCCCTGGTGCGCGTTAAACAAGACGAGCGCCGGGTCAGGCGTGCTCGGCGCGGCAGCAAGTGGCAGCCTGGTCCAAACAAAGAAAGCGCCGCATACCACTCCCACTAGGATGGCGGCGGCGCTCAGTACTCGCTTAACAGGCAAGCGCGTGGCTCAGAGGCTGCGCGTTCAATTATTCGAAATAAATTGAAAATTCTACGCCATAGGTGCGCGGCTCCAAAACAGTTGCACTGCGAAAGCGACCGACCGTAGGGCCCTGCTGATCGAGGCGCAGCAGGTCATCATCATCCAAAGCATTTTTCACGAAAGCGCGCAGTTGCCACTGCGCCGAAGGCGGGTTTAATACAATCTGTGCGTCGATCTGCTGCCAAGACCCAAGCTCATCAGAGGGCTTATTGAACTCATTGGCGAAGTAGCCATCCTGCCAGGTGTAATCCACTCGGCCACTCAAGGCATAGCCCGAATCCAGATCGTACGTGTACTGAGCGCCAACGTTCACTGAGTATTCGGGTGCATTACGCAGAACGTTACCGTCCAGGTTTTTGATAAGCAGGCCATCGCTCGTGTATCGGATATTGCCCTCGGCATCCCGTGCGGGTACCGTGCCTGGGGCTATGCCGTCCGGATCGCCCTGATCTGCAGAGGTAAAATCGTCGATCTCTAGATCCAACCAGGCGAGATTAAGGTCAAAAAACCATTCGTTGGTCGGTGCAAAACTGAATTCAGCCTCCAGGCCCATAGAGGTGTTATCAGCATTGGTTGTCACCGAAGACGTTTCACTCACCTGCGCTAGCTGCATGCCTTCATAGTCATAGAAGAAGATGCTGGCATTGGCCTGCAAGAGCCCATCAAAAAACGTATTTTTTGAGCCAGCCTCATAGGCCCACAGGAATTCCGGATCGAAATCTTCGCCGCCTTCAGGCCCCCCCGGATTCAGTCCGCCGGCTTTGTAACCCCTGGCCACGGTCGCATACACGATCGAACTGTCATTGATGACATAGTCTAGTGTTACCTTACCTGTTAGCTCCTGCCAGTCCCGCTCCGCTTCGACCCATTCAGGGTCAACAAGCTCCAGGAAAAGTTGGCGCGTTCGGATTGACTTTTTATCGTCTGTGTAGCGCAAACCTAGAGTCAGCTTAGTCTGCTCGTTTAGGTTAAAGTAAGTTTCGCCAAACAGCGCGTAGGACTCTGTTTTCACTGGATCACTTTCAGTGGTGAACATCTCAAACTCTTCTGGCAAGCCGCGAACCTGCTGTGTTGCCGCCAGGGTGGGATGCGTAATGAGTACGGTGGCGCTGGACTCTTCATCGTAATAAAACGCGCCTAACAAAAAGTTAAACCAGCCGTCGTAGTCGGAGGCTATCCGGAACTCCTGAGTGAACTGATCTGCATCGCCGAGATCACGCCGGCCGGACTGAATCAAATCAGTTGTCACAAAATCCTCGCCGTTCGCGCGGTAGGTGACAGGCTGCAGTAAGCGCACATCGGTTGCAAAGCGATCAAAGTCGGAGAAGATATCGGTTTCGGTATCGTAGTAGCCGGTTAGAGAAGTAAAGCGGTACTCACCGTACTCATAGTTGAACTCAAGCGAAACCCCAAACTGTTCTGCCTCGAAGGTTGGCTCCTGATCGACATTGACTCTTCGATAATCAGCCGGGTTTACTGCATCAGCAAAGTAATCACCCTGAGGTAGCACGGTGCCTTGTAAAAACGCGTTATTCAGCGTCTGAAAAATACTGCCAGAGACATCAGGCGTGGAAAAACCAACCGACAAAGGAGAACAGCCATACTCCGGGTCTTTGGTGCAGGTGCCTTTCGTTCTGTCGGCGCGATCGCTGTCTTCTTTAAGATAAGAGATCACAAGATCCGCTGTTAAGCTGTCGGTAAAATCATAAGAGGTACTACTGCGCAACTGATAGCTATCTCGGCCGTCGATGCGATTGCCTGTATAAATGTTCTTGTTATAACCATCTCTTGTAAGGTAAAGCCCTGCGAAGCGCTGACGCAGTTTGTCTGTGACCGGAATATTAAAAGCGCCTTTGAGTCGCAGGGTTTCATAATCTCCTGCCAGAACGGAAACATTCCCGCCCAACTCTTCATGCGGACGCTTCGTGTGAATATTGATCACACCGGCTGTCGTGTTTCGGCCGTACAAGGTGCCCTGGGGTCCACGCAGTACTTCTACTCGCTCGATATCAAAATACTCAGTGCTTCGGATCAGAGGCTTGTTCACGTACACCTCGTTGACGTGATAGCCAATGCCGCCCTCGGCGGTAGAGGAGTTAGTGTTCTGCCCGATACCTCGGATCATAATGGTGAGGCCATCTGATACTAGATTGGGTACGGAAAACTGTAGATCGGTCAAATCATCGATCAGCCGCACATTCAGATCATCACCCGTAAAGGCCGAAATCGACATCGGCACGTCCTGCAGTGACTCCTCGCGTCGTTGGGCAGTCACGATGACTTCTTCTAAACCCTGCGCGAACGATGGCAATGAAATCGGCATTAACGTTACGGTAGAGGCCAGCATTA
Source organism: Pseudomonadota bacterium (assembly GCA_039025905.1). GTDB lineage: Bacteria > Pseudomonadota > Gammaproteobacteria > Pseudomonadales > Halieaceae > JARRPM01. The sequence goes on along the minus strand of JBCCNJ010000066.1, from coordinate 7,440 downwards.
AGGCACCGCACAGTGGTCGTTTGAGATATCGGGTTTGCATGATCATTGACTCCTATTTTTATACTGCTTATTAATTTTGCTCTCGACTAGATGCCTTGCTACTCAGCGCAGATACGCGCGCAGCCACTGCCTCACTCCTCGGGCAGCGCATAGGCGATGACATACCCGCCCTTGCCGTCCACGGGATTCTTCGAATCTGTATAGGTACCGGTTGTCGGGTCTCTTGGGTAGCGCCAGCTCGGATTCGGCACCGTCACAATGATGTACTGCCTGCCAGTCGCATCGGAGATATAGCTCATGGGCGTCGATTGGCCGCTGCCCGGGAGATCGGCAGACCACTTCACCTCACCGCTTCTAAGATCGAAGGCCCGAACCGTGCTATCCATGGTTGAGCTCATAAAAATGAGCCCACCACGGGTAGTAAGCGTTCCGGCGCGTAACGGCGTGCCCACCTGAAACGGGAGTCCTGTGCGCGTGTTGAAGGGGCCGGAGTTCTTCATGCTGCCAATCGGCCTACTCCAAAGCAGTTCCTTAGTATTGAGATCCATGACTGCTAAGGTGGACCAGGGCGGCTCAAAACACGGAACCTGGGTACCCGCGCGCGACATAAACGGTAGCGTGACACCGTAGTAAGCAACACGTCGGTAGTCATATGGATCATTGGGATCTGGTTCTCCCATATCCGGCATGGGAGAGTTTGGGTCCATACGCACTAGCGGATGAGCGTCACCCAGTACTTTTGCAGCGATAGGTCCTGCCTCAGCGACTTGTTGTGGAGTTACCAGCATGGTTCGGTTACCCAACATCATTGGCGCTGCAACCAGCAAACCGCTATCCGCATCTACCGAGACGCTTCCCCAGTTAAAACCGCCGAAGTTGGCGGGGAACTGGAACGTTCCGCCAGGTGTAGGCGGCGTGTACAGGCCCTCATAGCGCATCATTTTGTACTCCACCCGACACAGCAGCTGATCTAGCGGAGTGAGGCCCCACATATCTTTCTCATGTCGATAGGGGTGGAAATGGGGTAGTGGTGAAAACGGTTGCGTTGGGGACACGTAGTCGCCTAAAACAGGATCCTGAGGTACGGGCCGCTCCTCTATCTCATGCACGGGTGTGCCATCGCGCCTATCCAGTAAAAAAATCTCCCCGGTCTTGGTTGGCACCGCCACCGAGGGAATCATTTGCCCGTCACGCTCCACGTCAACCAGTACGGGTTGCGCGGGGACATCAAAATCCCAAATATCATGTCGGGTAGTCTGATACTTCCAACGGGGTTCGCCCGTCGCGCCATCTAGAGCGACGACGGCAGAGGACCATTCATCATCAAAGGGTCGACGCTCTCCCCCATAGTAATCCGGTGCAGCATTTCCCGTGGGCGCGTAGACGAGGTCAAGCTCGGGGTCATAACTCATGATGGACCAAACATTCGGCGTGCCACGGGTGTAGCTACTGCCTTCTTCCGGCTCACCGTACTCGCCTGGGCGACCAACATCCCAAGCCCAAATGAAGTCACCGTTTATCGCATCAAAGGCGCGTACGACTCCGGATGGAAGTCCCAGACGTTGAGAGTCGAGCACCAGGCCGCCCACCACCAGCCGGTTGCCCGCAACTAGCGGTGGCGACGTGTGATAGTACTCATTGGGTTCGTGCTCGCCCATGCCCTGGCGTAGATCAACCTCGCCACCTTCGCCAAAGCTGTCGCAGCGTTCACCGGTTTGAGCATCCACGGCCAGCAATCTGGCATCGATAGTGCTCGTCACAATTCGGCGAGGACATTCACCGCTATAATCAGCGGCGGCTTCGTAGTAGCTAAGGCCGCGACAGGTGCGTGCATACTGATGATCGGCGGGCGATACAGCCTCAGGATCGTGCCGCCACACCTCGGCCCCCGAATCGACGTCGACAGCAATCATGACGTTCTTCGCCCCGCACAAATACAACAGCTCACCTACTTGCAGTGGCGTCATTTTGAAATCGTCTTCAATGCCAGTGCGGAAACGCCAGGCTTCCTCCAGGTTCTGCACAGTGTCTGTATTGATCTGCTCGAGTTCGGCAAAACGTGTGCCGCCTACTGTGTTGCCATAATGGCGCCAATCCGTAACCGCTGGTGTATCGGGCGCTGTGCGGATCGTGCCACTGCCGTGCACGCTATAACCGGTGCTCGCGGCAACCACGAGTAGCGCTGCCGTGGCAAAAGCGGGCACGGAGAACCAGTATCGGACACGCGATAAGCGCTCACGCTCCGATTCAAGCAGACTGGCACGGTACCAGGGAGTTAGAAACCACAGACCCAAGCCGAGCCAGGTCGCAAGGCGGGGCAATAAGGCGAGCAGATCTAGCTCCGCCTCAAACACTGACCAGACCAATGTCACAGCCAGCAATGCTCCATACAGCTGCAGTGCGATCAGTCTGCCGCGAATCAGGTAGACAGCAATGGCGATGCCGACGATACCGGCAAGCAGGTAATAGAGGCTGCCACCTAGATAAACTAGAAATCCACCCAGCGCTGTCAGATAGATAGCAACCAGCAAGATAACCGCTACAAACAACCAATGCGCGAGACGAGCCAACATCTAGACTGAATATCCGAAAATGAAAGACACTGTATTCACTAGTCTCATTCTTCTTTTACATGGGGTGGATGGTGTGCCCACCATCGAGCACCAGACTCTGCCCATTCATAAAATCGCTGTGATCCGACGCAAGGTATACGGCGATACCCTCCATATCCTCCAGTTCGCCAATGCGGCCAATGGTTGATCGGCGCCTACAGGCATCCTGAAAGGCTTGGGGCGTTTGCAAGGACATTTCGGTTTCGATGAAGCCCGGCAGAATCGCGTTGGCTCGGATTCCAGCGTGGCCCAGCTCCACAGCCAGCGCCTGAACAAGACCGAGTACCGATGCTTTAGTGGCCGAGTAGCCCGCCGCGCCGGCAGTACCCACCAACGCAGCCACCGAAGAGGTGACAATGAGGTTTCCCCCGGATTTTCTCTCCAGTAGATGTTCTGTCACGGGCGACCATGTCTGCACCACACTCATTAGGTTTAGATCCACCGTATCCAGCCACGACTGACGGTCGGTGGTATGGCTTAAGCCGCGAAATCCGCCACCGCCCGCATTGGCGAAGCAGGAGTCGACCTTGCCGAAACGGGCAATGGTTTTATCGAAGGCTTCTTTGACCTGCGCTTCGTCAGTTACATCGCAAACAAACGCTTCTACATCGCCACCCAACTCTCTTAGCTCTGCAATCGCCGAGTCATTTTTTTCTTGGTTGCGACCCCAAATAGCCACTTTGCAGCCACACTTCACCAGGCCTCGAGCATAGGCCAGACCGACACCACCATTACCACCGGTTACTAGAGCAACCTTGTCACTTAAATCAAACATCTCTACTCCTTAATGCGCAAAGCGCGTACGCAAAACCTTACAGCCCGTTGTCTTTAAAATGCTGGGATGAAACCAGTGCGGTCGCGTCCACTTTTTGAAAACCCAAGAGGTTGCCGTCCGGATCACGCCCGAACAGAATTTCACCGCCATCCATAGCTGCCACCTCGCTTGCTATCGTCCCGCCCGCCTCAAGCAAGCGCGTACGGGCAGCGTCAATGTCTGGGGCGTCGAATACGATCATGTTGTATCCGAGTGCATTAACGGGTCGCGGTGCATCAGGCAGCGTTGTAGGATGGCTGTGGTATTGAATGAGTTCGAGTTCCAGATTCCTCGTCTGAAACCACGCCATCTCAATCTCCGAATCAGGCAGGCCAGATACCCTGTCGATGTTTTCACCCGACAGTTTGATTAGCGTGCCGGCACGACGCGGATCGGGATCGTTTAGCAATACCGAATAAAAATCGACCGCACGATCAATATCGGGGGTCGCAAGAGATACGTGCCTGATGCGGTAATTGTTCTTTGGCGGCTCGTCGAGCTCCAACTCGGTGATATCGATATGCTCCACCTCAACCATGATCCCGTCTGGATCCAGCGCATAGGCATACTGCACGGGATTGCGAGGATTGAGTTGCACCATCTCAGCATCGCCAATAGGTGTTGCTCCGCCTGCCAAAAGCTTTTGATAGGTTTGTGTATCGTCCACCACCTGGAAACACACATGGGCAATACCTGGTCCATTAACGGGTACTGCACCGTCTGGATCGGCCGCCGTGGAGGGAGAGTCAAACTGCATCAGGCGCAGTTGCGCGTTACTGGAACGCAACATGCGGGTCTTAACGCCGATGCTCTCATCGCCTACGAGATCGAGTATCGGCGCTATCGCTTCCATCGATGCGTAAGCATCATCTTCTTCTGAGACGGTGCGTAGGTCTGCTGCTTGAGAGTACAGTGCCGCACTTTGATCGATGTCAGAAACTGTTAAACCAACGAAACTGATTCCATCGATGACATTATTAGCCGGGTCTGGCTGTTCGCTACACGCCAAAAGCGACAGTGTGGCAAAGGCACATGCTGCAATTCTGTTCAAATCACTAGCCTCAGTTCTTATATTTATCGACACTTATGCCGTTGCTCCGCGGGCAGAGAAACAGCCTATGAGGCTTATCAAATCATATTATTGTACTTAAAGTCAAATAGTAATATATTTTTGGCCCTTAATGGCTTATTTAAGTCCTTTTAGGAGCCCTTATTGTACTAATAGTTTATTAATTGATGCCGTTAGCGCTTCAGCTTTTGTCGGCGAGTCTGGTACTCATCTCTAATAGCGACCACACTGCCGATGATCATGGTGACAGTGAGATCTTCCAGGGCTTGCCTGTCCATTTCTCGGCGCAGCAGATACTGACCGGCCGCATTGGGTAGGCCAAAAGACACATCCGTAGCAGCCTTTGCGACATCTAATGGAATATTAAAATTCTGATGAACAATGTTAGCCAGGTAGTCAACCGCTACGCCTCGGCCATAGTGCGTAAAGTCGTGAATGCCTGTCACGCTGGGCTCTGATTGCAGGCGTTCAATAATCAAACCCCGCTCATCGATGTAGCTTAAGTGCGCATGGGTGATGTTTCGTACCAGCTCTTCAAAGGTGCCAGCGCTCTGGGCGGCCTTGTATTGGGCGCGCTGCAAGTCCTTCAACTCGCGATCAAGCAACTCCTTCAACAACTCGGTCAAGCTGTCGAAGTAGTTGTACATTAACGATTTGCTGACGCCCGCGTTCTGCCCGATACGCTCTAATGAGACCTGTGCAACGCCCTCGCGGGCGATGATCTCAGCCGCTGCATCCAGGATCATTGCGCGTCTGACTTCCGGGCTATAGCGACGTCGCTGTACTTCCTCTTTTTGTTTCACCGCAGGTGCTTTCCTCATGGCTACGGCGGACCACTATAGCACCGAACGCAACATACCCTCAGCGAGGCAAGTAGCAGCAGCTCAGCTACCTAACTGATCAAACCACGACACAAGTGCCTCCCCGATCGGGTCAGCGCTGTCTTCCTGAACAAAGTGTATGCCAGGAACGGTTATCTCCGTGATCGCTGGCCAGGAGCGGACAAACTCTGCAACGGGACCAGCAATTAGCGCACCAGGCTTGCAATTCACAAACAGCTTCGGAATATCCGACTGCGCGAGCCACTGGCCGTAGTCTGTGACAATCTGCACAACGTCCGCAGGTTCACCTTCGATTGGAATCTGCCTGGGCCAGGTCAAGGTTGGTCGCCTATCCTCACCCGGATTGAGAAACGGCCTGCGATATTCATTCATCTCCGTTTCAGTCAAGTCTCGGATGATATTGCCCGGCAGGACCCCTTCGATAAAGATATTGTTCTGCAGGACCATCTCCTCACCCGCGGGCGACCTGAAGCCTTTGAAGACCTCAACAGCGGCTTCGGGAAAGTCGCTCCAGCTGGGCACTGGTGCCACGATGGCCTCCATAAACGCAATGCCTTTTACAGCGTCAGGATTTTGGTGCGCCCAATTGAAACCTAACGCTGAGCCCCAGTCGTGTATCACTAATGTTACATTGGAGGTGACACCCAATTCCTCCAACAGTGCGTACAGATACTTGCGATGCTCTACGTAGGTGTAACGATCCGGACCGCTGTTTTCCAACTTTGCCGAGTCGCCCATGCCAATAAGATCGGGAGCAATCAACCGGCCCTTGCCCTCCATATATGGCATGATATTACGCCACAGAAAGGATGAGGTTGGATTGCCATGTAAAAATACGATGGGATCACCCGAACCCTCATCGATGTAAGCCATGCGGCTGCCGTGAATCTCTTTGTATTGTTTGGTGTAGCGAGACTGCTCTGTTGAGTGCGCCATGATAGAACCCTAGTGAATTAGTGTGTAAGGAAGCGTGATGAAAGCAAGGTTTTTGAATGATCATTCATTTATAGTAAACTTAATCACACCAGTCAAGAAATTGTCTCCAAACAACGCCTAGAGCACCTTGTTTGGAGAGGGAGATTAGATCGAGCATCCATGCCTAGGCCGCAAAACTACAGCGAATCAGAGGTCGTACATCAGGCCATGCACTTGTTTTGGAGCCAGGGTTATACCGGTACCGGAATGTCTCAGCTGCTATCCACCACCGGTCTCAAACCCGGCAGCTTCTACAATCGGTTTGATAGTAAAAAAGCGCTGTTCATTCGCTGCCTTCAGCAATATAACGAATCCGTCGTCGGTGAAAGAGTCGCAACGCATCTAGGCGAAGGAGAAGCCGTCAGCGCGATTGAGGGCTTTTTTGTCTCCGCTTTCGAACCGCTTAGCACAGATCAACTGATTGGCTGTCTATTGACGAACACAGCTACCGAACTCGGCACCTCCGATCTCGATATCAGCAAAACGGTCTGGTCCGGCATGCAGCGAATACACAAAGCCTTGTCGAAACTGATCCAGCGAGGACAGCAGGAAGGCACGATCGAGAGAGCACTGGACGCAAACGACACTGCTATGCACTTACTGTCTTGTTTTCAGGGAATGAGCGTGATTGGCAGGCTAACAAAAAGCAAACCTAAGATGCGTCAACTCACCCAAAGCGCGCTGGCTATACTACAGCCCGGCACAATACGTTAGTGGAATATCTATGAAAATCCCGGCTCGTAGCGACAGGCTCGGACCCCGGTTTAGCCGCGGGTCAACTATCGCGAGGGCTTCACTTTTCACTTTATGAACCTTCAAACATGTTCTAGCATTGAGACTATGAGACGCCTCTTTACCGCCTTCCTGATCATGCTCACGGTGCTACCAAGCCTGGTATGCTCCGCGCCAATTGAGCATATCGATCCATCCCCCTACACGGCGGGGGAGAGATCGCACTGTGAAGAGAAGGCCATAGAGCACTCAGGGCACGTGAAGGATCCTGCCGGCATTATGCTCTATGTAGACTGTACAGGCGTTGATCTTTTTAGTCCTACTGATCTACCCGAGCTGACAGAATCTGTTCTGGATCTGGATATCGATTGGGATCACATACGATTTAAGCAGCGC